>JBBQIB010000033.1:0-23288 GCA_038324515.1 Burkholderiales bacterium
GTCTGCAGCATCATCGGCGGGAACTCAGCCGACAGCAAGCCCGCAGGCACGTCGATGGCTGTGCTCAAGCGCTCTTCCATGCGTACCTTCAGGATTTCCAGGTAAGGGCGGATGACCGCAATTTCGCGGCCCAGATCACGCACGCCGGTCGTGCCGCCCGTGTTGCCGCTGGCTTCTCGCATCGTCGGCATGCTGGCGCGCAGCAGTGCGATCAGGTTCTTCTGCATCTGGCTGGCGCGCTTCGGGTCGGTTTCGATCAGGTGGTCGATGCTGGCCAGCGTGTTGAACAGGAAATGTGGTTCCACCTGCGCCTGCATCGCGGCCATGCGGGCCTCGATGACCTGGCGCTTGAGCGACTCGGCCTCGGCGGTTTCGGTCGCCTGCGCAGCCTTGACTTCGGCCTGCATGCGGCCCTTGTAGGTGAACTTGATGATCGCCGAGGCCATGATCCACAACAGCGTGAACTGCATCATCACGTCGCCAATGCCGTAGCGTGTGACGCGGGTGCGGCTGCGCGGCTCATCTTGCAGACGCAACAATTCTTCCACCACCTGCTGCGCGTCACGCTTGGCTTCATCGGCATCACGCAGGGCTTCTGCGGCGTCGCGGCGGGCTTCGCGCACGGCCTGCTCGATCTCCTTGCGCGCTTCTTCCAGCGCAACGCGCAGCTCGCTCGCCACCTCTCCAGGCGGCAGCACGATGCGCAGCGCAGCCTCGGCGGCCGAGGCCGCGTTGTCGGCGGCCAGCTTGACACGTTGGGCGGCAGCATCGGCAGCATCGGCTGCGTCTGCGGCTGAAGCCGCCTGGGCGGGCACTTGTGCCTGGGGGCCGATGCGCACGCCTTCTTTGCTGATGATGATCTCGACGCCCGAATCCGCACCGGTCTTGCCGGGCGCCTGGATGCGCACTGAAGGTGCATCCGCGGTGGCTGCTGGCTTGGCTGCGGTGGGTGGGGTGGGCGCAGCGGGGGGGACAGGCGCTTCAGGCTTGGCGGGCCTGGGCAGCACAATCACCCGTGGCACCTGGTTCGGGACCCGCTCAGTCACGGTCCAGGTGAAGGGCGGCAGATCATGCACGATGGCCACCACGGTCAGCAGCAGCAGCGAAAGCAGCAGAAAACGGCGCCAGCTGATGCCGACCAGCCAGCCCGCATACCCATGAAAGCCGCGCACACAAGCCGCTGAGAGGCGCTGCCAGCGCGCCCACCACAACGTGGCGCCGGCAGGGGAGGAGTTGGGAGACGCGGCGTTCATCAAGGAATCAGATCAGGGGCTGGGCACATCAAGTTTCGTGCTGGCCCCACTCTAGCCAAGACCTGGGGCTGCTGACCAGCCTGAAGCGACCGCCACGCCAGCAAGAAGCACAGGGTGCAGGACGGCGCGATGGGCTGAAGCCTCAACCAAAAAGCGCACCACGTGCCGCATGCGTGATTGCAGCCACTGCCGGGTGGGTGATGCGCCGCTCGACCGAGATGGCGTAAAAGTCTTCGACCACCTCGCTGCTGCGCCCAACCACCTGCACAGCGTACTGTTTGGCGGTGTCTTGCTCCATCACGCTGGGCGACATGAAGACACCGCGGCCCTCACGGCCAAAGGCCTTCATCAACGCGCCGTCGGCAAATTCACCCACGACATTGGGCCGCAGCTGGTGACGCGTCAGCCAGGTTTCGAACTGCGGCCGCACCGCCGAAGAGCCGCCCGGCACCAGCATCGGTACCCCATTCAGGCATTGCGGGAACGGGCCGTGCATCTTCTTTTGCAGCGCTGCCGAGGCAAAAAAACTCATCGGCGAACTGCCCAGCGCGTGATTGAAGGCCTTCACGCTCAAACGGTTGGTCAGCGGCTCATCGGCGATCACCAGATCCATGCGGTGCAGCGCCAATTGCGCCATCAAATCGTCAAAACCGCCCTCGGTGCAAATCAGCCGCACGTCGGGCAGGTCCAGCGCGGGCTCCAGCAGCCTGTAGGCCACCGACTTGGCGACCGAGTCCTCGACGCCGACGCGAAACTCAAGCACCTGGGCGGTGGCACTGACTTCCCGCTTTTCACGCATGGCGGTCTCCAGCTCGGCACCCATCGTGAAGATGTCATCGGCATAACGCAAAGCTACGCGGCCATCGTCGGTCAACTCCAGCTGGCGGCCGCGCTTTCTGAACAAGCGTCGGCCCAGCCTTTCTTCGAGCAGCTTGATCTGACCCGACAAGGTTTGCGGCGAGACATGCAACTGCTCGCCCGCCTTGGCCACGCCGCCAGCTTTGGCCACGACCCAGAAGTAGTGGAGGTGCTTGAAATTCATGAAGCTTCGCCCAAGGCCATCGACTGTACGATTTTTTCGATATGAAAATATGAAAATATCGAATTTACGAGCAGGTCTGATAGCCCTAAATTAACCAGTGTTGTTGGTTTCTGAAGACTTTTCTTCATTGTCATTCCATCGTCGCTACAGGAGAGTTTCCATGCGCATGAGCACCAAAGGCCGCTTTGCAGTCAACGCACTGATTGATCTGGCGCTGCGTGAACCCGCCGGTCCCGTGGCATTGGCTTCCATCAGCCAGCGCCAGCAGATCTCACTGTCTTACCTTGAGCAGCTGTTCAGTCGCCTGCGCCGCCAGGGCGTGGTCGAAAGTACGCGCGGGCCTGGCGGCGGCTACACGCTGGGCCGCCACGCTGCCGACATTTCGGTGGCCGACATCGTCACGGCCGTCGATGAGCCCCTGGGCGACATCGACGAAGAAGGACGCAACCTTGGGATGTCCAAGGCGTTGTGGCTGCGCTTGAACGGCGTCATGCTCGAGCACATGGCCACGATCACGCTGAAGAGCCTGGTCGACGAGCAAGTGGCTCAAGGTGTGGCCGTGGAGTCACGACCAGTTCGCCGCCCGATCGCGCCACAGCCCGTGGTCAAGCCGGTGCGCACCTTGGCACCGAACTCGGTGTTTGCTTTCGGGCGCTCTTTCGCCAGTTGATCCGGCGACTCCGGGTGTAGCTCGGGTGTAGCTCTGGCAAAGCTCGTAGCCCTGCAAAGCTCGGCCGTCAAGCTTCGGCTCAAACCACAATCACCCCGGCCCGTCGACCTCGCCTGCTGTTGCCGGCAAGCGGGGTTTTTTCCTTTTGGTCACTGCATTTTTGTCACTGCTTTTCGGTCACTTCTTCTTGGTGAAGAAGTCGTAGCCTGCCAGCACCAAACCCCCGAGCAGGATCAAGGTGATGTCCAGCTGCGGCAGCTTGATGACATAAGGCGCAAAGAACGCCACCAACAAAAGCAGGCCCAGCAGACCAGCGAATTTTTCGAGTTTGCTCATGCGGTACCTTCAGAATCGGATACGACGGTTTGTTGCACCAACCAGCGGCAACTGCGCAACAACCGGCCATCGTTGTGCAAGGCACCGACAGCCTGCAGGCCCAGCGGCATGGCGCCCGACAAGGTGAACAGCGGCAGCGACACGCTGGGCAGGCCGGCAAAAGTCCAGACGGTCTGCATCAGTGGGTTCCCGGTCGATGCCAGACCCGCAGGCGCAGCACCGAGGGCAGCCGGGCTCAGGATGGCGTCGAAGTGCTCAAAGAACTCGTCAAAAGCGCGCGCCACATGCGGGATGCGGTCGCGTGCCACCAGATAGTGGTTGACCGGCATCTGCATGCCCTGGGCCACCCGCTCGCGCAGGGCCGGGCTCAGCTGCTGCGGGTGGTGCAGGTACTCGCGCTGCAGCGCAAAAGCCAGCTCGGCGTCGTTGACCGCTTGGTGCCACAGCACCGCTTGTTCGACCACCGGGGGCAATTCGGCGGTCACCACCACGCCGCGCATCAAGCTCAGAAACTCTTCATAGGCTTCACGCGCCTCGGCGTCGATCTGTGACCACCAGGGCGTGCGCACAAAGCAGAACTTGGGGGTCACGGGCGGCTCGGCCATGCAGGTGGCCCACAAGCGGCGTGGCGCGATGGCTCGGCTTGCCTCGTCCTGACCGTCGTCGCCCGACATGATCTCCACCGCCAGCGCCGCGTCTTCCAGCGTGCGCGAGAAAACGCCCAACTGGTCCAGCGCAGGTGACTGCTCAAACACTCCCGTGCGTGGCAAGACACCGCGCGTGGGCTTGAAACCGTAAACACCGCAAAAGGAAGCCGGCCGCAACACCGAGCCGTTGGTCTGCGTGCCCAGCGCCAGCGGCACCAGCCCCGCCGCGACCGCAGCAGCCGAGCCGCTGGACGAGCCGCCTGGCGTGTGCGCCGGGTTGTGCGGATTGCAGGTGGGGCCGGGATGAAAGGTCGCAAATTCGGTGGTCACGGTCTTGCCGAAAATCATCGCCCCGGCACCCCGCAGCCTGCGCACGACTGTGGCGTCGGCCACTGCGTAGCGGCCGCTGTGGATGGGGCTGCCGTACGCGGTCGGGAAGTCCACCGTGTCAATGATGTCCTTGACGGCCACGGGCACACCAAACAACGGGCCCGCTGGCTCACCACGCATGCGCTGCTGGTGCAGATGATCTGCTTGCAGCTCAATCACCCGCTGATCGAGATCGGCGAAAACATGCAAGCGCTGGTCGGCTGCTTGCGCATAGCTCAGCGCCTGGCCACTCAGTGCCGGCAGGTCTGCCGCTCCCGATTGCAGATAGTCGCGCCACTGCACGGCGCTGAACTGCTGCAGCGTCTGCGGCAACGCGGCGGCTGACGGCGCACCGGGTGTGGGTGGAATGTTCTGCGCAACCATCACTTGAAGATGTCGGGATTGACCACCGAGGGATCGGTCAGATCGATCGGCACTGAGGTGGGCTGGTTGAAGAACCTGTCGGGCAGGTAGGTCACCATTTGCGGATAGATGTAGGTCAGCGCCAGCGTCACCAGCACCATGCCGACAAACGGGAAGCAGCCCCTGAAGATGGTCCACAGCTCCACACCTGGCGGTGCCACGCCTTTGAGGTAGTAGGCAGACATCGCCATGGGCGGCGTCAAGAAAGAAGTTTGCAAGTTGATGGCGATCAGGATGCCGAACAGGATCGGATCGACATCGAAGTACACCAGCAACGGCAGAAAGATCGGCACGAAGATCACGATGATCTCGCTCCACTCCAGCGGCCAGCCCAGGATGAAGATGATCAACTGCGTCAGCAGCAAGAACTGCACCGTGCTCAGGTCCAGCCCCAGCATCGCTTCTTTGATCACATGCTCGCCACCGAGGTACGAAAACACCGACGAGAAGGTGGCAGCGCCGACGAATAAAAAACACACCATGGCCGAGGTGCGCGCCGTCAGATAGACCGACTCACGCAACCGGTCCCACGTGAAAGCGCGGTAGATGATGGCCAGGATGATGCCGCCAAGCGCGCCCATCGCGGCCGCTTCACTGGGCGTAGCCAGGCCGAACAGGATCGAGCCCAGCACAGACATGATCAGTGCCGCCAGTGGCAGGAAGGCCTTGAGCATCAGCAGAATGCTTTGCAGCACCGAGAACTCGCCCAGATCCTTGGGCTTGGGGGCCAGCGCCGGGTTGAGGGTGGCGCGGATGATCACGTACAGCACATACAAGGTGGCGAGCAAAATGCCCGGGATCAGCGCCGCTGCGTACAGCTTGACCACCGAGACACTGGCGGTGGCGGCGTAAACGATCAGCAGGATCGAAGGCGGGATCAGGATGCCCAGCGTGCCGCCGGCGGTGATGACGCCGCAGGACAGCTTCTGGTCATATCCAGCCTTCAACATTGAAGGCAGCGCAATCAGCCCCATCAGCGTGACGACGGCGCCCACGATGCCGGTGGCAGTGGCAAACAAGGTGCAGGTGATCAGCGCGGCCACCGCCATCGAGCCGGGCAAGAAGCGCAATCCGACCTGCAGGCTGTGGAACAGCCGGTCCAGGATGTTGGCGCGTTCGATGATGTAGCCCATGAACAAGAACAGCGGGATCGATATCAGCACATCGTTGTTCATCACGCTGAAAGTGTTCTGCGTGAAGAGGTACAGGATGCGGTTGTCCCACCAGGCCTCGCCAGGTGTGAAGTAGGCGTAAAAGCCAAAACCGATGCCCATCGCCATCAGCGTGAAAGCAATCGGAAAGCCCAGAAAGATGACGGCGATGAACAGGCCGAGCATCAGCAGTGCGATGGCCGGATCGGTCATGACAGCCCCTCGTCCGAAGGGTACTTCGGCCGATCCCCCGAGGGGATGCGGGCCGGCTTGGGAGCGGCCCGGCGCCCGGCCCACAGCCCCTCGTCCGAAGCGTACTTCGGCCGATCCCCCGAGGGGATGCGGCCCGGCTTGGGAGCGGCCCGGCGCTCGGCCCACAGCAGGTCAAAAAACAGCGCATCACTCATGCCTGGGCTCCTTGGCCATGCTTTTTCTGCAGCACTTTTTCGAGCTCTTCGACGTCTTCTCCGCGTGGCGGCCACTTGCCGTCGCGCAGGCAGACCAGACAGCGCAGCACTTCGGCAATGCCGGCAAACAGCAACGTCAGGCCGGCCACGAAGATCATCACTTTCAGCGGCCACACCGGCACACCGGCCGGGCTGTTGACGCTGGACTCCAGGATGCGCGCCGAATCCCAGCCATAACGCGCACCGGTGAAGACCATCGCAAAAATACCCGGAAAGTAAAAGATCATGTACAGCACCAGATCGACCCGGGCCTGGGTACGAGGCCTCCACTTGCGGTAGATGAAGTCCCCGCGCACATGCGAGCCGCGCGACAAGGCGTAGGCACCCGACATGATGAACAGCGTGCCGTACAGCATGTAGCTCATGTCAAAGGCCCACACGGTGGGGTTGTTCAACACATAGCGCATGAAGACTTCAAAGCAGGTGCTGGCGGTCAGCACCAGCACGCACCAGGAAAACGCGTGTCCGATGGCTTTGCTGAAGATGTCGATCGAGCGGATCCAGTTGTCCATGGGCGTCAGACTTCGATTCGTTCAGGCAAAAAGAAAGCCGTCGACTTTTCGTTCGACGGCCGGTACTTCAGAGTGGGGCCAGTTCAGGTCGGCAACTTGATCTTCTGCACGTGCTCGAAGGCCAGCTTGTAGTTGGCTTCGTTGGTGTAGTGGTAAAAGCCGACGCGGCGCGACCAGGACTTGAAGGAGTCGTTGACCTCCTTGAACATGTCCACCTCTTTTTCGAGCTTGGCTGTGACCGTGTCCCAGGCCACCAGCTGGGCCTTGTAGACCGCTTCTGGTGTGCGCGAGACCTGCACCTTGTGCTTGACGATCAGCTCTTGCAGATCGCGTGAGTAGTTCTCGTGCGCCAGAGCGGTGTTGGCGGACGAGGTGGCTTCGGCAGCGTACTTCAGGATCGCCTTCAGCTCGGGCGACAAGGCGTTGAACTTGTCCTTGTTGAAGAGGATCTCGAAGAATTCCTGCGCCTGGTGGTAGGAGCCCATCGAGTAGTACTTCGACACGTCTTGCGCGCCAAAACGCATGTCTGAAGTGGGGTTGTTGAACTCGAAAGCGTCGATCACGCCGCGCTGCATCGCAGGCACGATTTCGCCGCCTGGCAACTGCGCCACGGCCATGCCCAACTCTTGCATCAGGTCAGCTGCCAGGCCGATGGTGCGGTACTTGAAGCCCTTGAGTTCAGCGCCTGTCTTGGGTGGACGGTTCTTGAACCAACCCAGCGGCTGCGAAGGCATCGGGAAGGCAAAGAAACCCACCACGTTGAGGCCCAGCTTGGCCGTCAGTTTGTCCCACAACTCCTGGCCGCCGCCACGGGTGATCCAGCTCAGTCCGATCTCAGGCGTGGCGCCGCTGACCGGGCCGGTGCCAAACAGCGAAGCCACCTTGGACTTGCCGTACCAATAACCTGACACGTGGTGGCCACCGTCCAGCACGCCTTTGCTGACGGCATCCATGATCTCGAAGGTCTTGACCACGGCGCCAGTCGGCAGGTACTCCAGCTTCAGGCGGTTGCCAGCCATCTCGTTGACCCGCGTCACGTACTGCTGCGCCATCTCGCTGAAGACGTCGTTGGGGCCCCAGGCGCCCTGCATCTTCAACACCACGGGCGACTGCGCCACGGCAATCATCGGGAAACCTGCCAGCGGCGCGGCCACGGCTGCAGTGGCGGCACTGCCCAGGAAGCGGCGGCGCGCAGGTTTGGCTTCAACAGCAACGGGATTTAGTTTCCGGACTTCGGTCATCGGTGGTCTCCTGGGCGCTTTAGGTCGCCTGGTTGAATTTGTGGGCTCTTGCCGGTTCTGGCGCCATCCAACGGGTGAACAACGGGTGAACAACGGGTGAACCTGGCATCGCAAGTCGGTTCAAAGCGGCCAAAAAAAAGAGCAGTGAGTGGTGTTCTTTCCAGGACCTGAGTTGCAACTTGCCCCACCACCATAGTCCAGAGTGCCCCTGGTGCAAGTGGGTGTTACCCGCATTCCACTCACTTTTCAGGTCAGCAATCCGGCCCTCAGCCAACCCTCCCACGCGGCCGGCTGCGCTTGAAGCGAGGCTCAGATGCAGCGCCCGCCATCCACCTCCATGCAAACGCCGGTGATCATGCTGGCCTCGTCGCTGCACAGATAACAAGCCGCATTGCCCAGGTCCTCCGGCGTTGAGAAACGGCCCAGCGGAATCGTCGACAAAAACTTGGCGCGCACCTCGGGCGTGTCTTCGCCCATGAAGGTCTTGAGCATGGGCGTTTCGCCGGCCACCGGGTTCAGGGCGTTGACGCGGATGCCATGGGGCGCCAGCTCGACCGCGTTGGCCCGTGTGGCCGTGATGACCCAGCCCTTGCTGGCGTTGTACCAGGCCAAGCGTGGTCGGGGGCTGACGCCCGCTGTACTGGCCATGTTCAGCACCACGCCCTTGATGCCGGGGCCGCTGCGCGCCTTGAAGCGTGGCACGGCTTCGCGCATCGCCAGGTAGATGGCTTTCATGTTGACGGCAAAGAGGCGGTCGAACTCGGCCTCCGGCAGGACTTCAAGGGCCTGCGGCAAGTGCCCGACACCGGCGTTGTTGACCAGGATGTGGAAGTCACCAAAGTGCGACTGGGCGGCATCCATCATCATGCGCACATCGGCGGCGTTTGCCACATCGACCTGCAACGCGCGTGCTGCGGCCCCCAGTCTGGCGGCCACATCCAACGCTGCGTCGAGCTGAATGTCGGCCACCACCACCTGCGCGCCCTCGGCCACAAACTTGGCGCAAATGCCAGCGCCAAAGCCCGAACCACCCCCGGTCACGATCGCGACCTTGCCTTGCAACCTGTTGCCTGTGCTCATCTCTTTATCTCCTGGTTCAGCCGTGGTGGATGGCCACGGTCTTCAATGTCGAAAAGCCGTACAAGGCTTCAAAGCCCTTTTCGCGCCCGTGCCCTGAAAGCTTGACGCCGCCAAAGGGCAGCTCGATGCCGCCCCCTGCGCCATAGTTGTTGATGAACACCTGCCCGCACTGCAGCTTGCGCGCCAGCCGCAGCGCACGGCTGCCGTCGCGGGTCCAGACGCCAGCCACCAAGCCGAAGGCGGTGCCGTTGGCGATCTGCAAAGCCTGCGCCTCGTCGTCATAGGGGATCATCACCTGCACCGGGCCGAAAATCTCTTCTTGGGCCAGCCTGTGATCGGCAGGCACATCGGCCAACAGGGTGGGCGCCACATAGCAGCCGCCCGGCGGCAAGTCTGCAGGCAACAGCGCCTGCGCCACCACCGTCAAACCCGCTTGTTGGGCCAGTGCCAGATAGCTCTTCACCTGCGCTTGCTGGCGTTGGCTGATCAGGGGCCCGACGTCGGGGCTGTGCAGCGCCACGCCCACTTTCAGCGCGCGGTAGCGTTCGGCCATGCGTGCCATCACCTGCGGGTAGACGCCGCGCTGCACCAGGATGCGGGACGCCGCAGAGCAAGTCTGACCTGCGTTCTGAATGCCGCTGTTGACCAGAAAGGGCAAGGCGGCCTCCAGGTCGGCATCGTCAAACACGATCTGCGGGCTCTTGCCACCCAGCTCCAGCGTGACAGGGATTGCATGGCGTGCCGCTGCCGCCTGCACCAAAGCACCCACCGCCACCGATCCGGTGAAAGACAGATGCCGCACCCCCGCGTGACTGGCCAAGGCCTGGCCGGCCTCTTCGCCCAAGCCCGGCACCACGTTCAGTGCGCCAGGTGGCAGCCCGGCCTGTTGGGCGATGTGCGCAAAGGCAAGTGCTGTCAGGCACGCCTCTTCGGCCGGCTTGAGCACGCAGGCATTGCCCATCGCCAGGGCGGCGCCGACGCTGCGGCCGATGATCTGCATCGGGTAGTTCCAGGGCACGATGTGGCCGGTCACGCCGTGCGGCTCGCGCAGCGTCATGGCCGTGTAGCCAGCGGCGAATGGAATGGTCTGGCCCATCAGCTTGTCGGCCGCGCCGCCGTAGAACTCCAGATAGCGCGCCAGCGCCACGGCATCAGCGCGGCCTTGCTGCAGCGGTTTGCCGACGTCCAGCGCTTCGAGCCGGGCCAGCTCATCGGCCTGTGCCAGCACGGCTGCGGACATGCGCGCCAGCACACGACCGCGCTCGGTAGCGCTGTAGGCCCCCCATTCGCCCTGCAAAGACTGCTGCGCAGCCTGCACGGCTGCATCGATGTCGGCGGGCCCGCCGCGTGCAATCTGCGCCAGTTGCGATCCGTCGGAGGGGTTGAGCAATGGCAACAACCGGCCGCCGGCACAGGGTCGCCAGACCCCGTTGATGAGCAGGGCCGTGGTGTCGAAACCCAGTGAGTTGGCGGCGTGGGTTTGCGGATGAGGTGAAGGCATGCGAGGATCGTCCGAGGCGCCTTGAGGCTGTTCAGGCATGATATTTGGATCTGGGCCTTGGGTGACCCGGTGCCCGCTCCATAGCCGCAACCGTCAATGCGGCCTACACCCACCTGCTGCCGACGCGGCGTGCGGGGACACTCGAGGAAAACGAAGATGAGAATTGATTTTGTCTCCGACATCGCCTGCCCCTGGTGCGCCGTGGGCCTGAATGCGCTCGAGCAGGCGCTGTACAACATTGGCCCGGAGCTCGATGTGGACCTGCATTTCCAGCCCTTTGAGCTCAATCCCACGATGCCTGCAGAAGGCGCTGACGCAGCAGCCTACCTGAAAGCCAAGTACGGCATCGGAGACGCCCAGTTGGCCAAGAACCGCGAGAATATCTGCAGTCGCGGCGCCGAGGTCGGGTTTACTTTTGGCGATCGAATGCACGTCTGGAACACCTTCGATGCGCACCGCTTGTTGCACTGGGCCGGGCTGCAATTTGAAGGCGCCAAGCGGCAGCGGGCACTCAAACATGCCTTGCTGCAGGCCTATCACGGCGAGGGCCGCAACCCCAGCGATCCGCAGGTGTTGGCTGAGCTGGCGGCCGAGGTGGGCCTGGACGCACAGCAAGCGGCTGCCATGTTGCGCGATGGCCGCTGTGCCGACGAAGTACGGCAGGCTGAGCGGCAATGGCAAGAGGCCGGCATCCAGTCGGTGCCTGCGGTGGTCATCAATCAGAAGCACCTGATTTCCGGCGGACAGCCGGCAGAAGTCTTTGAGCAGGCATTGCGCAGAATCGCCGCTGAAGCTTGAGCCAAGTACAGGGCCCCAGCCGCATGCCACGCAACATCGAGATCAAGGCCCGCATCAGCAGCGTCGAGGCGCTGCTGCCTCTGGCCACCGTCTTGGCGGACCGGGCTGCAGAGGTGCTGGTGCAGGACGACACCTTCTTCGCGGTGGCTCATGGCCGCCTGAAGCTGCGCGAGTTCGCTGATGGCAGCGCCGAGCTGATCCACTACCAGCGGCCCGACCAGGCGGGGGCACGCGCCAGCGACTATGTGCGTCTGCCGGTACCGGATGCCGCCAGGCTGCGAGAAGCCTTGGCCCGAGGCTGCGGCGTCATTGGCCGCGTGCGCAAGCGGCGCTGGCTGCTGTTGCGAGGCCAGACGCGGATCCACCTGGACCGCGTCGATGACCTGGGAGATTTCATGGAGCTCGAGGTGGTGCTGCAAAGTCTGCAGACTGACGAAGAAGGGCACCGCATGGCGCAGGCGTTGATGGTGCAGTTGGGTCTGAGCCAGGCGCCACTGCTGGCTGGCAGCTACCTCGATCTGCTGACCCATGCTTAAAGCTGAAGGCACCGCAGGGCCTGCACCCGCCATGCGACCTGACAAGCGCAAACTGCCGCCAGTGCTGCGCGCGCTGGCCCTGTCGGCACTGATCACGTTGCCGGCGGCATGTGCCGGCGGCACGCCACCTGCAGAGGCAGCCGCTGGCCCTGGATCGTCGAGCGGATCAACAGGCCATGCAGCATCCAGACCCGGCTCATCATTGGCGACCGATCCAACCCCTGATGACTTGGCTCAGGCGTGGCAGGCGCTGAAAGAAGCGACCGGCACAAGCTGTCGCCTGGACAACGAGTGCCGCACGCTGGCCGTCGGCTGGCGCGCCTGCGGTGGCCCGGCCCAATATCTGGCCTGGTCGGTCAGCGCCACCGACAGGCAGGCGATGCAAGGCGCGGCCCGCCTCTACACCGCACTGCAGCGCCGCAGGGCCGAAGCGAGCGGAGAGATGTCGACCTGCGAGCTGCTGCCTGAGCCCACCGCGTATTGTCAGGCACCGATCAGCCAGGCACCGATCAGCCAGGCACCCAAAAGAGCACCTGCTCAGGCACCTGTGGCGGCTGGCACCTTGAAAGACAGCCTGCACGAGCTGGGCCACTGCGCGCTTCGAGCGGGTGCGGCGAGCGGGCTGCGCTAAGCGCAGCTCCGATGAGTTCGACCCAGTAAAAAGGGGAGCCCACAGGCTCCCCTCTTTTTGGCCAGGCCCCGCAAGGGGCGCAGCCGGCTTTGCTATCGGTCTTAACGCAGCTGCTTGCTGCGCTCCACTGGAGCCAGCACGACAGCGCTGGTGGAAGCAGGCATGGCATCGACGAACACAGCTGATGCACCCAGCGTTGGGCCACCGGCTGTCTGGCTGTAGCGCACGACACCGAAAGAGCGGGTGCCCGGCGCCGTGCTCCAAGCGACCACGACCGACGCCGTGCCGCCCAGTACCGCAGCCCGTGGGCCTGCTGCACGCAGAGACTGCGTGCCGGCAGGTGCTGCGATGATCCAGGTGTTCAACGGCACGGCAGCCGTAGGCGAAGCCCCAGTGTCGTAACCTTGCACACAGGCCTGGTAGGTGCCAGCCGCTGGCGCATTCAGCCCCACCAGCTCATCGCTGCTGCCGGTAAAACCTGTGGCAACCACAGTGCCAGCCGGGTTGTACAGCACCAGATCGAGGTCAGGCGCCGTGGTTTCGCCGCCGAAGATTTGCGCGCGGATGGCAAAGGCGCCGGCTGGCACCACCATGTTTACGCAGGTCTCTCCGTCTTGCGCCACGGAAACCGGGATGATCGTGGCTGGCACCATGCCCGAAGGGGTCAGCACCATGGGACCCGAAAACCCGGTGCCGATGGTGAAGATGCGGCTGCCTATGGCGCGTGTGTCGGAGATGTTGTTCACCGCCACCAGCGACGACGCACGCGCAGTCAATGGGTTGCGCACACTTTGGACACCACCGGTCCACACCACATCGCCAAAGCGATAGCTGTTGAACGGCGTTGCCGCTTGCTTGACCACCCGCACGCTGAAGTTGGCACTGCCACCGGCAGGGATCGTCAAAGTCGACGGCGTCACCATGACATCGAATCCAGGCAGCGATGCAGCCGCGTTCAGCGTCACCGCGCTGCTGCCCCGGTTGCTCAGGGTACGGACCGTCGTGGCTGCACCCAACACGTTGCCGAAGGTGATCGACGGCAGGTTGAGCTCGCGACCGTTCAAGAATCCAGCCGCATAAGCGTCGTACTCGCTCGGCGTGATGTCAAACACCAGGCTGGTGCTGACGGCACCTTGCGGCTCCAGATGGCCTGAGCCAAAGCCCCAGCGGTTGGTGTCGGCAGCGCCGCTGGCGAGCTTGACCGTCTGCACGGCGCTCGTCATCAAAGCAGACTTGATGGCCGCTTGCGACCAGCTCGGGTTGGCTTGCTTGAGCAGCGCAGCGGCGCCAGCCACGTGCGGGCTGGACATCGAAGTACCACTGAGAAGTGCGGCACCTTGACCGCCAACCGCAGTGCCCGCGATCAACGCTGCGCGCTCTGCGGCCGTGACGTTTGCGGCCGTGTAGCTGGCGATGATGTCGGTGCCGGGCGCGGTGATGTCCGGCTTCAGGATGTTGGCATCACCCTGGTTGGGACCACGCGAAGAAGTGCCCGCCATGATGGGAGCGACCACACCCGCCACCGGCACTGATCCGGCAAAACTCGCGGTTGCACCTGCGGTGGCAGCGTAGTTCAAGACTGCCGCCTCAGCGCTGCTGGGCAAATGCACTGCCGGCAAAACCAGGGCCAGCGCGAAGACGCTCTGCGCTGAAGGGCCGCCGGCCGCCGGGAAGGCTGCGGTCACGTTCTGGAAGATCACGCCGACCGCGCCAGCGTCTCTGGCCACTTGCGCCTTGTTGACAAAGACGTTGCCGCCGCGGATGCAGACCAGGATCTTGCCCGCCACTTTGGCCGGGTCGATGGCTGCTGCCGCTGTCGCGCCGTCGGTCGCCCGATCGGCCGCGTTGTAGCAGCGCTGCAGCGCCAATTCGTCTGCCCTGGTTTTCAGATCAGCATATGCCGTCACCCCTGCGTCGCGCGCCAGAATCAGCGGTGCACTGGGCACGCCGGCGGTCTGCCATGAACCACCTTGCGCCGTGGCGCCATTGCCCAGCGTCACGACCGCTTCAGAGTAGCGATCATGCGTAGAATTACCGACGGTCGTCACCCAGGGGCTGATGTGCGCCACCGTGTTGCCGGGCCCGGAGTTGCCTGCTGAAGCAGCCACAAAGACACCGGCCTTGGCAGCGCCCAACATGGCGTTTTCCACAAACCCCGTCACGGCTGTCGGCGAGCCGCCGATCGAGTAGTTGATGACATCCACGCCGTCAGCCGTGGCCTTCTCGATGGCAGCCGTCGTGTCACTCAAGTAACAAGTATTGCGGCGTGTGCCGTTGGGTTGCGTGAGGGCGTTGCAGACCTTGTAGGCGGCCAAACGCGCGCGAGGCGCTACGCCGGTGGCTTCAAAGTCGACGCCAGACACTGTGACACGCGAATTGGCGTTGCCGCCAGCAGTGGTCATCGTGTGGGTGCCATGGCCGTCTTCGTCGCGTGGAGACAGGTATTCACCTGGCCAGACGTTGGTGGGATTCTCCGCCAGGAAAGTGGTCTGGAAAGCCTCAGCGCCGACCAGCTTGTTGTTGCACATGGCGGCTGTGAACGCCTCACCCGCCTGACAGGTGCCGCGGAATCGGCCGGCTGGCAGCGGGTTGTAGACGACGGTGCCCGTGGTGTCGTAGTAAGGCACTGGCTTGCCGTCGGGACCGACCCTGTCGGAAACCGTGACGTTCTCAGGCCAGACACCCGAGTCGACGATGCCGATGATGACGTCTTCCCCTTTCAGGTCGCGGCCCAACGCGTCCTGGCGCGACCACACCCCACCTGGCTTGCCCAAGCCCAGGAACTGCGACGTGGTGTAACTGCTGTCGAGTTGCATCGGCTCGTCTGCAGAGATGGACTTGACGGCCGGGTCGGCGCGCAACTGGCGCAATTCGTCAGGCGTCAGCATGGCGCTGAAGCCGTGCACGACCACACCAAAGCGGTAGGTGATTCGCGCGGCAGGCACTTTGGCCGCCACACTGCTGGTCTTGGCGTCGAGGTAGGCCCTGTAGGCCTGAACGCGGGCTGAAGCCATGTCCAGCTTGCTGCCTGCGGCGGGACGCGTGGCGGCCAAACCTGCCAAACCACCTTCGTAGGCGGCAACGGGCGCGCCGCGCAGCTCGATCAGATACGGGCTGCGCTGAACTTTCTGGGCAAAGGCTGTAGAAGCGCCGCAAACCATCAGCGCGCCCAGCGACAGTACCGCGAGGGTATTGAATTTCATCGGTTTTCCTTCTTGCTGGTGGCGTTCAGCGGCTGCTGCGGTTGGCGCGGGCGCGCAGCCCACCAGCCAAACCCAGTGCCAACAGGGTCAGTGCCAGCGTACCCGGCAAGGGCACCGTGCCGGCAGGGACGTTGATGCGGATGTTGTCCAGCGCGAACTGGCTGAAGTTGTCACCGAAGGTACAGGCGCCCGCGATGTCAAAGGTGCAAGCGTAGAACTCGACCTCACGGATGCCCGAGGCCAAGCCACCCATGTCAGCCAGACCTGCGCTGATGAAACTGAACTTGCCATCGCCATCTGCAGCGCCGAATGACCATGATCCAGAGCCAGTGCTGCCGTCTTCTTTGAGGTAGTCCGCCAAGAACAAACCGGCTTGCTCCCCTGGTGCAAACAACCCCGTCAGTGCAGAGACAAACGCAAAGTCAAAGCCCGCCAGACCAAACACGCTGCCGTCGGATGCCTTCAGCGATATGCCGGCATCGTTCAAGCCGATGAAAAACTGGCTTGGATTGCCCAGTGGTGCAGCCAGATCCAGACCCGTGCCGGGGCCGAAGGCTTCTCTGGTGTCCACCACGCCAGCGCTGTACGTCGCTGTCAACTCAAAACCACCCTCATTGATCGAATCGCCCGGGAACAGAATCGTCCCGGCACCCACGCCCTCAAACGACAGTGTCGATGCCAGCGCCGGGACGGCCAGCGCCGTCGCCAAACTGACGCTGCACAGCGCCTTCATCCATCTATTGCAGTGCATTCAATGCCCTTTCGGTTGATACAAGGAAGGCGTCACCCGTGCGAAGCAACACCGTGCCTGCGCTGCCTGATCGTGACAAATCTCACGTGCCATGAGTTTGTTGCAGTCTGTTCCACGCCGCAAGTTGGTCTTGGCTCGTTTGTTGCCTGAGGGCCGCAAAACATGAATCGACCCCGCATCTTGGGGGGCGGGTAAGCACCAACTTTTACGGCTGAAACCTTCGGCCCCCTACGCAAGTTGCAGCATCTCGCGCAGCAAAGCTGAGCGGTGCCGTGATGTCGTCCCCAGATGCAACTCGTACTGATGGGCCTGGCAAAACCCCGGCTCTGGGCACCGACTCTGATGCCAAGCTCCCTCCACTTGGCTGCACAATCAGGGTCGTGTCTGCCTCGCCACCCACCCTGCCCTGCGCTCTGCAAGATCTGAGCGCAGCGCAACTGCACCAAGCCTATGCCTGCAGGCAACTATCCCCTGTAGAAGTCGCACGGGCGGTCATCGACCACGTCAAAAGCTGGGAGCCGCATCTGCACGCCACCTGGGATTTCGACCCCGGGCCGGTGATGGCAATGGCGCAAGACTCCGAGTCGCGTTGGCTCAAAGGCGAGCAACGCGGCCTGCTGGACGGCGTGCCGGTGACGATCAAGGAAAACGTCGCCACCCAGGGCCAAGCGGTGCCGCTGGGCACTGCCGCCAGTCAGCTGACCCCTGCCAGCGCAGACGCCCCGCCCGCCGCCCGCCTGCGCGAAGCCGGCGCAGTTTTTGTGGCCAAGACCACGATGCCCGATTACGGCATGTTGTCTTCGGGCCTGTCCAGCTTCCATGCCCTGGCACGCAATCCCTGGAATCTGCAGAACAACCCTGGTGGCAGCAGTGCGGGCGCGGGCGCTGCGGCCGCTGCAGGCTATGGGCCCTTGCATCTGGGTACCGACATCGGCGGCTCGATCCGGCTGCCGGCCTCCTGGTGCGGTGTGGTGGGGCTCAAGCCCAGCCACGGCCGGGTGCCGATCTATCCACCTTTCATCGGGCGTGTCGCAGGGCCGATGGCGCGCAGCGTCAGCGATGTGGCGTGGATGATGGAGACGCTGAGCCGGCCCGACTGGCGTGACGCCACCAGCCTGCCGTTTGCCCCACTGCCCTGGACGGACCTCGAAGGTGCAGAGCCGCAGCCAATGCTCAAGGGGAAGAAGATCGGCTTGTGGCTGGATGCCGGCTGGGGCATGCCGGTGCAGGCTGACGTTCGCGCTGCCGTGATGGGCGCCGCGCAGGTGCTGGAAGGCGCGGGCGCGCAGATTCAAGAAGTGCCCGCCTTCACCGATGCCGGCGTGGCCGAAGGCATCAACCGCTTCTGGCGCCTGCGCTCGTGGCTGGAGATCAGCGCGCTACCGCCAGAGCGGCAGGAACGGGTGTTGCCATTCATTCGTGCGTGGGTGGCCGAAGCCGCTCAGTACAGCACGGCGCAGGCCTTCCACGGCTTCAACCAGATGGGCGTGCTGCGCGACGCGGCGAGCACTGCCTGCCAGCCCTTCGACTACGTGATCAGCCCGGTGGCGCCGCTCAGTGCTTTTGCGGCCACTTGGGCCATGCCGAGCAATGACCCCGGCAATGCGATGGCGCACATCGCTTTTACACTACCCTTCAACATGAGCGGACAGCCGGCGATCAGCGTGCCTTGCGCAGGGCCCGCACTGACAAATCCCGTGGGCCTGCAGATCATCGGGCGCTGTCACGACGACATCGGCGTGCTGCGCGTCGCCAGAGCTTTTGAGCAATTGCGCGGCCAGTTGCCGCCGTGGCCTCAGCCGCCCGCCTGAGCCTCTGAGCCGGCAGCCGGCGCAGGCCGTTGCCAAAGCTTGTGGCTGACTGCCTTTTGTTCGCTAAAGTTCGGCCATGGCATTTGCGGACCTGCGTGGCAACCCGTGCAGCAGCGCCGACAGGGGCGCGCATGCGGCATTGGAGTCGGCGTTGTGGCGAATGATGTCGTTTTACGACACGCCATTGGCCGACTTGGACCGGGCTGCAGCTTGCGACCCGGATTGGATCCTGCCCGAACTGATGCGAGCGGGCTTTTGGCTAGGCTTGACCGAACCTGGCCAACTGATTCAGGCTCGAGCCCATCTGGACAAGGCCCGTCAGGCATTGCCGGCTGCTGTTGCCAGAGAACGAGCGCACTTTGAAGCCCTGCAGGCCGTACTGGCAGGCCGTTGGCAGCGCGCCAGCAGAATCTGGGACGAATTGCTGATCGATCACCCCACCGACGCGCTGGCGCTGCAGTGGGCACAAAGCTGGGATTTCTATTGCGGTGACTTGCTCGGCCTGCGCCAACGGCCAGCGCGCGCATTGCCCCAGTGGGACGAAAGCGACCCCTTGTTTGCGCATGTGCTGGCGCTGTATGCCTTCGGCCTGGAAGAAAACAACTTGTACTCGCAGGCCGAAGAGGTCGGCCGCCGCGCTTTGTCTCTGCAGCCGCAGTCACCCTGGGCCATCCACGCTGTGGCACATGTGATGGAGATGCAGGGCCGCTTTGAAGAGGGTGCGTCGTGGCTGCGCGGACAGCAGCCGTTGTGGGCTGAAGGCAATGGCTTTGCGACCCACCTGTGGTGGCACAAGACGCTGTTCAGGCTGGAGGCCATGGACAAACTCGGTGCTCTGCGCCTGATCGATGCACACTTCCAGAGTGACACTTTGGAGATCACGCTGCAACGTGTCGATGCAGCTTCGTTGCTCTGGCGCCTGCACTTGCTGGGAGAAGACATGTCGGCGCAATGTGCAGCCCTGATCAAATCCTGGCCGCTTGAGGGCGACGATGCCGGTTACTACGCTTTCAACGATGTGCATGCCGTGATGGCGTTGCTGGGCGCAGACGAAATCGCACGCGCCGAAAGCTGGCTGGCGCGCTGCGCAAAGCGCGCGCTGGACCCCGCAGATGCCGCACGCAGCAACCATGGCATGGCGCGCGGAGTGGGGCTGCCATTGATGCGTGGCTTGATTGCGCTGCGTCGAGGCGACGCCAACACCGCCTGCGATCTGTTGTCTCAAGTCCGCAGCCAAGCTCAGCGGCTGGGCGGCAGCCACGCGCAGCGCGACTTCATCGACCAAACCCTGATGGCAGCGGCTGCACGCAGCGGCCGCCGCAGCCTGGGCCAAGCCTTGCTCAATGAGCGCTGCATGGCCAAAGCCCAGACGCCGCTGACCCGTCACTGGATCGAGCAACTCGACAGCCCGGGGCTGGCCGGGGCCTGATACCGACACGCAAGCTTTGGAGCTGCCGATGACACCCGAAGAAAAGCGCGAACGCCGCTTGCAGATGCTGGAAGACGACATTGGCCGGGCGCTGGATGTCAGCCAACGTAACGGTGAACTGCGCAGCGCCCCCAGTTGGGGCCGACCGTTGCAACTCGGTGACGGCTACGCCCAGACGCCGGGCGAATTGCGCATGGGTTTCAAGATTCTCAAAGACGCCGGTGTGGTGCCCCACGAAGTGCAGTTGATGCAAGAGATCGCCGCGCTGAAGGCCGCGCTGGCTCAATCACCTGAAACGCCGCCATCGCCACACCCATTGGCGCAACTGCTGCAACTGCAGCAAAAACAGCAGCAACTGGCCATGCGGCTGGAAAAACTGCGTACCTCGGCCAGCCTTTAGCCACCTTTAGCCTCTGACCACATCTGGCCACCTCTGGCCACCTTTCGCCCCGCATCGGGGCCAACGGACCACAACATCCAGGCCGGCCATTCGTGGAAGTGCGCGCGTTGCAGAGATTCAGGAGCAGGCGCCCATCACGCCGCTGGAAAACGGTCTGCCAGAAAGACATGCCCCGTCGAACTGGCATTGCCGGGGTAATGGTGAAGTATGTTGGCCTGCAGAAGATGCCAACTTGCACAAACGTACGCTGACATCACCAGCACTGACTTGGCTCGCGAAATCCAAGTGCAAACCGCGATGGATCGAATTGGCATTGCGCAAGATCAAGTTTGGTGCCGTGCATTCATCCGCTTGTCTGTGTTAGCGTAGCGCTGTTTCGTTCATGGCTTTGCCGGTCAGGCGGGCCATTTGAAACTCAAAGAATATGTTCTGGCGAGCCTGGCAGTTTCATCCATTGCACGGCAAGCACAAGAACAGCCAGGGGGTTTCCTAACCATCCACATTCATTCATGACCAAGACCTACGTACAGATCGTTCAACAAATTGAAGCCTTGAAGCAAGAGGCTGAAAGCCTGCGTCAAGCCGAAGTCGCTCAAGTGACTTCAAAGATCCGCGAAGCAATTCAGGTTTACGGGCTGACCGCCGCAGACTTGGGGTTGAGCGTCAAGCGCAAGTCCAAAGGCATGCGCGGCAAAGCGGCCACCGGATTTCCCTATGACGCCAACGGCGCCAAAAGCACCAAGAGCACCAAAAGCACCAAAGGACCAGGACGCAAAAACGCGGCAGCCGGCAAGCGTGACAGTGGCGCAAAAAGCGGGACAAGTACGCGTCAAGCAAAGTACCGCAACGACACCGGCGGCGCTTGGGGCGGCATCGGCAAACGTCCGCAATGGTTGCGTGATGCCCTGGCTGCCGGCAAGAAGCTGGAAGACTTCGCAGTCAACTGACGCTGTCAACTCTGAGGTGCAAAACGAGCCTGGGCAAACATTGGCCACGGAAGTCGCGCACGCCAATTCCTCGCTGGAAGAGGCTATCCATGAAGACACGCAGACAATTCATCTCCATCGTCCCTGCGGCTGCAGCAGCGTCACTGCTGGCCGCGTGTGGCGACAAGCCCGCACCCGCACCTGCGCCGGCCCCTGCTGCACCGCCCGCTCCTGCGCCAGCAGCCCCAGCACCCGAACCGGCGCCCGCCCCAGCAACACCCACGCCTTCAGTAGACGCAGGCAGCATGCCCATGGTCGACCCCGCTGACCCGGCCGCCGTCGCGCTGGGCTATGCAGCGGTGGCTTCGCAGGTCGACAAGACCCAGTTCACGTCCTACGCTGCCGGCCAAGCCTGCAGCAATTGCTCGCTGTTTGGCGGCAAAGCAGGCGATGCCTCAGGGCCCTGTCCGCTGTTTGCAGGCAAGCAAGTCAACGCAACTGGGTGGTGCAGCGCCTACGTCAAGAAAACGGGCTGATCCTCTGGATCCGGGGCCTGGGCCCGGATCAGGCACCACGGCCGCTGCAAGGCAAGACGGCCGGGTGCCTTTTCACAGCCTCTCATTCACTGCCTCTTATTCAGCGGCCGCCAAGGCTTCATCAAGTACCTCGACCCAGTGCTTCACCGGCGTGGGCGTGCCGGTCTGTAAATGCTGGATGCAGCCGATGTTGGCGCTGATGATGGTCTTGGGAGACTGTGCATGCAGATGGCCCAGCTTGCGGTCTCGCAAAGCGTAGGCCAGTTTGGGCTGCAGCACGCTGTAGGTGCCGGCTGAGCCGCAGCACAGGTGGCTTTCGTTGTTGGCCACGGTGACTTCAAAGCCCAATGCGTTCAGGTGGGTCTCGACGCCGCCGCGCAACTGTTGGCCATGCTGCAAGGTGCAGGGCGGATGGAAAACCAGCCGGGTCTCAGGTTCGACCTTGATTTGAGGCTGCAACGCGGGCACCAATTCAGGCAACCATTCGCTCAGATCGCGAGTCAGCGCGCTGACCTTGGCTGCTTTCTCGGCGTAATCGGGGTCGTGCGCCAGCGCATGGCCATATTCCTTCACGGTGACACCACAGCCGCTGGCATTCATGATGATGGACTCGACCCTGCCGTGCGAGGTCAGACCTTCGACCAGCGGCCACCATGCGTCTATGTTGCGCCGCATGTCCGCCAGGCCGCCTTCATGGTCGCTCAGATGGCTGCGCAGCGCGCCGCAACAGCCGGCACCATCGGCCACCAGGGTTTGAATGCCCGCAGCGTCCAGCACACGCGCGGTGGCGCTGTTGATGTTGGGCATCATCGCCGGCTGCACGCAGCCCAGCAGCATCAAGACCTTGCGCGGATGCTCGCGGGTTGGCCATCGGTGGGCGCGCGGGCCGCTGGGGACCGGCACCTTGTTCTTCAGCGCAGCGGGCAACATCGGCCGCACCATCTTGCCGATCTTCATCGCCGGGCTGAACAGCGGCGAGGTCAAGCCTTCCTTCAGCATCCAGCGCAGCGCCCGCTCGCCTGCCGGCCGCTGCACCCGCTCCTCGACCAGCTTGCGGCCGATCTCCACCAGGTTGCCGTACTGCACGCCGCTGGGGCAGGTAGTTTCACAGTTGCGGCAAGTCAGGCAGCGGTCCAGGTGCTGCTGCGTGCTGCGTGTGACTTCGGCCCCTTCCAGCACTTGCTTGATCAGGTAGATGCGGCCCCGCGGCCCATCGAGCTCGTCACCCAACAGTTGGTAGGTGGGACAGGTCGCATTGCAAAAGCCGCAGTGCACACATTTGCGCAGAATGGCTTCGGCCTCCTGCCCTTCACGGGTGCCTTGAAATTCAGCGGCGAGATGAGTTTGCATGGGAACAGTCAAAGACCAACCAGCTCAGGCAGAGATGGGTGTCGGTATGAAGGGGGTACGGAAGGGGGGTACGCAAGGAAGCTCGCGCCCCAAGGATACGCAAGTGTCACAGGCTGGCCAGCATCGGCAACAGCAGTGCTGCCAGCAACACTTGCAGGCTGAGGGCCAAAGCGGCGTAAGCGCCAGCCTCGGGGTGGACCTGCCAGGCCCTGGCCGCGCCCACGC
>JBBQIB010000034.1:0-22595 GCA_038324515.1 Burkholderiales bacterium
ATCCACGAGCGCGAGTTCCTGAGTCTGCTGCTGCTTTGCTGCCATGTCTTGTCTCCTGGGTTTGTGCCGTACTCGGGTAAGTGCACTTGGTTCGGCATCAATGAATCTGCAAGATGCAGGCCAATGGCCACTGCTTCGAAAAGCCCGGCGATGGGAAGAAACGGTAATGAACACACCCTTGGCAGGCGATTTCCGGTTACGACAACGTAACCGCAGGCGCGTGCTGACTGGCAGCGCGGCGATCATCGCCAGCACGCTCTGGCCGCGCCAGGTCGCCGCGGCGCCGGTATTGCGCTTCGGCGCCACAGCGGTATTTCTGAACGAGCAGGTCGGGCTGCTCGAGCGCTGGCGGCTTTACCTCGAAGCACGACTGGAAAGACCCGTGCGCTTCGTGCAGCGTGGCAGCTACCGCGAGATCGTCGACCTGCTGCTGAACGACGGCGTCGAGACAGCCTGGCTGTGCGGGCACCCTTTGGTGTTGTACGAGTCGCGGCTGGAGGTGGTGGCGGTACCGCGCTACCAGGGCGCGGCGTTGTACCGCTCGCACCTCGTCGTTCCAGCCAGTGACGAACGCACGAGCCAGATTCTCGACCTGCGCGGCCGGGTCTTCGCCTACAGCGACCCCTTGTCCAACAGCGGCTATCTGGTACCGCGCGCCGAGATCGCGGCTGCGGGGCTGAGCCCTTCCACTTTCTTTCGGCGCAGCTTCTTCACCTTCAGCCACCGCAAAGTCGTGCAGGCGGTGCAGGCCGGTCTGGCCGATGGCGGATCGGTGGACGGTTATGTGTGGGACACGATGGCTGCGCAACAGCCCGACAGCGTGGTCGGCCTGCGCGTGGCCTGGCGCTCAGAACCACATGGCTTTCCGCCCGTGGTTGCGCGCAGCAACTGGGGCCTGGGCGAACGGCGACAACTGGCCGATGTGCTGCTGCGCATGCCGCAATCGAACGATGGCCGCGTGCTGCTCGGACAGCTGAACATCGATGGCTTCGAGCTGCCCCAACCTGGCCAATTCGACAGCATCCGCCGACTGCAGCGGCTGACCGATCGGGCCGGCATATGAGGCTGGCCGACCTCAGCTGGCGGCTGAAGGTGCCGTTGGCGATCACGGCGGTCATCCTGCTTACCGAGGTCGTGGTCACCACGCTGCTGGTGTCGCGTGCGCTGACCGACGCGCGGCGCGACCTCGAGGCCAGCGCGCAGAGCCTGGCCACGCTGCTGGCGCGCTCGCTGCGCGACCCACTGCTGCGCGACGACCTCTGGCAGGCCTTCGAGGTCGTCAATGCCCCGTTGGCCGCACAACACCGCAACAGCCCGTTGCAAGGTGTCGTCGTGCTGGACGCCGCCAACCAGGTCTTCGTCGCCAGCGACCCGAGGCGCATGCCGGTGCTGACGCCGGCTGCCGACTTGCCGCAGCCGCTGGCCGAGGTGGCGGCCCGGGCCGTCGGCAACGCAGGCTTTCACTTCGTGATGGGACGCGGCTCCACAGGCCCCGAGCTTGGCGGAGCCGGCCCCATCCTGGCCGAGGACGGCAGCCGTCTGGGCACCGTGATCCTGGACTTTGATGCGGCGCTGTACGCCCAGCGGCTGCGTTCGGCCGTGGTCGATGTGGCCCTGGTCAGCGTTCCCGGCCTGCTGCTGCTGGTGCCGCTGGGCTGGTACGCGGGCAAGAGGCTGGCCGAGCCGTTGGCGCAGATGGCCAACGCCTTGGCTCGCGTGGGTCAGGAGCCGGCGCACGAAGTGATGAAGCTGCTGCCACCGGAGAGCGGCGACGAGGTCGGGCGCCTGTCAGGCCAGGCGCGGCAGATGCTCGACGGCCTGGCGCGCAAGGCCGCGCTCGAAATGGAGGTGATGGCCTCTGACCGTCTGGCCGCCGTCGGCCGTGTCTCAGCGGCCATCGCACACGAGATCAACAACCCGCTGGGCGGCATGCTCAACGCCATCGACACGGCGCTGCGCCACGGCGACCCCGACCCGGTGACGAAGAAGACGCTGGGGCTGCTCGAGCGCGGGCTGCAGCAGATTCGCGCCACGGTCGGCGCGCTGCTGGTGGAGGCGCGTCTGGACGCGTCGCGACTGACAGCACAAGACTGGGACGACTTGCTGCTGCTCATCCAGCCCGATGCGCAAGCGCGTGGGCAGCACCTGCTGTGGCAGATCGAAGACTCGGCGCAGGACGCGATGGCGGTGCCGGGCCACGAGGTGCGTCAGCTCGCGCTGAACCTGCTGCTCAACGCCTCGGCTGCGGCGCGGCCGGTGGGCGATGGCGTGGCGGCGGTGGAGTTGACCGTCGCGCGGGCGCCGGGGCTGCTGGCGATCGTGGTGGGCAACACCGGGCCTGCGATGGCGCCTGAGCGGCTGGCTCGCATGTTCGAACCCTTCGTGGCAGCAGCGGCGCCCACGGGGCAGCATCGCCACGGGCTCGGCCTGTGGGTGTGCTGGCAGATCGTGCAGCGGCTGCGCGGCACGATCGACGTGGCGAGCGACGGCGAATGGACACGGGTGTCGGTGTCGCTGCCAGTGCCCGAGCCAGCAACGGCAACAGAATCAGCAGGAGCTTAGAGCCATGGCCCGACTGTTGCTGATCGAGGACGACGCCATCATGGGCGAGTCGCTGTGCGATCGTTTCGAGCTCGAAGGCTTCGCGGTGCACTGGTCGCGCAGCGTCGCCGATGCGGCCGAATGGCTGGGGCGCCAGCGGGTCGACGCAGTGGTCAGCGATGTGCGCCTGCCCGATGGATCGGGCGAGAGCCTGTTCGAGCAGGCCCAGGCCCTGCCGGCGGGGCCACCGCCCTGGCTGTTCATCACCGCCTACGCGACCGTCGACCGCGCCGTGGCGATGTTGCGGGCCGGCGCACGGGACTACGTCACCAAGCCCTTCGACATCACCGAGTTGGTCGGAAAAGTGCGTTTCATGGTGGGGCAGCAGCTGGAGTCCGCGCAGTTGCTCGATGGCGCCGTGTTGGGTCCCTCGGCGCAGATGCGGCTACTGGCCAGCCAGGCCTGCCGCGTTGCCGAACGCGCACGAACGGTGCTGATCACGGGGGAGAGTGGCTCAGGCAAGGAAGTGCTGGCCCGCCATCTGCACGCGCTGGCGCACCCTGGCAGCGATGCACCTTTCGTTGCGGTCAACTGCGGAGCCATTCCGGACGGTCTGGTCGAGGCGGCGCTCTTCGGTCACGAGCGGGGGGCGTTCACCGGCGCCGACAGGCAAAGACGCGGCTATTTCGAGCAGGCTCACGGCGGTACATTGTTCCTTGATGAGGTGGCCGAACTGCCGGCGGCGATGCAAGTGCGGCTGCTGCGGGTACTCCAGGACCGCCGCGTACAGCGGCTGGGGGCGGAGTCGTTCATCGAGGTCGATTTGCGGGTGATCTGCGCAACGCACCGTGACCTGCGACAAAGGGTCGAGCAGGGCCTGTTCCGCGAGGACTTGTATTACCGCGTTCACGTCGTGAATCTGCGAGTGTCGCCACTGCGCGACCGGCCCGATGACGTGTTGTGGCTGGCCCAGCTTTTTCTGGCTGAGCAGTCAACGTTGCAGGCCGAGCCCGAGCGGCGCCTTTCGGTGTCGGCGCGGGCTGCATTGCTCGGCCACCCCTGGCCGGGCAATGCGCGTGAACTGCACAACCGGATCGAACGCGCCTGCGTGATGGGTAACGGCTCAGAGATCAGCGTCGCGGATCTGTTCGACGAACGTGAGCCGGCGACCTCTCCCGCCGTGCTGCCGACGCTGGAGTCCTTCGTTGCCGATGCGGAGAAGGAATACCTGGCGGCCATGCTGTCGCGCTTCGAAGGCAAGGTCGGCCAGACGGCCGAGGCGCTGGGCATCTCTCGCAAGACCTTGTGGGAGAAGAGCCGCCGCCACGGTCTGCGAACCAAGGACTGAGAGACCGTTGCGCTTCGCAGCGATTCAGCCTGTCACGCTCGATGCACTGGCGCTGACAGGTCACCACAGAGCCAACCTGCGCCTGGCGGGGCTGTCGGCGGATGACTTGCGCGCAGTTGTCGTAATGGTGGTGTCGACGTTCGTCGCAGGCGTGCTACCGTGCCATCGGACCGCGTGGCGCCGACCCACCGCACGCATCAGGACAGCCGTCCGGGAACCGATCATTTGCCTCTTTATGGATGCAGCAACCGGTACTTTCGACCTGGCGGTGAGTGACGGTAAAGCTGCCCGTGGCGAACGACAGCAACTGACCGTCAAAAGCCGCTGGCAAACGGCAGCTTACCAAACTTCAGTTTGTAACAAAACTATTCCAAATTCTGCACCTGCTCCCGCATCTGCTCGATCGCCACCTTCATTTCCACCGAGACATTGGTCAGCTCCAGGGCGGCGGATTTGCTGCCCAGCGTGTTGGCTTCGCGTTGCAGCTCCTGGATCAGGAACTCCAGGCGTTTGCCCAACTCGCCGCCCTTGTTCAGCAGCCGCTCGATTTCGTCCAGGTGCGAGGCCAGACGGGTCAGCTCTTCTGCGACATCGATGCGGATGGCGTAGGACGCGGCTTCGCCCAGGGCGCGCTCATGCAGCGCCTGGGCCGGTACGGTGGCTGCGGCTTGCACGGTGGCCAAGGCTTCGTTCCAGCGCTCCATGAAGCGTGACTGTTGGCGTTGCAGCACTTGCGGCAGCAAGGGGCCGGCCTGGGCGCAGAGCTCGCGCAGTGTCGCCACGCGGGCCAGCAGCATGTCCACCAGCCGGGCGCCTTCGCGGGCCCGGGCTTGCAGCAAACCGTTGGCGCATTGGCGAGCGGCTTGCATCAGCGGCGCATCCAGCTTTTCTGCAGCGGCACTGTTGCGACACCACTGCATCGCTTCGTTGATCGAAAGCGGCGCGGCCTGGGGCAGCCAGCCTTGTATGGACGACTGCAGGTAGGCCAGTTTGTTGAGCTGATCCGTGCTGGGTTGGGGCAGGCTGTTGTCTGACTCGCGGCTGGTGGCCACACGCAACTCGATCTTGCCGCGTTTGAACTGGCTAGTGAACAACTCACGCAAAGCCGGCTCCAGACCACGCAACTCGTCGGGCAGGCGCAGGCTCAGATCCAAAAAGCGGCCGTTGACCGAGCGCGCTTCTACGGTGATGGCGCTGGCGGCCGGTGTTTTGCCGCTGGCTGGGCTGGCAGACTTGTCGGTGCCTTGTGGTGGGGGACGGTCTGCAGCCGGGTCCGGCGGCTGAGCCGAGGCCTTCCGCGCAGGCTCGCGCGCTGCCGCCTCAATGCCTCGCTGAATGCCTGGCTGACTGCCTGGCTGAATGCCTGCCTGAGCGGCAGTTTCACCGGGCTTTTCCGGCTCTAGGCTGGAGGCGTTGGCATACCCCGTCATGCTATAAACCGGCATCGCTTTTCGCCTTCTGGTCAATCCACCATTATGTCCAAGCCCAAGCCCGCACCCTTGCCGTCCGGCACGGTCGTTGGGGGCTACACGATCGTCAAGAAACTGGCCGCTGGAGGTTTTGGTGTGGTCTATCTGGCCGAAGGCCCCGATCAGGGCCTGGTGGCCATCAAGGAGTATTTGCCGGCTTCGCTGGCCGATCGCTCATTGGGTGAGCTGACCCCCAGAATCAAACCCGACAAGGTGCCGCTGTATCGGCTGGGCTTGAAGAGCTTTTTCGAAGAGGGCCGATCGCTGGCCCAGATCAGCCACCCCAGCGTCGTCAGCGTGCTGAATTTCTTTCGCGAGAACGAAACCGTTTACATGGTGATGAACTACCTGCAGGGCGACACGCTGCAGGATTTCATCGTCACCGCGCGGGATCTCAAGCGCGACAAGGTGTTCAGAGAGAGCACCATCCGCAGCCTGTTTGACGAGATCCTGCGCGGCTTGCGCATCGTGCACCAGTACAAGATGCTGCACCTGGACATCAAGCCGGCCAACGTATTCGTGACGAATGACAACAAGGCGGTGATGCTGGACTTCGGCGCAGCACGTGAGGTCTTGTCCAAAGAAGGCAACTTCATCCGCCCGATGTACACACCGGGTTTTGCTGCGCCCGAGATGTACCGGCGCGACGGTACGCTGGGCCCGTGGACCGACATTTATGCCATCGGCGCTTGCATCTACGCGTGCATGCAGGGCTATCCGCCCAACGACGCGCCGCAGCGGCTGGAAAAGGACCGTTTGGCCCTCAGCCTGTCACGCCTGCGCAATGTGTACTCCGACAACCTGATCGAAGTCACGGAATGGTGCATGTCGCTCGACCCGTTGTCGCGCCCGCAAAGCGTATTTGCGCTACAAAAGGAGTTGGCGCGTGAAAGCGAGCGCCGCTACACCAAGCTCAGCTTCAGTGAGCGCCTGAAACTGCAGCTTGAAACACTGAAGACGGGCGCAAAAAATTGATCCAGTAGTTCGTTCCGTCAAACTGGTTACAAATGAAATCGAGGCGTTCGTTCGTCAGGCTAGGCGCAAACCACAGCCATAGCCGCAGCTATGGCGTGGATTTGCAACGACGCATGGCGGACGAAGGCGCGATTTCATGTAACGGGTTTGTCGAAACGGACTACTAGCTCCAGTCTTCATCCCTCACAGAGGCCTTGCCCGCATGCGTTTTTCGGTGTTCCAGATCAGCCGCAAAGGCGGGCGAGAGAAGAATGAAGATCGCATGGGCTACTGCTACACGCGGGACGCCGGCCTGTTTGCGTTGGCCGACGGCATGGGCGGCCACCCCGAAGGAGAGGTGGCTTCACAGATGGCCTTGCAGACCTTGTCTGCGATGTTTCAGCGCGAAGCCAAGCCCCGGCTGCAAGAGCCGCTGCGCTTCCTGCACGATGCGATTTTTGCCGGCCACCACCAGTTGCTGCGCTACGCCACCGAGCGTGCACTGATGGACACGCCCCGCACCACGGTCGTAGCCTGCCTGTTGCAAGGCAACGCCGCTTACTGGGCGCATTGCGGTGATTCGCGCTTGTATCTGGTTCGCGGCGACAAGCTGCTGGCGCGCACGCGCGATCACTCCTATTCAGAGTTGCAAGACAGCCTGGCGCAGGTCGTGCCGCTCAACGACAAGGTCAACCGCAACGTGCTGTTCACCTGCCTGGGCAGCCCGGGCAAGCCTGTGGTGGACACTGTCGGCCCGGTAGTGGTGCAGCCTGGCGACCGCGTGATGTTGTGTTCAGACGGTTTGTGGGGCACCGTCAGCGATGAAGAGATCACCGAGGTGCTGGTGCGCATGCCGGTGTCCGAAGCGGTGCCCGAACTGGTCGAGCGGGCGCTGAAGGCCGGTGGAGAAAAGAGCGACAACGTGACCGTGCTCGGTGTGGACTGGGAAGCTGCGCAAGACCGCGAAAGCCGCAATGGCGTTTCGACCCAGGCCTTGGCCGAGGACGTCTTTGCCTCCACCATCCAGGCCAGCCTGGCAGCCGAGAACCTGGTGGACGATCTGGACGAGGCCGAGATCGAGCGCAGCATCCGTGAGATCAACGAGGCCATCCAGCGCAGCGCACAAAGGCGCAAGCCCTGAGCTGTTCGCCGTGGTGGGTCAAAATGTGCGGGTTTCTCCAACCTGCGACACATCTTCATGAGCTTCTCCCGTTCCAGCGGCCGCGCCGCCAGCGCCATGCGCCCCGTGACATTGCAGCGCGCTTATACGCGCCACGCCGAGGGCTCGGTGCTGGTCAGTTTTGGCGACACGCAGGTGCTGTGCAACGCCTCGGTAGAAGAGCGTGTGCCGCCGCAAAAGCGCGGCAGCGGCGAAGGCTGGGTGACGGCCGAGTACGGCATGCTGCCGCGCAGCACCCACACGCGCAGCGACCGTGAGGCGGCGCGCGGCAAGCAAAGCGGGCGTACGCAAGAGATCCAGCGCTTGATCGGCCGCTCGTTGCGCAGCGTCTTTGACCTCAAGGCGCTGGGTGAGCGCAGCATCCAGCTGGATTGCGATGTGCTGCAGGCCGATGGCGGCACCCGCACGGCGGCCATCACCGGTGCCTTTGTGGCGGCGCACGATGCGGTGAGCTGGTTGATGGCGCAGGGGCGCATCACCGCCAGCCCGATCCGTGAGCATGTGGCTGCCATTTCGGTGGGCATGCTGCAAGGTACGGCGTTGCTGGATCTGGAATACGTCGAAGACGCGGCCTGCGACACCGACATGAATGTGGTGATGACGGGTGCCGGCGGTTTTGTAGAAGTGCAGGGCACCGCCGAAGGAGCTGCATTTACACGCGCAGAAATGGACCAACTACTGGCCTTGGCGGACAAAGGTATCCGAGAGTTGGTGGCTGCGCAGCGCCAGGCGCTGGGCCTGTGAGCCACCCAGACGGGCAACTGCGGCTGCAGCAACCGCTGCCACGACCGCTGCAACCACCGCAGCAACGACCGCAGCAACAACTGCAGCAACCTCTGCCACTGCGGCTGGTGCTGGCGTCCAACAACGCCAAGAAGCTGAGCGAGTTGCGCAGCCTGCTGCAGGGTCTGCGGGTGCAACTGGTTTCACAAGCCGAGTTGGGTATCACCGAAGCCGATGAACCGCACTGCACCTTCATCGAAAACGCGTTGGCCAAGGCCCGCCACGCCGCTGCCGCTTCAGGCTGCGCAGCCATCGCCGACGACTCGGGTTTGTGCGTGGATGCCTTGGACGGTGCGCCCGGGGTGATCTCGGCCCACTATGCGCCGTTTGAGATTCTCGCGAACCCTGCGAACCCTGCGAACCCCGTGAGTCCCGTGAGTCCCGTGAGCCCCGTGAGCTCCGTGAGCCCCGTGAGCCCCGTGAACGGCGCCGCGCCGCCTGCAGCGCTGCCCACCGACCGCGAAGCGCTGCGCAGGCTGCAGGATGAGGCCAACAACCGACTGTTGCTGCTGCGCCTGGGTGCAGCCGCTGCCGGTCGCGGCTCACCGGCCCAGGCAGCCCAGCCCGGCAACGGCCGCGATGCCAGCTTTGTCTGCACCCTGGTCGCGATACGCCACGCGCAAGACCCCCAGCCGTTGGTGGCAGTGGGCCGCTGGTCTGGCCAAATCCTGAAACAGCCGCGCGGCGAGCTGGGTTTTGGCTATGACCCGCTGATGTTCATCCCCGGGTTGCTGATGACGGTGGGCGAGATGGATGCGCAGACCAAGAACCTGCACAGCCACCGGGCTCGCGCCATGGCCCAGATGCAGCAGTGGCTTGGCAGCGTGTGGGGGTTGTGACCGCTTTGCCTGGGCCTGTGCCTGTGCGTGTGTCTGTGCCTGTGCCGCTGCGAGCGGCGCAGCCGGCCCTGCAAGCCAACGGGCACAGCTCGGCGCAAAGCCTGGCGCACGTCATGCGCCCGGGCGTCCTGCAACTGGGCAGCCTGCCGCCGCTGGCGCTGTACGTCCACCTGCCTTGGTGCCTGAAGAAATGCCCGTATTGCGACTTCAACTCGCACGAACTGCAATCCGGACCTCAAGCCGAGCTGCCCGAAGACCGCTACATCGATGCGCTGCTGGCTGACCTGGAAACCAGCCTGCCATGGGTCTGGGGCCGGCCCGTGCGTACGATCTTCATCGGCGGCGGCACACCCAGCCTGTTCTCGCCATCAGCGATTGGGCGCTTGCTGGATGCGGTGCGCGCGCTGCTGCCGCTGGTCCCGGGGGCCGAGGTCACGCTGGAAGCCAACCCGGGCACCTTCGAGCGCGACCGTTTCAGGGCCTTCAGAGCTGCCGGCGTGACTCGCCTGTCGGTGGGTGTGCAGAGCTTTGACGATGCGGCGCTGCAGCGCATCGGCCGTGTGCACGACGCAGCCCAGGCGCGCGCTGCGGTGACTGAGGCGCAGCAGGCCTTTGACAGCTTCAACATCGATCTGATGTACGCCTTGCCCGGGCAGACGCTGGCGCAACTGCAGCAGGATCTGGATGCAGCCATGTCTTTTGACCCGCCGCACCTGTCGATCTACCACCTGACGCTGGAGCCCAATACCGCCTTCGCGCGCCAGCCACCCCTCTTGCCGGATGACGACCTGGCCAGCGACATGCTGGACCTGATCGTCGCACAGACCACCGCCAGCGGATTGGAGCGCTACGAAGTCTCGGCCTTTGCCAAGCCAGGTCACCGTTGCGCCCACAACCTGAACTACTGGGCCTTTGGCGACTACCTGGGCATTGGAGCCGGAGCGCATGGCAAATTGAGTTTTGCGCACCGCGTGCTGCGCCAGCAGCGTTGGCGCGACCCCGCCACCTACATGGCGCAAGCGCTGGCTGGCCATGCTCTCAGCAACCAACAAGAGGTCAAGCGCAAGGAGCTGGTGTTCGAGTACATGCTGGGCGCATTGCGGCTGCGTGAGGGCTTCTTGCTGTCGCAGTTCAGCGAACGCACCGCGCTGCCGTTGTCCACCCTGCAGGATGTTCTGCACCAGGCCCAGGCGCGCGGCCTGCTGGACTGGGATCAGGTGCAGGACCGCGTGCAAGCCACTGTCAAAGGCTTTGACTTTTTGTCCGACCTGCAGGCGATGTTTCTGCCGGGTGGAGCGCCAAAGCAATCAGGCGGGCAGTTGTCCCCAGCTGACCCATGCATCCCTTCAAACCCTTCAAACCCTTGATGTGGCCAGGCCCGCTTGGCTGCGCAGCCATTCGATCAGGCGCGGAGCGATCTGCGGCAATGGCAGGGTTTCATTGACGGCACCGTGGCTGATGGCCTCACGTGGCATGCCGAAGACCACGCACGTGGCTTCGTCCTGCGCCACGTTCCAGGCCCCGGCGTCACGCATCGTGCGCATGGCTTTGGCGCCATCTGCGCCCATGCCGGTCAGCATCACGCCCAAGGCGTTGCGGCCCACGACTTTGGCCGCGCTTTCAAACAACACTTCCACGCTGGGTTTGTGGCGGTTGACGGGCTCGCCATCGGCCACCCGCACGACGTAGTTGGCGCCTGAACGCTCGACCCACATGTGCATGCCGCCCGGTGCGATGTAGGCGTGGCCGGGCAACACCCGTTCGCCGTTGATGCCCTCAGCCACGCGGATACGGCACAGCCCGTCCAGGCGGGCGGCGTAGCTCTTGGTAAATCCGGGTGGCATGTGCTGGGTGATCATCACCGCAGGCGCGTCTGCCGGCAGGTTGACCAGCACTTCTCGGGTGGCTTCGGTGCCGCCTGTGCTGGCGCCGATGAAGATGATCTTTTCGGTTGACAGGCGGCCCAGCGGGATGCCGCCGGTGGGTTTGATCGCTGGCCCGGCGCCTGGCGTTGCCCCGTGGCCTGCAGCCCCCGCTGCTTGACTTGCTGCAGCGCCTGAGGGAGTGATCGGGCTGGGCGTGCGGTGCACGCGGGCGCGCGCCGCCGCTCTGATCTTCTCGGTGATGTCGTTGCCCAGCTGGCGCAAGCCATCGCTGACACCGATCTTGGGTTTGGCCACAAAGTCCACCGCGCCCAGCTCCAGCGCCTTGAGCGTGACCTCGGCCCCGCGCTCGGTCAGCGTCGAAACCATCACCACCGGCATCGGGCGCAGGCGCATCAGCCGGGCCAGAAAGTCGAGCCCGTCCATGCGTGGCATCTCGATGTCCAGCGTGATCACGTCGGGGTTGAGGTTGCGGATCATCTCGCGTGCCACCAGCGGGTCGCTGGCTGCGCCCACGCAGCACATGTCGCTTTGGCGGTCGATGATTTCCGACAGCAAGCCTCTGACCAGGGCCGAATCGTCGACCACCACCACACGGGTTTTGTTGCTCATCTCAGTGCTTCTTTGATTGATGCTTGTTTGCAGTTCTCAGAACAGGTCCACCGACCCGCCGTTGCGCGCGACCTGTGGGTTGCGCCGCGCTGCATTGCGTTCCAGCTCCGCCAGGGCTTCGGTATTGGCACTCGCCAGACGTTTGACCATCGCCTTGCCGCTGGCAGGCAAGAAGCAGACCTTGCGGGGGTAGATGTCCAGCACGTCCTTGCTGACCACCGTGATGCGCTCGGTGCGCAGATAGTCCAGCACAAAGTGGGTGTTGCGCTCGCCGACGTTGATCGTGTTCATGCCGCTGATGACGGCACCGCCACCAAAGACCTTGGCTTCCAGCGTGCTGCGTGTGGCGCCGCGCTTGACCAGCTCGCCGATCAGCAAGTCCATCGCAAAGCTGCCGTAGCGGCCGCTGTCGCCAGCGCTGTCGCTGCCCTCGGGCAGCAGAAAGTGGTTCATGCCGCCAATGCGGCGCTCGCGGTCCCACAGGCAGGCGGCGATGCACGAGCCCAGCGTGGTCATCACCAGGATGTCCTCATCGTGCACAAAAAACTCGCCTGGCAGCACCTTGACAGCGTCGTTGCGAAAGTGCGCGTCATAGAAGAAAAATGAAGCTTCGCCAGCCTTGCGGGGCCGTGCCTTGAGCCGCTCGAGGTTGCTGGGCTGGGTGGCGGCAGGGGAGGCAGCAGGGGAGGCTGTGGCGTTCATCGGTCAAACACGCTCGTAGATTGTTTTGCCGCGCAGCCTGAACAGGTGGCGCGCTTCGCTGAAGTTCTCTGAATGGCCCACGTACAGCAAAGCGCCGGGGCGCATCGCGGCGTGCATGCGTTCCAGCACCTTGAGCTGGGTCGGGCCATCGAAGTAGATCATCACGTTGCGGCAGAACACCAGGTCGAAATGTTCGCCCAGGCCGGCCCAGCTGGTGTTCATCAGGTTGAAGCTGCGGAACTCGATCAAGCGCGCCAACTCGGGCTTGACGCGGATGAAGCCGCTGTTCTTGCCGGTGCCGCGCATGAAGTGACGGCGTAGCCGCTCCGGGCTCAGGCCACGCGCGTCGGCGGCGTAGACACCGCGCTGCGCGTTCGCCAGCACCTTGGTGTCGATGTCGCTGCACACCAACTGCACCTGTGCAGAGACTCCCAACGATTCAACCACTGTCATTGCCAGCGAATAGGGTTCTTCACCTGTGGAGGCAGCGTTGCACCACAGCCGTATCGGCCTGGCGGCGCGGGCGCGCAAGTCTTCAGCCAAGGCACTGAAGTGATGGTCTTCGCGGAAAAATGCGGTCAAGTTGGTGGTCAGGCAGTTGACGAACTCTTGCCACTCGGCTTCGCCTTCGGCGCCACGTGCCGACTCCAGCCAGCTCAAGTACTGGGCAAATGAGTCCATGCCACCTTCGCGCAGCCGGCGCGACAGGCGGCTGTAGACCATTGCCTGTTTGCCGGCGTGCAGGCTGATGCCTGCGCGTTGGTAGATCAGCTTGCGCACCCGCTCAAAGTCGGCTGAAGTGAGCTTGAAGTCCTGGTCGGCTTCTGCGCCGGTCATTGCGAGCGTGGCATCCATGGAGTCGGGCAGGGTGTTGGTGTGACTGAGGGAAGCAGGATCGCAGCGGCGGAGTGGCTTGAACGCGGCGATGCACCATCGCCGCGGCAGTTTGGCCGCTGTCGTTGATGCCCATGCGGGAAAAAGGGCCCCTGTAACCATCTTTCTTGTGGCTGCTGTCGAGCCAGGGCCACTGCTAGACTGGCGGTCATCGGCACTGCATGGGTTTGGCCTGAGCGGCCTGTGTTCTGCCGCTGTGCCGTCAGTTCGTTCGCCGTCTGTTTTGTCGCCCTGCCTGTTCTCCTGCCTGTTCTCCTGCCTGATCCCCCTGCCTGTCGGCCTTTGTGCCGGCTTTCAGTCTTGTTTTGCTCACCTCCTTTTTGGCCCCACGTCTGGTGTGAACCCGCCTGCCGCATCACCGATTGCCAACAGTCCCGGCGGGGTGGACAGCGCGCTGGCTGGTCTGCCCGCCTTGGCTGTCGCTGAAGCCCACAACGCGCAGCCGGGCGCCGACCGGGGTGGTCGATATCCGCTCAGCCGCAGCCGCTTCGAGCGCGCCCTGCAGTTGCTGCAACAGTCTGGCCAGCCGGCGCCCGAGGGTCAGGAAGGCGAGCCGGCCTGGATGGAGGCGATGATCGATGCCTTGGTGGATCTGTCCAGCAAGGATGCCTTGACCGGTCTGGCCAACCGCCGGGCTTTCGAGATTGCGCTGGCACGTGAGGTGGATCGCGTGGCGCGCAGCGGCGAATCTGCGTTGCTGTTGACGCTGGACATCGACCACTTCAAGAAGGTCAACGACACCTGGGGTCACCCGGCGGGTGACCAGGTCATCAAGGCAGTGGCCAGCGCTTTGGTGGACAGCGTGCGCCCGATGGACCTGGTGGCCCGCGTGGGCGGCGAAGAATTTGCCATCATCCTGCCCAACTGCGCGGCGGCCTTTGGCGAGACTGTGGCCGAGCGCGTGCGCCGCCGCGTCGAGCGCATGCCCGTGGCCATCACGGCCGTGGCCACCTCGGCGCATGCACCCACCCTCAACGTCACCGTCAGCGTGGGCGGCGCATTTGCCCCGCAGTGGGTGCGGTCCACCCCTGCGCTGTGGCAAGAGCGTGCTGACCAGCAGTTGTACATGGCCAAATCCCAGGGCCGCAATCTGGTGCGCCTCGAGCCCACCGCCCAATCCGTCGTCAGCAGCGAAGAAAAGCGGCTGCTGTTCGAGAGCTTTCAGACGCTGGATCACGAATGAGTTCCGCAGAGACTTCCCCGCTGCCTCCGGCGGCTTCGTCCCGCATCCTGGCCATCACCAGCGGCAAGGGCGGCGTGGGCAAGACCTTCGTGTCGGCCAACCTGGCTGCCGCCCTGGCGCGTGCTGGCCGGCGCGTGCTGGTGCTGGACGCCGACCTGGGCCTGGCCAACCTGGACGTGGTGCTCAACCTGTTTCCCAAGATCACGCTGCACGACGTCTTTACCGGCAAGAGCAGCCTGCAAGACGCCATCGTGCCAGCACCCGGTGGGTTTTCAGTGTTGCTGGCGGGCTCCGGCATGGTCGAGTATTCGCGCATGACGCCCGAAGTGCGTGAACACCTGCAGCAGGTCATCCTCCAGGTCACACCCAAGTTTGACCATGTGCTGCTCGACACCGGCGCCGGCATCTCTGACGTGGTGCTGTACACCGTGTCATTGGCCGGCGAAGTGCTGGTGGTGGCCACCCCCGAGCCCACCTCGTTGACCGACGCCTACGCCACCATCAAGGTGCTCGCCACGACCCAGGGCCGGCGCAAGATGTACCTGCTGGTCAACCAGACGCGCAAGCCCGGTGAGGGCAGGGTGGTGCGCCAGCAGCTGCAGCAGGTGGTCGATCGTTACGTCAACCCGCAGCTTGACAGCCCCGTGCGGCTGGAGTTGCTGGGTGACCTGCCGGCCGACAACGCCGTGCGCGATGCCGTGCAACGCCGTCAGTTGTTGCTGCAGATGATGCCCGGCGCACCGGCTGCGGTAGCGATGGTGGCGGTGGCGACCAAACTGCTGGGCTGAGAGGCCGAGAGTCTTTCGATCATGCCCACTCATCACGCCGAAAGACGCCCGCTCGTCGTTGCAAATGCGCGCCATAGCCCGAGCTGTGGCTGTGCTTTGCGCCTGGATCGGACGCCTTTTGACGCGCTGCTCGGTCACGCTCGAAAAACTCTCAGCCTCTGAGCGATGCCGTTGGTTCCAAGTCGTTCGGGCTCTCTGAAGCTTGCCCGCTGACATGTCGAGCCGCGGCCTCAGACGGGCCCTTCTCGCGGGTGTGCTGCTGTTGCTGCTGCAGGCCTGCGTCGTGGTGCCGCAAACCCGCGAGGTCTACGACCCCGGTTGCCGCACCTTGACGCGCCAGATCACGCTGGAGGCTGCCTATCTGGGGGGTTTCCATGCCTGCGTGGGCGAAGGCTGTGTGGCATTGCTCGTCACGGCGGGGGCGGTGACGGCGGCCAGCCTCGTGGTGTCGGGCAGCATCGCGTTGATCGGCAATGTGGTGTATTGGTTTGAGCTGCAAGGCAGGTGCAAAGGCGTGCCAGGGCGCCGTGAACCTGCGGCGCCGGTGATGGCGCCGCCTTCCGGATCAGCCCCCGCGTCCAGGCTTTCTGTCAACTGACCTCAACTGCGGCCAGCTGGACCCTTCAACCTTTGAGCAGCACCACCAGTGCCCCGGCGCCGCCCTGTGGCGCGCTGGCTTGGGTGAAGGCCAAAACCAAATCGTACTGGCCCAGCCAACGATGCACCTTGCCTTTGAGCACCGGCTCGCGCCCCGGTGAGCCCAGGCCCTTGCCGTGCACCACCCGCAAGCAGCGCCAGCCACGTTGGCTGGCCTGGCGCATGAAGCCGCCCAGGCTGTCGCGTGCAGCGTCGCGGCGCAGGCCGTGCAGATCCAGCTCGCCCTGGATCGCCCAATGCCCCTTGCGCAGCCGCGTCACCACGTCCATGCCCACACCCGGCCGCCTGAAGCTCAGGCCGTCGTCGGTGAGCAGCAGCGACTCGATGTCAACCTCGTCGGACAGGGATTCAGCCAACGCGGCCCTTTCATCGAGCTGACTCTGCCGCGGCTCGGCCGCCGGCGGTTTGAGGCGCAGAGACGCGGTGCGGTCGGGTGGCAGCAGCGTCACAGGCCCCACGGTTTCTGCAAACAAGCGCCTGGCGCGCTCTTCGTGGGCTCTGGCGGCGCGCTCCTCGGCCAGGCGCTGCGCACGCATGCGGTCGCCTGCGGCCAAGGCTTGGCGCAAACTCGATAGATCGGCCAGAGATCTCATGCTGGGGCCCTCCCATCCACTCTCACACCCACCCTCACATCCACCCTCACACCCACCCTCACATCATCCCGCGCTCGGCCATCGACACCACTTGCCCATGGCCGACAATCAGATGGTCCAGCACCCGCACCTCGACCAGCCTCAAGGCACTGCGCAGCGTCTCGGTCAAATAAATATCTGCGCGTGACGGCTCGGCCACCCCTGAAGGGTGATTGTGGGCCAGCACCACCGCCGCTGCATTCAAGGCCATTGCACGGCGCACCACCTCACGCGGATGTACCTGGGTTTGCGTCAGGCTGCCCTGAAACAACTCTTCATAGCTCAACAGCCGGTGCTGCACGTTCAGGAACATGACGGCAAAGACCTCTCTTTCGCGGCCGCCCAATTGCAATGCCAGGTAGTCGCGCACGGCACTCGGTGTGTCGAACACCGGGGCGGATTGCATCTGCTGGGCCAGCGCCCGGCGGGCCATTTCCATCACGGCCAGCAGTTCTGCACGTTTGGCTGGCCCCAGCCCCTTGATGCCCTGCAGCGAGCGTGTCGAGGCTTGCAGCAGACCGGGGAAGCCCTGACACGCAGCCAAAACCTGGCCCGCCAGCGCCATCACGCCGCAGCCTTGATAGCCCGTGCGCAGCAACAGGGCCAGCAGTTCGGCATCGGCCAACGCTGCTGCACCGTGGGACAACAACTTTTCGCGCGGGCGCTGGGCGAGGGGCAGATCTTTCATCGGGCCTGGGTGTGACAACGTGATGGAGGGCTTTGCAAAGGCTTGGCACGGCCTTGGCTAGAATTGGCTTCAGTCTATTGCAGCGCCTCGCCCAGCGCGATCGTGCTCAAGCAGGCCCCTGATTGGGGGTGGCTGCATCTGGCGCCAGCCCCCTTTGACCACCGATCACCCGTGAACATCGTCCAGCCCACGTCCTTTCTGACCCTGCACTACCGTCTGTCGGGACCCGACGGCGCTGACCTGGTCAACACCTTCAACGACAAGCCTGCCACCTTGTCGATGGGCAGCGGGCAATTGGCGCCCGCCATCGAAGCGCAACTGATCGGTCTGGCCGAAGGTAGCCAACACGCTTTTGACCTGGCGCCAGGGGCGGCTTTCGGGCCGCGCAACCCGGAAATGCTGCAAAGGGTCAAGCTGAGCCTGATGCGTGAGCTGGGCGAGACGGGTGCCACCTACCAGCTCGGCGATGTGGTGCAGTTCCCCACACCTGACGGGCAGGGTGGGTACGCGGGCGTGGTACGTGAGCTCGGGCCCGATTGGTTGTTGTTCGACTTCAACCACCCGCTGGCCGGGCAACCGGTGAGCTTTGAAGTGAAATTGCTGGGGGTGATGTGAGCGCTGTGAAACAACCACCGATCATCGAAGAAGTGCTGTTGGCCGAGCCACGAGGCTTCTGCGCGGGTGTGGACCGCGCCATCGAAATCGTCGAACGTGCCTTGCAACGTTTTGGCTCGCCGATCTACGTGCGCCACGAGATCGTGCACAACACTTATGTGGTCAACGACCTGCGCCAGAAAGGCGCGATCTTCATCGAAGATCTGGACGATGTACCGCCGGGTGCGACACTGGTCTTCAGCGCCCATGGCGTCAGCCAGGCGGTGCGCCAGGAAGCCGACAGGCGCGGCTTTCAGGTCTTTGATGCCACCTGCCCGCTCGTCACCAAAGTGCATGTGGAAGTCGCCAAGCTGGCCAAAGAGGGCTATGAGTTCGTGATGATCGGCCACAAAGGGCACCCCGAGGTCGAAGGCACGATGGGCCAGCTCAGCAGCGGCATCTATCTGGTCGAAGAGATTGCCGACGTGGCAGGCGTGCAGCCGCAGAGCGACAAGCTGGCGGTGGTGACGCAGACCACGCTCAGCGTGGACGATGCGGCGCTGATCCTGGCCGAGGTCAAACGCTTGTTCCCGCATGTGCGTGAGCCCAAGATGCAAGACATCTGCTACGCCACGCAAAACCGCCAGGATGCCGTCAAGGTCATGGCGCCCGGGGTGGATGTGGTGATCGTGGTCGGCAGCCCGACCAGCAGCAACAGCAACCGCCTGCGTGAGCTGGCCGAGCGGCTGGGCGCCCGCGCCTACATGGTCGAAGGCGCCGAGGGTCTGGACCCCAGCTGGTTCGAGGGCCGGGTGCGCGTGGGCCTGACGGCGGGCGCCTCAGCGCCAGACTTTCTCGTGCAACAGATCGTCGCCCGCCTGCGCCAGTTGGGTGCGCTGGCGGTGCGCAAGCTGGACGGTGTGGTCGAGGACGTGCGCTTTCCGCTGCCGCGTGGCCTGGGCGACCGCAGCATGGCTGAAGCGGGTCTGTCCCCTCACTCTGCGGGTTCTGCTGACATTTCTGCGGACATTTCCGCTGACTCTCGATCCTGAAGCTGCCGTGACCCAGCGCTGCCTGCAGCGCCCCGTTTCATGATGCAGGGCACCGCCCCGGATCTGAAACATTTCCGCGCCAAGCGCAGACCTCACATTCATCTCAGGACTTCAATCATGTTGGACATTCAACTGCTGCGCCGCGACTTGGGCGCAGTGCTGGCGCAACTGCAGCGCCGCAAGCAACCGCAACCCTACCTGGACGAACAGCGCTACAACGCTCTGGAAGCCGAGCGCAAACAGATCCAGACCCAGACCGAGAACCTGCAGGCCAGGCGCAATGCGGTCAGCAAGCAAATCGGGCAACTCAAGGCCGCAGGCGGCGACAGCAGCGCTTTGATGGCCGAAGTGGCTGGCCTGGCCGATGAAATGAAGCGTCGCGAAGTACGGCTGCAGCAGCTGCAAGGCGACTTGCACGAGATGCTGATGGTCCTGCCCAACCTGCCGCAGCCCGATGTACCCACAGGCGCCGATGAAACGGACAACCTGGAGGTGAGGCGCTGGGGCCAGCCACCGCAACTGGCTTTCGAGGTCAAGGACCATGTGGACCTGGGCGTGCCGCTGGGTTTGGAGTTCGACACCGGCGCGCTGCTCAGCGGCTCGCGCTTCACGTTTTTGCGCGGCCCGGCAGCGCGGCTGCACCGTGCATTGGCGCAGTTCATGCTGGACATGCACACCACGCAGCATGGCTACACCGAGTGTTACACGCCCTACATCGTCAACCGCAACATCCTGGAAGGCACCGGCCAGTTGCCGAAGTTCAAGGAAGACATGTTCTGGGTCTACAGAGGCAGCAGCGGCGAAAGCGATGAAGCTGCTGCTGCCGCACCCGCGGATCAGGACAGCGCTCCGAATCAGACCGAGCAGTACCTGATCTCGACCTCGGAGATCTCGCTGACCAACACGGTGCGCGAGCAGATCCTGGAGGCTGCCCAACTGCCGATCAAGCTGACCGCCCACAGCCCCTGCTTCAGGTCTGAGGCGGGCAGCGCCGGCCGCGACACGCGCGGCATGATCCGGCAGCATCAGTTCGACAAGGTCGAGATGGTGCAGATTGTGCAGCCGCAGCACAGCGCTGCCGCCTTGGAAAGCATGGTCGGCCATGCCGAGGCCATTCTGCAGGCGCTGGAGTTGCCTTATCGCGTGATGCTGCTGTGCACCGGCGACATGGGCTTTGGCGCCGCCAAGTCCTATGACCTGGAGGTCTGGCTGCCGGCGCAAGACACCTACCGCGAAATCAGCTCGTGCAGCAATTGCGAGGCTTTCCAGGCCCGCCGCATGCAGGCCCGCTTCCGCCAGAGCCCAGGGAAGCCTGAATGGGTGCACACGCTCAATGGCTCGGGCCTGGCCGTGGGCCGCACGCTGGTGGCGCTGCTGGAAAACCACCAGCAGGCCGACGGTTCCATACGCATCCCCCAGGCCTTGCAGCCGTATCTGGGTGGTCTGCAGGTGCTGCAAGCGGCCGACCCGCAGACCTGATCCGCTATCATCGGCGCCGCTGCCAGGGTGACACCACTGCCCTGGCAGCATCGTGCGGCTTGTGCTGGCGTAAATTTGGAGAGATGGCAGAGTGGTCGAATGCACCGGATTCGAAATCCGGCGTACGGGTTCTCCCGTACCGAGGGTTCGAATCCCTCTCTCTCCGCCACGGCTGATCGCCAGAGCTGATCGCCAGGGTTGGTCTCACAGTCGGGCCGCTGTGGGTGCCACTGCGGATGCATCAGCTCAAAAGGGGCGCAAAATCGCAGCCGAGATGCGGATGGTCTGTGCTGTGCGGCTGCTGAGCTGGGTGATGCTTTGCGTCAGCGCCAGCATGGCGGCTTGCGCCAACGACCCCGTCCGGCTCCGCACTGCGCCGCCGACGGCGGCTGACTTTGTGTTGTGGGATTGCACGCGCATCCAGGACGACGCTGATCTGCAACAGCGCAACGCTGTGGCTTTGGCTTTTGCACCCGACAGCGATGCCGGCAGCAGCGTGCTGGCCCTGGGCAGCGGGTTGAGCATCTATTGGCCTGCCTTGTTGGCCATGCGCACCAGCGGCATGGAAGCGCGTGATCTGCAGCGGTTGCGGGCGCGCTTCGATGCCTTGCAGACGGCGGCCACCGGGCTTCGCTGCCCGCACATGCTGGCGGAACCTGCAGGCATCATGCCCGCTGCGCAGCGTTTGCAGGTCGGGCAAAGACTGGTCTTTGAAGAGCGCCGCAATTCGCGCAGTCCGGGGCGTGATTGGCTATTGCAGGTGAGCCGTCAAGGCGGCGACGGCCTGGTATTTTCCGGGCCGGACGGGCTGGATTCTGCCTGGAGGCAGGACTCTGCGGGCAACCTGGTGGCAGCACCCGAAGGCGCGCTGCGGTGGCCACAGTTGTTGCGGCCCCAGCTGCTGCTGGGCCAGGTGATGGTGGGCGATATGCTGGTGCAAGGCGACCCTTTGGCGCGCGCGCGGCTGCGTGGGCAGGTGGTGGCGCTGGGCACGCAGATGCTGTCCGGCCAGCGCTTTGATGCAGCGGTGATCGAGCTCTTTGGCGACGCCCCCAGTGGTGACGCCTACACCCGCGTCGACGGTGTGATCGTCATCGACCGCGGCAGCGGCTTGTTGCTGCGCCTGGAGTTGCGCAGCGCCAACCCGGCGTTCAACTTGCAGCGCAGGTTGTTGCGGCTGGAGTCGGGCGCGCTCTGAGATGCAGTGCACCAGGCGCAAGCGGCGCTGGTTTGGTTGCACGACGGGCCCAGCAACACAGCTTTACCTCAGCGGCACATTCGAGCCATGGGGCGGCGCCAAGATCGCGGTCATCACTACAACCTCCAAGGACTCTCCAGATGACTTCAAACCTCTTCAACACCCAAGCTGCACGTTCTGGCCACCGCTTGTTGCATCGCACAGGTGCCTTGGCAGCCTGCCTCACGCTGGGCTTGAGCTTGCTGGCCGCCCAGCCGGCACTGGCCGCGCCAGGTGGCCACGGCGCACACCAGGGTGGTGCTGGCATGGACGCCGGGCACGCGGGCCGGGCTCAGGCCGGTCGCCAGTTGCAGCGCATGTTGCAGGCCGTCAACGCCACGCCAGAGCAACGCAGCGCCGTCAAGCAGATCGTCGATACCGCCAAGCCCGATCTGCAGGCCCGGCGCGCAACGATGCGCAGCCTGCGCCAACAGCAGCAAGCCCTGTTTGCGCAACCCAACATCGACGCCCGCGCGGCTGAGACGCTGCGCCAGCAAGGCCTGGCGCAGCACGACCAGATCAGCCGGCGCATGCTGCAGCTCAGGCTGGACATTGCTGCTGTGCTGACCCCTGAGCAGCGTGCAACGCTGGCTCAGAAGATGTCGCAGCGCCGCGCCATGCAAGAGCGCCACCGCAGCGAGCGTGAAGCGCTGGACGGCCAGCGCCGATGAGCAAGCCGGGCGGCGGCGGAGCAGGCGCAGCAGGCGCATCACGCGCATCACGCGCATGAGTCGCCTGCTGCTGATCGACGACGACCACCGCCTGGCCGAGATGGTGGGCGGTTATCTGCGGCACAACGGCTTTGAAGTCGACAGCGCAGAGTCGCTGGCGGCCGGCCGTGCCCAGCTCAAGGGCGGTGCCTACGACGCTTTGCTGCTCGATCTGATGCTGCCTGACGGCGACGGCCTGGACTTCACGCGCGAGTTGCGAGGCCAGGCCAGCACGCGCCGCTTGCCGCTGTTGATGCTGACGGCGCGTGGTGAGCCGATGGACCGTATCCTGGGCCTGGAGATGGGCGCCGACGACTACCTGCCCAAGCCCTTCGAGCCACGCGAACTGCTGGCCCGCGTCAAGGCCCTG
>JBBQIB010000035.1:0-22522 GCA_038324515.1 Burkholderiales bacterium
GTGGCGATGTCGCCGCGCTGCTCCTTCTTCGGCTTTTTCAGCTCTCCGCCTTCGACCGTGACAAAACTCGGGCAGAAGCCTTTGAGGCAAGAATAATCCTTGTTGCAACTGTTCTGGTTGATGCGCCGCTTGCGCCCGAACTCGGTCTCGACCGGCTCCACCGACAGGCAGTTGCTTTGCACGCTGCAGTCGCCGCAGCCTTCGCACACCAGCTCGTTGATGACCACCCGCTTGGCGGGGTCGACCATCTTGCCGCGCTTGCGACGGCGGCGCTTCTCAGTCGCGCAGGTCTGGTCGTAGATGATGACCGTGGTGCCGGTGATCTCGCGAAACTGGCGCTGGATGCTGTCCAGCTCGTCACGGTGGTGCACCGTCACGCCGGCCTCCAGGCCCACACCCTCGTACTTCTCCGGCTCGTCGGTGACGATCACCAGCCTGGTCACGCCTTCGCTGACCAGGCTCTTCATGATCTGCTGCACCGAGTGACCTTCAGGCCGCTCGCCCACCTGCTGGCCACCGGTCATCGCCACGGCATCGTTGTACAGCACCTTGTAGGTGATGTTGACGCCGGAGGCGATGCTCTGGCGCACCGCCAGGATGCCACTGTGAAAGTAGGTGCCATCGCCCAGGTTGGCAAAGACGTGCTGATCGGTGGTGAACGGCGCCTGGCCCACCCACGCCACACCTTCGCCGCCCATCTGGCTGAAGGTGGAGGTGCTGCGGTCCATCCACGTCGCCATGTAGTGGCAACCGATGCCGGCCATCGCACGGCTGCCTTCAGGCACCTTGGTACTGGTGTTGTGCGGGCAGCCGCTGCAATACCAAGGGGTGCGCTCACCCGTGTCGACGGTTTGTGCCGCCAGCTGCTGCTCACGGTTGGCGACTTCCGACAGCCGCTGATCCATGCGCGCCACCACCTCGGGCGGCACGCCCAGTTTCTTCAGCCGCTTGGCGATGGCGCGCGCGATCAGCGCCGGGCTCAGGTCCGCCTTGGGGCGCAGCAACCAATTCTGGCTCGGGTTGGGCCTGCTCCACTCGCCGCCCGAAGCGTCGCCTTCCGGCTCATCGAACTTGCCCAGCACATTGGGGCGCACATCGGCACGCCAGTTGTACAGCTCTTCCTTGATCTGGTATTCGATGACCTGGCGCTTTTCTTCGACTACCAGGATCTCTTGCAGGCCGTTGGCAAAGTCACGCGTGATCGTTGCTTCCAGCGGCCAGACGACGTTGACCTTGTGCAGCCGGATGCCCAAGGCGTGGCAAGCCGCCTCGTCCAGGCCCAGGTCAACGAGCGCCTGTCGCGTGTCGTTGAAGGCTTTGCCGCTGGCAATGATGCCCAGCCGGTCGGCGGGGCCTTCGATGACGTTGTGGTTGAGGCGGTTGGCACGCACATAGGCCAGCGCGGCGTACCACTTGTAGTCCATCAGTCGAGCTTCTTGCTCCAGCGGCGCGTCGGGCCAGCGGATGTGCAAACCGCCCGGCGGCATCACGAAGTCTTCGGGCAGGATGATCTTGACACGGTCGGGGTCGACAGACACCGAACTGGAAGACTCCACCACCTCCTGGATTGTCTTCATGCCGCTCCACAGGCCCGAGAAGCGGCTCATCGCCAGCGCGTGCAAACCCATGTCCAGGATGCCCTGCACATCCGAAGGAAAGAACACCGGCAAGCCACACGCCTTGAAGATGTGGTCGCTCTGGTGCGCTGCGGTACTGCTCTTGGCCACATGGTCGTCGCCGGCCAGCGCGATCACACCCCCATGCTTGGCAGTGCCCGCCAGGTTGGCGTGCTTGAAAACGTCGCCGCTGCGGTCCACACCCGGGCCCTTGCCGTACCAGATGCCAAAGACGCCGTCGTACTTCTTGCTCTGCGGGTAAAGGTCCAGTTGCTGGGTGCCCCAGACCGCCGTGGCGCCCAGCTCTTCATTGACGCCGGGTTGAAAGACGATGTGGTTCTCTGCCAAGTGCTTCTTGGCCGCCTGAAGGGCCTGGTCGTAGGCCCCCAAAGGGCTGCCTCGATAGCCGCTGACAAAGCCTGCAGTGTTCAAGCCCACCGCCAGGTCTCGAACCCGCTGCAACATCGGCAGACGCACCAGTGCCTGCACGCCGCTCATGAAGGCCCGGCCCTGGGCCAGCGTGTACTTGTCTTCCAGCGAAACAGACTCCAGGGCTTTGCGTACGGCTTCCGGCAGGGGGGCATTCATGGGCAACCTTTGATGGAGAGACAGCTCTCTCAAACTCGTGCGATGAGTTTAGGGTTCGCAGCCGGGAATGTCTTTTCTTTCACCGGCCTTGCAGCAAGCATTTCAGCAACAATCATGCTGAAGCTTTGAACACTGGATCAAAAAAATGCCGCAGGATCGCCTACCTGGCAAGACCGAGATGTCCAAACGGGCATCGACAGCAAGGCCAGCGCTCAGCCGCAGCGCCTCAGCCGAGCCAAGCGGCAACGAAGCCCTCAGTCGCGGTGCGGATTCGCCGCAGCCACCCGGCGACCCCGCCCATGGCGACACGACGCTGGACCGCTATGACATCAGCATCCTGCAAACGCTGCAATCCCAGGCCCGCATCTCCAACATCGACCTCGCCAACCACATCGGCTTGTCGGCTGCGCCCACCTGGCGTCGGGTCAGGCGGCTGGAGCAGTTGGGCTACATCGTCGGCTACCGCGCAGAACTCAACCGCCGGCTGATCGGCCTGGGCGTGCTGGCTTTCGTGCGTGTCGATGCCGACCGCCACAATGCCCAGGCCACGGCAGAACTCGAGCGCACGCTGCGCCAGTTGCCCGAGGTCATCGCCTGCCACTACATCAGCGGCGCAGGCACCTTCGAGCTGCAAGTGGTGGCCACCGACCTGGACGCCTACTCACGCTGGACGATGTCGACCTTGTTCAAGCTGCCGCATGTGAAAGACGTGCACACCAGCTTTTCGCTGGGCGAGGTCAAAGCCGGCGCGGCACTGCCGCTGACCCATTTGCAGCCACTCGCCGGCCAGGCCAAGGCGCCGCCCGCGCGTCGAGCTTGAGGCGAAGTCGGTGAGGAGTACGCTACGCTCGGTCGCGTTGGTGTCTGCTTTGGCGCCTGCTTCAGCTCCTGCTCCACCCGCCGCTCAACCACCTGCTTCACCACTTGCCTCACCACTTGCCGCCTCCATGCCAGGACCATGCAAACGCTTGACGAAGTCCTGCTGACCCGCGACCCCGAGCAGCGTACCCGCCTGAGCCAGACCCTGATCGCCATGAGCGTGCTGGCCTGCGGCGTACTGGGCATGCTCTACTTTGCCTGGATCGGTGTGGCGCCAGCCTGGCCCGTGGGGCTGTGGTCACTGAGCAACCTGCTGGTGATGGGCGTCTTTTTTGTGCTCATTCGCGGCGGCTGGTCCAAGCGGCTGCGCGAGCCGTCGATGAGCCTGCAGCAGATGGTCTTTGCACTGAGCAGCGGCGCAGTGGCTTATGCCTTTTTGGGCAGCGGGCGCGGGGCGGTTTTTCCGGTCGTGATGGTGGTGATGATGTTCGGGCTGTTTGCCGCCAGCCCACGCCAGATGCGCTGGCTCAGCGCTTACACCGTGGTGCTGTTTGGTGCAGTGATGGCAGGCATGTCGATGCTGCGCCCGCGCGACTACCCGCCGCAGGTCGAGCTGGGTCACTTTCTCATCGTGGCGACAATGTTGCCGGCAGCGTCCTTGCTCGCTGCACGGCTGTCACGGATGCGTGAGCGCGCGCGCAGGCAGCAAGCAGAACTGTCGCAAGCTCTGGCCAGAGAGCGTGAGCACGCCACTCGCGACGATCAGACTGGCTTGCTGAACAAGCGCCACATGCAGCAAGTGATGGATCAGGAACACCAACGCTGCGTGCGCTCGGGCCAGACCTTTTGCCTGGCGATGTTCGACATCGACCAGTTCAAGCGCATCAACGAAGCCCACAGCTGCGAAGTCGGCGACATGGTGCTGCGGGCCGTGGCCGAAGAAGCCCAGCGGCAGGTGCGTGGCTCCGACATGCTGGCGCGCTGGGGCAGCGACAATTTCGTGCTGATGATGTCCGACACGCGCTCAGTGCTGGCGCGCAGCGGGCTGGAGCGGCTGCACCAGCGGGTGGCCGCGCTGCGCATCCTCAACGGCGGCGTGGCGCTGAACATCACGCTGTCGGGCGGCCTGGCCGAGCATCTGGCCGGCGAGACCGTGGCACAGACTTTGGCCAGGGCCGAGCAAGCCTTGGACGAAGCCAAGACCCAGGGTCGCAACCTGGTGGTGGTAGCGACATGACAGCTTTCAAATCAGTTCTGGACATGCACCCAACATCTGCATCGGCCCTGACAACGGCATCGAAGCTCGTATCGCCGGGTGTGATCTCAAGCCCGATGCACAAGCCATGTGGCTACTGATCGTCGAAGCGCTGGCTGCACTGGCGCTGCTGGTGTTCATCGTCTGGTGGACGATGTCTTCGAGACGCAAAACGCCCGCACACCCTGCTGAGGCTGAGACTGCTGACGCACACGTCGACCCAGGCCAGATCCACCCGGCAGGGGTTGAACCCCGTGAAGAGACCGATGGGCCACATCGCCCAGACAAGCGGACTTGAACGCTTCAGTGCAATGCGCCCGGGTAGACCAACGCGAACTCAGGCACCGCAGCCTCGAAAGACCGGGCATCTGCGGTCATGCAAAAAAAGGTACCGGCCATGTGGCCATGCGGTGTGTCGATGCGCGTGCCGCTGGTGTACTCGAAATGCTCCCCGGGCTTGAGCACCGGCTGATGGCCCACCACCGCCAGCCCGCGCACATCCTCATGCCGCCCATGTGCATTGGTGATGCGCCAATGGCGAGCCACCAACTGCGCCACCGTGTCACCGGTGTTGCTGACTTTCACCGTGTAGGCAAAGGCGAACGGGCCCTCGGGCGGCCGCGATTGTTCGGGCAGATACTGCACACGTACTTCGCAGGTGAATTCAGGTTTGGCCATGACCGCGATGTTATAGGCCTTGAGCTGGGCTGCGCGACCACGACAGCTGTGGTTCACCCGCAGAGCACCCGCAGAGCACCCGCACAGCACCCTCAGCAGCACAACCCCTAGAATTTCATGATGAGGATTTTTCGCATCGCCCCCAGCCTGTTGTCTGCCGACTTCACCTGCCTGGGTGCAGAGCTGGACAAAGTCACTGCTGCAGGCGCAGACTGGATTCACTTTGACGTGATGGACAACCATTACGTGCCCAACCTGACTTTCGGGCCCATGGTCTGCAAGGCGCTGCGCCCCAGGTGCAAACTGCCCATTGACGTGCATCTGATGGTGCAGCCTGTGGACGCCCTGGCCCTGGCTTTTGCCGAGGCCGGCGCCGACATGATCAGTTTCCACCCTGAGGCCTCGCTGCATGTGGACCGCAGCCTGCAACTGATCAGAGAGGCGGGTTGCAAGAGTGGCCTGGTCTTCAACCCGGCAGCACCGCTGGAAGTGCTGGAATGGGTCATCGACAAGGTCGACCATGTGCTGATCATGAGCGTCAACCCGGGCTTTGGTGGCCAGAGCTTCATCGACTCGGCATTGCGCAAGATCGAGTGCGCACGGCAAATCATCGATCGCAGTGGCCGCGACATCCGGCTCGAAGTCGATGGCGGCATCAAGGTCGACAACATCCGGCGCGTGGCCGATGCAGGTGCCGACACTTTTGTGGCGGGCAGCGCGATCTTCGGACAAGCCGACTACGGCAGCGTCATCAGCGCAATGCGCCAAGCCTTGGCGCGCTGAGAGGCCCAGGCGCCGGCACCAGCGCGTCAAAGCAGCGCGCCAAACCAGCGCGCCGATTCAGGTGCGATCGATGCGCTTGGCCAACACCACCGAAGTCGTGGTCTTGCGCACACCGTCGATGGCTCCGATCTCGTCGAGCAGCTTGTCCAGCCGGGCTGGCGTATCGGCTTGCAGCAGTGCCAGGTAGTCAAACTCGCCGCTGACACTGCACAGCTGTTTCAGCTCAGGAAGGGCCGCCAGGCGCTGCGTGACAATGCCGGCTGCCTTGGGCTCGATGCTGATGCCCACGTAGGCCTGCACATGGCGATCATCTTCGTCCTGCCCCAATTTGACGGTGTAGCCCACCACCACCGACTGCCTTTCCAGCCTGCTGATGCGCGCCACCACCGTCGTGCGCGCCACGCCCAGAGCGCGCGCCAAGTCGGCCGTGCTTTGCCTGGCGTTGGCCTGCAACAGGCTCAGCAGTTGTCTGTCAAGTTCGTCCAGGGCCATCGATGTGTGGGGTCATACAACATTTCGGGCAAATCTGATTGTGGCGCGCAACGACCTTGGCCTAACATTCCAACATCCATTTGTTGTTCGATGGCAGAACGTTGAAACGTACGGCACAGTGCGTAGCTTTCAGAGACAACGACGAATCCAGGGAGCCTGCCGTACCTTCTCGCAAGGGTTTGAACCGTGAAAGTCCGCCACGTAGTTATTTTCAGCGGGGACACCTTTGAAGTGCCCCAAGGCATCCAACGCATCGACCACCGGGCCACCCATGGCTGGCAGTTGCGTTATGCAGGCACGCGTCTGTACTCCGACCACAGCACCGATGGCAGCGGCGCCGCCGCATCTTTGGCGCTCGCCACCAAAGAACTGCTCAAACGCATTGCCACCACTCCCGCGCCCACGGTACTGCAGTCTGCGCCCAGTGCCAACAAAGCCAGCGGGCTGCCGCCCGGCATCTCGGGCCCCGTCGTGCGGCTGCGCCGTGGAGGCAAGACACGCGACTGCAGCCTGGCAGTATTGATACCGCAATTTGGCGGCAAACCGAAGCGCCGCAACGTCTACATCGGGACTGAAAACACCTACACGCCCGAACGCTTTGACGAGGCCTTGCGCCGCGCCATCGACATGCGCCGCGAGGCCGAAGAAATCTACCGGGCCAAAGCCACCAAGGCCAAGCGCGCTGATGCCAAGGCCTACAAGGCCAAGTTGAGCTTAGCCTGAGCTGAGCTGGCCAGCAGCCGCCAGCGGGCTTGTGGCGGCAAACCACAAGCCAGCCAGTCATTTCAACATTTGCCGTTCAGGCCAAAATTTCGGTCATAACGACGAAGACACTGAAGATTTCGACAGTTTCGGGCTTTTTTTGCTCGCAGGCTCTCCCTAGACTGGGGGTTATCCCCAACCTCTGAGAGAGCCCCATGCGCATCACCCTGCTCGGCGCCGGTCACATCGGCCAGACCATCGCCCGTTTGCTGTCCAACAGCGGCCATTACACCGTCACCGTGGTGGACAGGGACGCCGAGGCATTGGCCCGGCTGAACGCAGCAGGCGACCATCAGCCGATTCAGACCCGAAGAATCGAGACCGACCGCGTCGAGTCGCTGCAGGAAGTGCTGCAGGGCCAGGACGCGGTCATCAACGCCCTGCCCTACCACCTGGCCACCACGGCGGCAGAAGCAGCATTGAAGGCCGGCTGCCATTACTTCGACCTGACCGAAGACGTGGCTGCCACCCGCGCCATCCAAGCCATGGCAGAAAACGCCAGCACGGCCTTCATGCCGCAATGTGGTCTGGCGCCTGGCTTCATCGGCATCGTGGCCCACCACCTCAGCAAGAGCTTCGACACCCTGCACGAGGTGAAGATGCGCGTTGGCGCGCTGCCCGCCTTCCCGACCAACGCGCTCAAATACAACCTGACCTGGAGCGTGGACGGCCTGATCAACGAGTACTGCCACCCTTGCGAAGCGATCCGCGATGGCCGCAACATCGAAGTGCTGGCGCTCGAAGGTCTGGAGCATTTCAGCCTGGACGGCACCGAGTACGAGGCCTTCAACACCAGCGGCGGTCTGGGCACGTTGTGTGAAACGTTGGCCGGGCGAGTGCAGGCGCTGGACTACAAGAGCGTGCGTTACCCGGGGCACCGCGACCTGATGAAGATGCTGCTGGAAGATCTGCAGCTCAAGAAGGAACCGGAGACGCTGAAAGAGATCATGCGCAAGAGCATCCCCAGCACGATGCAGGACGTGGTGCTGGTCTTCGTCACCATCAGCGGCATGCGCCGTGGTCAGCTGGTGCAGGAAGTCTTTGCACGCAAAATCTTTGCCGACCGCAGCGAGAGCGCGCCGCTGTCGGCGATCCAGATCACCACGGCAGCCGGCGTGTGCGCGGCGGTGGACCTGTTCCGCGAAGGCAAGTTGCCGCAGAAGGGCTTCATCCGCCAAGAGCAGGTCGAGTTGCCGGCCTTCCTGGCCAACCGCTTTGGCAGTGCCTACCAGCAGAGCCGGCAGGTCGAGAGCATCGGCTGAGTGCCAGGATTCAGAGGATGAGAGCCTTTCGAGTGGGCATGATCGAAAGACTCTCAGTCTCTCAGGCCAGCGGCCCCAGCGCTGCGAAGTGCACGATCCATTCGCGCGCAGGGTCGCTGCCCACCAGCACTGCAGCCTCGTCGTCGTAGAAGGCACCCACGGCGCAAACCCCCAGCCCGCGCGGAATGGCTTCGAGGTAGACACGCTCGCCCATCAGCCCGGCTTCGACGAAGGCATGGCGGTAGCCGCGGGCTGCGCCAGCCGGATCGGCTGCAAAAGCAGCGCGGTCGATCGCGAGCACCAGCACCACTGCAGCATTGCCGATCACGTCCTGATTCAGCCCGGCGGCGCGCGCGCGGCTGCGCAGGCCGTCGCCGTGGCGCGCGCGCAGCTCCAGCGCATGCTGCTGCGGGTGGTAGCGCCAGGCGGCTTCATCCAGGCCCTGTACGCGCATGGCGACAAGATCGATGCGCAAGGCATCTGAGAGCAGCGCGCCTGGCCCCGTCATCGCCGCCAGCACGGCGGCCAGATCGGCCAGCGCCACTGGCTGCGAGCCGTAGCGCCTGACCGAGCGCCTGCGCGCAATCACTGCCAGGATGTCAACGGCAGGGGCAGGGGCTGCCGGCAGGGCCAGCAGCCCACCGGGCAAGACCGGCGACGCCGAGCGCGGCGCCGTGTATCCCAGCGGCGGCAGGCTCTGCGCGCGCAGCGAAGTCGCGCGATGAATGGCGTCCGTGATGCCCAGCGTGGCCCCGGCCTCACCCGCCCCACCCGCCCCACCCGCCAGCGCAGCAGGCCGCCAGGCACCAGCCACCAGCGCGGGCAAAGCCGTGGCGGCGTCGCCCTGCAGCAACAGCACTGCCAGCACCGCCTCGGTGCCTTGCTCCAGGCTCAGAGCCGCGGCCATGCGCGCTTCGTCAAAGGCCTGTATCAGCGTGGCCGTCTGGCCACTGGCCTGCGCAACCACACGCAGGTTCTCCAGCGCGTGGCCCAGATCGCACAGGATGTAGCGGTAGCTGCGGTCACGGTATTTGTAGCCACTGCGGCGCAACACGGCACTGGCGATGACCAGGCCGCGGGTGTCGCCGGGCAGCGCGCCCAGGCCCAGCGCCTGGCCATCCACCGGCCCTGAAGCGATCTGTTCCAACGCGTGCGCAGGTACGTCGTAGCGCCACAAGCCTGCGGCCACGCCTTCAATGGACCTTGCGACAACATAGAGTTCAGTGGCGAACAGGGCCCCTGAAGAAGGCGAAGTGCGGAAGTGGATGCCCCCGCTTCTTGCACTGACACCGGCGCTGTGCCAAAGCATGTCCGCCAAAGCCGCCGGCATCAGCGTGCGCAAGGCTGCCGTGGCGCGCTTGCGCGCCACGGGCAGTGCCAGGATCTGGCCACCCCCGGAAGCCTTGAAAGGGGGCGGCGCGTCGCCCCAATCTGCGCCCGGCGCCCGCCGCAGCAAGCCACGCCGGGTGTGCGCCGAAAAGTCGTGAAACTGCTCGACCACAGCCAAGGCCAAGTCTTCGGTTGCAGGCCTGGCGGCGTCGATGCGCAACTCGGTACGGCCATGGCGCAAGCCGACAAAATAGCCGATCCCCCCCACCAGCGTTGCACCAACAACGCCAAATGCACCCAACAGCGGTCGCCGGCCCCGGTTTGCCGGCCCGGCTGCAAGCGGCGGACTGCGCCGCAGATGCCACCACACCTGGCGCAAATTGAAAGCCAGATGCACGGCCAACAGCACCAGCAACGCATAACCAAACAAGTAGTGCCAATCAAACACCGGCAAGTGCTGATTGGCGACCCAGAAGATGCCCAGGCCCGCTGTGACGAGCACATAGGCCAACAGCATCAGGCTGAACCCCATGTTCAGCACCTGCCGCGATGGCAACCGCCCGCGCCACCACAGCAGCACAACGGTTGCGGCCGCCATCAACAGCGGCAGCGAGACCCACAGCAACTTGTCCACTGGCGGCAGTCTAGGGCGGCGGCGAACAGTCGTTTACAAGCGCAGTCCGCGCGGGGTCTTTGGGGCCTCGGGGGTCCTGGGGGCTTTGCGCCAGGCAGCAGCCCGCCTGCGGCCGACCGGGAAGGGGTGTCAGCCGGAGTCCAGCACAGGGGCACCCAAACCCAGCAGGGCCAAAGCATGCGCATGCACCCGCGAGCCGGGCTCGGCCAGCGCATGCAGCACATCCATGTGGTGGCGGCCCGGCACGGTTTCCCACACGGGTACGGCGCGTGGGCCCCAGGTCTGCGCGATCAAGGCATGCTGGCGGTGGAACTCTTCGCTCTCTTGGGCGCCCACCACCGCCACCAGCCGCCCCTGCTGAGGCGCCCGCATGCGCGCAGGGCTCAACGCAAGTGCCTGCAATCTGTCAAGCGCCAGATCAGGGGCCAGAAACGGTGCGTGGCGCAGCGGCTCCAGGTCGTAGAGCCCTGAAATCGACAGCGCCGCTTGCAGCCAATGTGCGGGCAGGTCCGGCGCAACAGCAGACCAGTCGCACAGCAGCAAGAGGCTGGCCAGATGCCCGCCTGCGGAGTGACCTGCCACCACCACCCGATCCGGGTCGCCCCCATGGGCCGCGATGTTGCGCCGCACCCAGGCCAGCGCCTGCACCATCTGCATGACGATGTGCTGGATGCTGACGGCGGGCGCCAAAGCGTAGTTGGGCAACACCACCAACGCGCCGGCCTGCACAAAGGGCGTGGCGACAAAGGACTGGTCGCGCTTGTCCAGCGCACGCCAGTAGCCGCCATGCAGATAGACCAGCACGGGCGCGGGCGGTGCAGAGACACCACGGCGCTGCGGCAAGAAGATGTCCAGCTTCTCGCTTGCAGCTTCACCGTAGGGCTGGTCCAGCACACAACGCAGCGCAGCCCTGGCCCGGGTCGAACTTTCGCTCCAGAGTTGCAGGATCTGCAGGTGCTCTGGAATCCGACCCCGGCTGTTGTACTGCTGGTCGTGCCAGGCAGGGCTGCCGAGCGGCTGCGGCCCGGATCGAGCAATTGCCGCAGCGTCGGTTGGCGCTTCGGTTGTGCCTTGCCCTTCACGCAATGCCGCATCCACCAGGGCCTCGGCCATCCACAAGGCGATGCGTTCGACATCCTTGTCGGGCAAACCCCAGATGTCCTTCAGGATCACATAAGGCTCGATGCCATAGATCACCGACAGTGCGCGCTGCAACTTGTCGCGCACCGGCTCGGCCATGGTGGCAGCCAGCGGCTCCAGTGCATGCGCCAGGATGTTGATGCGGTGGCCGCGGCGGTAAGGCTCTTCTTGCAGCACACCGGCCCTTTCCAGCGCACTCTGCTCCAAAGCCAGTTGCGCTGCAGCACGTAGTTGGGGCTCGAACTCCTTGAAACGCGGGAAGGTCTGCATGAACAACTCACGCACCCGCTCACGGCCGCTGGCCGTATCGGAGGCGAAGGTCCGCACGGGCCCCAGCGAGGCGCCGATGACCGCAGAAATCAACGAGCTGCGGGTCGAAAAGTAACGGTAGGCCGTCGCGCGCGAAACTCTGGCTTGCGCCGCTACCTGCGCCACCGAAGGTGCCAGGCCCCCTTGCTGGATCATCGCCATGGCGGTGTCGAGCAGCAGCCTGAAAGTGGCTGCGCGTGCGCTGCGCTGCGGTATGTCGGGTGGAGGGGTGGGCTGCTGCCGGGCCTTGGCACGGCGCCTCGGGATTGACGGCCGAGCCGGGGTCGAATCCTGTGCCAGCAGAGTCGAGGGACGGTTCATTCAGTGTTGATTGAGGGTATATCCGGATGCTCGGGGCCCGTACCGTCCTTGTGAAGGGACAAGCCTGGACCGTATCATGCAGCCATCCCATTTTGAGACAAGCGTCTCACCTTGGAATATACCCGCAGGGGAAATACCCGCAAGGGAATTGCCAGCCAGGGACAGACCCAAAGCAGGCATGCCCTGGCCACCCCGGATGACACGGGCAAGGCCTCACAAGATCGAGATTGGAGACAGCGCCGATGCGCTTGGCAACATGGCTTTGGGGTGGCAAGGTTCACACCGGTCTGCTCAGTGCAGACGGGAAAGAGCTGACGCCATTGGCAGCAGCAAAGCCCCAAAGCGGCGCATTGGGACTGATCCAGTTGCTGGCCGAGGGCCAGAGCCTGCCTGCAGCAGCAGGCCCGCGGTTGCCGCGCGATGCCGTGCAACTCTGCGCCCCGCTGCCGCGCCCGCTGCGCAGCCTGTTGTGCGTGGGCCGCAACTACCGGGCGCATGCTGCCGAGTTGGCGGGCAGCGTCTTTCAGTCCAACCCGGCACAAGAAGACGGCTGGCCGATCGTCTTCAGCAAGTTCGCAGAATGTGTGGTCGGGCCGGTGGCTGAGGTTCGGCTGCCAGGGGCTGCGGTATCGACACAAATCGACTATGAGAGCGAGCTGGCGGTGGTGATCGGCCGCGGCGGCATCAACATCACACGAGCACGGGCAATGGACCATGTCTTTGGCTACACGGTGCTCAACGACGTGACGGCGCGTGATGTGCAGATGCGCCATTCGCAATGGGATCTGGGCAAGAGCTTCGACACCTTCTGCCCGATGGGGCCGTGCATCGTCACGGCCGACGAGCTGGATGGCCGCGATACCCGTGTGCGTGGCTGGGTCAACGGCGAGTTGCGGCAAGAGGCACGCACCACCGACCTGATCTTTGACATCCCCACGCTGATCGAGACCTGCTCGCGCGGTATCACGCTGCACCCGGGTGACGTCATCGCCACCGGCACCCCTGCCGGCGTGGGCATGGGTTTTTCGCCGCCGCGCTGGTTGCGGGCGGGTGACGTGGTGCGCGTCGAGATCGATGGCATCGGTGCCATCGAAAACCGCTTCGTGGCCTGAGAGAGTCGGTCGATCATGGCCATCCTCTGGATCGACAAAATGGCGGTGGACAGCCGCGGCGAGGGCGACGCCGTGCTCATGGTGCACGGCCTGGGCGGCAGCATCAACGCCTGGACGCCGTTGCTGCCGGCGCTGGCGCGGCACCGCTCCGTGCGCGTGGAACTGCCCGGCGCAGCACGCTCGCGCCACGCCCACGCGGTGGCCGACGACGGCCCGAACCGCGGGCAGCTCTCGATGGCGGTGTTTGCCGACAGCCTGATCCACATCTGCGCGGCGCTGGGCATCACACGCGCCCACTTCGTCGGCCATTCGATGGGCACCATCGTGTGCCAGCACGTGGCCGTGAAGGCGCCCGGGCTGGTGCGCAGCCTGGCGCTGTTCGGTGCTTTGAGTGAGCCTTACACGGCGATGCGCGAAGGCATGGTGCAGCGTGCCGCGGCGGCGCGCAGCCAGGGCATGTTCGGCATTGCCGATGGCATTTCCGAATACGCTTTGTCGGCCAGCAGTTTCGAGAGCCAACCGGTGACGGTGGCCTTCGTGCGCGAGTGCATCGCCGCGCAGCACGCGGAAGGTTTTGCGCGCAACTGCATCGCGCTGGCCGAGGCCCAAGCCGCGCGCACCGAGCTCATCAGCTGCCCGGTGCTGGTCGTCAACGGCGATGAGGACCGCGTTACGCCCTTGTCGGGGGCCCGGGCCCTGGCCGACAAACTGAGTGGCGCACGGGTCGAGGTGCTGAACCGCTGCGGCCACTGGCCGATGCTGGAAAGACCGCAAGAGTGCCAGCGCTTGCTGCGCGATTTTCTGCTTCACGTTCGCTGACAAGGAAACCCATGGCCGACGTGCTCTACACCAACGTGCGCATCTTCGACGGCGGCGGCGAAACGCCCTTCACCGGCGACGTGCTGGTGCAAGGCAACACCATCAGCCGCGTCGTCAAGACTGGCTATGGCCAACGCTCGCCGCCCGGTTCATCGGCGCTCGCCGGCGCGCTGGTCATCGACGGCGGCGGCGCATTCCTGATGCCCGGCATGATCGAGGCGCACACCCATTTCAGCTGGAACGACCAGCCCAGCCTGGACGCCATCCAGCGCATGCCACCCGAAGAGCACATCCTGTGGTGTGCGCAAGTGGCCAAGCTCTACCTCGACATGGGCTGGACCAGTGCCGTGGGCGCTGCGGCCGCCAAACCGCGGCTGGATGTGGTGATCCGCAACGCCATCAACGACGGCACCATCGTCGGGCCAAGGTATCTGGCTGCCAGCCAGGAGATCACGGTGCCCGGCGGTCTGGGCGACACCACCTTGCCGCACCTGCCGCAACCTGAATTTGCTTTCGGCGCGGTCGTCAGCGGTGCCGAAGAAATGCGCCGCTGCGTGCGCATGTTCGCCAAGTACGGCGTCGATTCGCTGAAGATCAACTTGAGCGGCGAGTCCATCACCGGCATGCCCGGCGAGATGAGCCAGTTCACCGAAGAAGAGATCCGCGTCTGTGTGCAAGAGGCGAAAGCCTGGGGCAAGCGCGTGGCGGCGCACGCGCGCAGCACCTGGTCGATTCAGCAGTGCGTCAAGCAAGGCATCGAGGTCATCTACCACGCCAGTTTCACTGACACCGAAACGCTCGACATGCTTGAGGCCAACAAGCTGGCCCACCACGTGGCACCCGGTCTGGCCTGGCTGATCAACACCAGCCACCACGCGGGCCAGTGGGGCTTGACACCCGAGATCACGAAGAAGATGGGCTATCACCGCGAGCTGGAAGCCGCCATCGAGAGCATGAAGGCGATGCGCAAGCGCGGCATCCGCATCCTGCCCGGTGGCGACTACGGTTTTGCCTGGACGCCGCATGGCACCAACGCCAAGGACCTGGAGTACTTTGTCAAGATGGTGGGCATGAGCACCATGGAAGCGTTGCTCTCGGCCACAGCGTGGGGCGGCCCGATGATGAAGATGGGCAAGACCATCGGCTACATCCGCGAGGGCTGCCTGGCCGACATCCTGCTGATCGACGGCGACCCGCTGACCGACATCACGGTGCTGCAGGACAAGAGCCGCATCCTGTCGGTGATGAAAGACGGGGTCTTCCACCGCGCGCCGCCGCTGCGTCAAGGGCGGCCGCTGAGCCCACTGAGCCAGCCCGCGCCGGGCGCCCCCAACCGCTGGGCCACTTGAGGAATACGAGCATGGAAACCCTGTTCACCAACGTCCGCATCCTCGACGGCACCGGCACGCTGCCCTACAGCGGCAGCGTGCTGGTCAGCGGCAACCGCATCCGTCAGGTCGGCCGCAGCACGGCGCCCATCACACCGGGTGGGGCCACCGTCATCGACGGCGCCGGCGCTACGCTGATGCCGGGCATGGTCGAGGCGCACACGCACATCAGCTGGAACGACGCCGCCACGCTGGCCGGCATCCAGACCATGCCGCTCGAAGAGCATGTGCTGTGGTGCGCGAAGGTGGCCAAGAAGTACCTCGAGTCAGGCTTTACCAGCTGCCTGGGCGCGGCCTGCGCCAAGCCGCGGCTGGACGTGGTGATCCGCAACGCCATCGAAAGCGGGCAAATCCCCGGGCCGCGCTATCTGGCCGCAAGCCAGGAGATCACCGTCCTCGGCGGCCTGGGTGACGAGACGCTGCCGCACCTGCCCTTCCCCGACTTCAGCTTCGGCGTCAACGTCACCGGCGCCGAAGAGATGCGCAAGGCCGTTCGCATGTTCCTGAAATTCGGCTGCGACAGCGTCAAGCTCAACCTCTCGGGCGACAACTTCGTGCGCGGCGCCGATGCCCACACCACCTGGATGACCGACGCCGAGGTCGCCGCCGCCGCCGAAGAAGTGAAGATGCGCGGCAAGCGCATCATCGTGCATGCGCGCTCCAACGCCAGCGTCAAGCAGGCGCTGCGCCACGGCATCGAGCTGATCTACCACGCCAGCTTCACCGACACCGAGTCGCTCGACATGCTGGAGGCCGTGAAGGACCGCGTCTTCGTCGTCCCCGGCATCGGCATCCTGCACGCCGTGCTGCACGAGGCCGAGGCCTTCGGCATCACGCACCAGATGGCGCTGGACTGGGGCTACCAGCAGGAATGGGAGGCCGCGCTGGAGTCGCTGAGCAAGATGCACAAGCGCGGCATCCGCGTGCTGCCTGGCGGCGACTACGGCTTCGCCTTCAACCCGCACTTCCAGAACGCGCGCGACCTCGAATTTTTCGTCAAGTACCTGGGCTTCACGCCCATGGAAGCCATCCGCGCGACCACCGTGTACGGCGGGCAGATCATGCTGCGCGGGCATGAGCTGGGTGCCGTCAAGGAAGGCTGGCTCGCCGACCTGCTGCTCGTCGATGGCGACCCGCTGGCCAACCTGTCCATCCTGCGCGACCAAAAGCGCATCCTGGCGGTGATGAAAGACGGCGTGTTTGCAAAGTCACCTGCCATGGCCTCGCAGCGCGCCTGGGGCCACGCCGCATGATGACCCGGGGCGAGCGGCTCGCAACAGTGCTGCTGGTGGGCGGCCCGATCGCGGTGTTCTCGGTCTGGGCGCTGGTGGACAACACCCGCCTGTACCTGGTGACGATGCTCAACAGCCTGACGCTGGCCTCGCTGTATTTCATCGTTGCCAGCGGCTTCACGCTGGTCTTCGGCTTGATGCGCAACGTCAACCTCGCGCACGGCTCGCTCTACCTGCTGGGGGGTTACGTGGGCTACGTGGTGGCGCGCGAAACCGGCTGGTGGATCATCGCCCTGGCGGCGGGTTTTCTGGCGGCAGCCATCGCCGGTTTGTTGATCCAGGTCCTGATCCTCAAGCGCATGCAGGGGCAGGACTTGCGCCAGACCATGGTCACCATCGGCCTGTCCATCGTCATTGCCGACGTCCTGCTGTGGATCTTCACCGGGCAGGTCTACCAGATGGAGGCCCCGGAATTGCTGCAAGGCCCCATCCGCGGCATCCCCATCATCAAAGCTTATTCGGCTTACCGGCTCAGTCTGCTGGGCTTCGGCATTGCCATCGGCATCTTCCTGTGGTGGCTGCTCAACCGCACGCGCGTGGGCACCATGATTCGCGCCGGCGTCGATGACCGCGCCATGCTGGCTGCGGCCGGCGTCAATGTGAACCTGGTGTTTGCGGTGACCTTCATGCTGGGCGCTGGCCTGGCCGGCTTTGGCGGCGTCATCGGTGCGGTGGAACTGAGCATGGTGCCCGGCGAAGACACACGTTTGCTGCTGGCTTCGCTGATCGTGGTCATCGTCGGCGGCATGGGCAGCGTACCTGGCGCGGCCATTGGCGCAGCGATTCTCGGTCTGGCGGAAACCTACGGCCTGGCCTACGCACCCACCTACAGCGTGGTCTTCACCTTTGTCATTCTGATCGTCGTGCTGGCCTTCAGACCGCGCGGCATCATGGGCCGGCCAGCATGAGTGCATCCCTATGAATGCCGCCGTATGAATGCCAAAGTACGAGCGCCGCCGTATGAGCACCAAAGTTTGAGCGCCAAAGTATGAGCGCCGCAAAATGGCGCCGCGCCATGGGCACCGGCTTGACCGCTGCCGTGGTGCGCCCGCTGCCGCTAGCCGCCGTGCGGGCTGCGCCCGCCGGCGCGGGCGCGGGTTTGGGTATGGTCGACCCCTACGCCAACAGCAATGCCCCGCGCTGGCTGAAGTTCCTGTGGCGCACGCTGGCGGCACGGCACGTGTTCGTGCTGGCCTTCGTGCTGCTGCTGCCCTTTGTGGCCTCGCCCTTCTTCACTTACCAGGTCGCGGCGCAGTCGCTGATCTTTGGCCTGATTGCGCTGTCGCTGAGCTTCCTGGCCGGTTACGGCGGCATGGTCTCGCTGGCGCAAATGTCGGTGGCCGGCATGGCCGGTTATGCGGTGGCGGTGCTCGGTGTCAGCGGCACTGCCAGCAGCCTGGGCTGGCACTGGGGCATCGTGGTGCCGCTGGCGCTGCTGATTGCCGTGGTCTGCAGCACGCTGATCGGCTGGCTGTCGGTGCGCACCGACGGCATCTACACCATCATGATCACGCTGGCCATCGGCGTGGCGTTTTACTACCTGGTGCTGCAGAACTACACCGTGTTCAACGGCTTCCAGGGCTTCCAGAAGGTCTATCCGCCCATTGTTCTGGGCATCAACTGGCGCGCCCCGCTGCCGTTTTACTTCCTCTGCCTGTTCTGGTCCATGACCGGCTACTTCTTTATCCAGTGGCTGGTGAGAACGCCGTTCGGTATCGCGCTGCAAGGCACCCGCGACAACGCCCGGCGCATGAATGCACTGGGCTTCAACGTCACCGCCACGCGGGTGCTGGCCTACGCGGTGTCGGGCCTGTTGGCCGGAGTCGGCGGCGTGCTGCTGGTTTGGTACAACGGCCTCATCAGCCCGGGTTCAGTAGGCACCGGCTGGCTGATCAACGTGTTGGTGATTGCCGTGCTCGGCGGCATGAAGCACCCCATCGGCGCCTTTCTGGGCGCCATCGTCTTCATCCTGTTGCAGACCTTCGCCATCGACCTGATCGACCGCGAACGTTTCAACCTCGTCATCGGTGGTGTGTTCCTCGCCATCGTTTTGTTTTCCCCCGACGGCCTGCTCGGTCTGTGGGCGAAGTTGCGCATGCGCTTCGGCCCCAGCCAGGTCTTGACTTCAACCCCCAGGAGACAACCGTGAAAGTAAGCAAAAGAATCTGGATCCGTTCGATGTTGTGTGCAGCCGCCGTGGCAGCCGTTTCAGGCACGGCCTTTGCACAAGGCGCGCCGCTGAAAATTGGCCTGTTGGCCACGCTGGAAGGCCCGTTTGCAGCCGGCGGTGCCGACGGCATGCGCGGCGCTGAACTGGCGCTCAGCCAGCGCGGCGGCGTGGTGGCCGGGCGCAAGATCGAGCTCATCAAGGCCAGCTCCAACGCCCAGCCCGACGTGGCCGTCAACGCCACGCGCAAGCTGGTCGAGCAGGACAAGGTCGAGATCATGGTCGGCCCCTTGTCCGGCGGTGAAGGCATTGCCGTCAAGGACTACTCCAAGACGCAGCCGCAGGTCACCTTCATCAACGGCGGCTCGGGCGCGCAGGCCACCACCCTGGTCAACCCCAGCCCCAACTTCTTCCGCTTCAACACCGAGGGTGCGCAGTGGATGGTGGGCCTGGGCAAGGCGGCCATGGACAAGGGCTACAAGCGCACGATGATCATCGCCGAGGACTACGCCTTCCCCTACAGCCAGGTGCAAGGCTTCATGGCCGAGTACTGCCGCCTGGGCGGCAAGGTGCCGTTGAAGGCCTGGGTGCCGCTGGGCGCCAAGGACTACTCTTCGGTGATCGCGCGCATCCCCAAAGACGTGGACTCGCTGCTGGTCATCCTGGGCGGCGCCGACGCGGTGAACTTCCTCACCCAGTACGAAAACGCCGGCGGCGACCTGCCGATGATGGGCGGCAGCATCACCGTCAGCCAGGACGTGCTGAACTACAAGGGCAAGCGCCGAGATTCCTTGGTCGGCACCATCTCCGCCGGCCCGGTGGCCGACAACTTCGACGGTGCCGACTGGCGCGCCTTTGTGGCCGACTACCGCAAGGCCTACCCGGTGTCGGCAGGCGGCTTCCCCAGCCCGAGCCTGTTTGCCTTGGTGTACTACACGAACATGAAAGCTACGTTGGACGCCTTGGCTGCGGTCAACGGCGACTTGAGCGGCGGCCAGGTCAAGTACCGCGAGGCCCTGTCCAAGATGGTGCTGAAGATGCCCACGGGCGATGTGCGGCTGGACGCCAACCGCCAGGCCATCGGCACCACCTTCGTCACCGAAGTGGTGAAGGACGCACAAGGCAACCTGTCCACCAAGGTCTTGCGCAAGGTCGACAACGTCGATCAGACGTTGGGCATGAAAAAGGAAGACTTCCAATTGGGCACGCGCGACACACCTGCCTGTCCCTGATGGTGTTTTGAACCCGTGGCCTCGATCAGTAACCTGAGCCCAAGGCGCGCTGCAGCGGAGCGTGTTGCGGCGCGTGTTGTGGCGGGTGCGACCGCGCCCGCCGCCAACAAGCCGCTGATGAGCGGCGACGCGCTGGTGCTCGAAGGCGTGACGCGCGCCTTCGGTGCCTTGCGCGCCGTGGATGACGTGTCGCTGACCGTGGCCGCGGGCCAGAAGTACGCCGTGCTCGGCTCCAACGGGGCCGGCAAGACGACGCTGTTCAACGCCATCACGGGGGACTTCCCGCCTACCGCGGGCAGGATCCTGTTCTTCGGCGAAGACATCACCGCGCTGCAGCCCTATGAACGCATCCGCAAGGGGCTGCGGCGCACCTACCAATCGTCGCTGCTGTTCAAGGAATTGAGCGTGCGCGACAACCTGTTCCTGGCTGTGCGTGGCGTCGGCAGTGCGCGCTTCAGCTTCTGGCGCGCGCCGGCCGCACATGCTTCGCAGTTGGCCACCGACGACATCCTGAACCGCGTGCGGCTGGACCACCTGGCGCACGAGCTGGTGGGCAACCTGGCGCACGGCCAGCAGCGGCAGCTGGAGATCGGCATGGCGCTGGCCGGTGCGCCGCGGCTGATTCTGTTTGACGAACCGGCAGCCGGGCTGTCGCCGGCCGAGCGCCGCGAATTGGTGGCCTTGTTGCGCGGGCTGCCGGCGCACATGAGCTTCGTGCTCATCGAACACGACCTGGACATCGCGCTGCGCGTGGTCGAGCGCGTCACCGTGATGCACAACGGGCTCGTGCTCAAACACGGCACGCCGGACGAGATCGAAAACGACGCGCAGGTGCAGGCCATTTACATGGGTGGAAAACAGGGAAGTGCGCACTGATGGCCTGGTGGAACCGCGCAGTTGAACCGGCAGACAAGTCCAAGGCGCCGATGTTGGTCGTGGACGGCCTGGACGTGTACTACGGCCGCGCCCACGCGTTGCAGGGCGTCAGCCTGCGCATCGAGCGCGGCGTGTTGGGCATCGTCGGCCGTAACGGCATGGGCAAGACCACGCTGTGCAACGCCATCACCGGCCTGGTGCCGGCCAGTGGCAGCATCAAGCTGGCGGGTGAAGAGATCCTCGGCCTGAGCCCCAACCAGATCACGCAGCGCGGCATTGCCTACGTGCCGCAAGGGCGGCGCGTGTGGCCTTCGCTGTCGGTGGACGAAACACTGAAGCTGGTGGCGCGCAAGACGCGCGATGTCGAGCGTGTGTACACCATGTTCCCGCGGCTGGCAGAGCGCAAGGGCAACGGCGGCGGGCAACTGTCGGGCGGTGAGCAGCAGATGCTGGCCATCGGCCGCGCGCTGCTGCTGCAGCCGCGGTTGCTCGTCATGGACGAGCCCACCGAAGGCCTGGCGCCGGTGATCGTGCAGCACGTCGAACAGTCGCTGCGGGCCCTGGTGGCCGAAGGCGAGATCAGCATTCTCTTGATCGAGCAGAACCTGGGCGTGGTGCTGGACGTGGCCGACACCATCGGCGTGATGGTCAACGGCCGCATCGCCCACCTGATGCCGGCGTCGACCCTGGCGGCCGACCGCGCGCTGCAGGAACAATTGCTGGGCGTGAAGAGCGGCGGCGGGCACGACGAGCCCGAAGAAGAAGCTGCGCCACCGCCGGCTGCGGATGCTGAGCCGCAGCAGGTGTACACCGTGCAGCGGGTATATGGCGACGGCGCGCCGTCGCTGAACGACCTGACACCGCGCACCGTGCGCGGCTTCAACCGTTGGAATGCGGAGAGCGCCTCTGCCACTGTCACCGACGTCGCGCGTGGGTCTTCACCTGCGCCTGCTGGCGAAGGCCAAAGGCTTGCGTCTGCGGATGGCGGGAAAGGGAGTCAGGCCAGCACTTCGGGCAAAGTGCTGGAGTTCCCCGTCGCCGCCACCAGTGTGCGTGCCGCCTATGTGGCCGGCACCTTCGACACCAAGGCGCGCGAACTGTTCTTCTTGCGCCAGTGCCTGGAAAAGCTGGGCCTTCGCGTGGTCACGGTCGACCTCTCGACCAGTGGCAAGCCTTCACCCGCCAGCGTGCACCCGCGTGAGGTCGCACGCCACCACCCGCAGGGTGAAGCGGCAGTGTTCAGCGGCGACCGCGGCAGCGCTGTGGCCGGCATGGCGCTGGCCTTCGAACATTACGTGCTCACGCGGCGCGACCTGGGCGGCATCATCTCTGCAGGCGGCTCGGGCGGCACGTCGCTCGCCACGTCGGGCATGCGCGCCCTGCCCATTGGCGTGCCCAAGGTGATGGTCAGCACGATGGCCAGCGGCGACACGCGCCCCTACGTCGGCCCGAGCGACATCTGCATGATGTATTCGGTCACGGACGTGCAGGGCATCAACCGCATCAGCGAAAAAGTACTGGCCAACGCCGCGCATGCGCTGGCCGGCATGGTGACGCATCCGCCGGCGGAAAGTGCCATCACCAAACCCGCGCTGGGTCTGACGATGTTCGGCGTCACCACGCCCTGCGTGCAGGCGGTTGCCAAGCG
>JBBQIB010000036.1:0-22110 GCA_038324515.1 Burkholderiales bacterium
AGCCCTGGCCCAGACCCGCCGGCCAGTGCCAAACGCCGGGCAACGCATGACCTGCCTGCAAGTGCTGGTGCACCCCCCGCATGCGAGCGCCAAAGCGGTTGTCGGGCAGCGCCTCGGTCCAGTGGTGCGCCATCGGCTGCCAGGGCAACAGCCGCCTGCACAGTTCGCTGACATCTGCGGGGCGGCGCTGCGCCATCAGCTCCAGGCAAGCCTCCACCGTGCGCGCCAGCTCGAGCGGCACATCCGAAGCCAGTTGCAGCACCGGCACCAGCGGCTGGCCCGCCAGGCGCTTGAGGGCGTCTGCCGGCCGCTTGCCGCACAGCGCGGTGTACATCAGCGCGCCCACCGAGTAGATGTCGGTCCAGGGCCCCATCTGCTTGAGATCGTTGGCGTACTGTTCGGGCGCGCCGTAGTAGCGCGAGACTGCGAAGTGACGGTCGGAGTGTGCGCTGTGCTCACTCAATGCGGCGGCATTGCCGAAGTCGATCAGCACCGGTTGGTCGTTGGCGTCGATCAGCACGTTGTCGGGTTTGACGTCACGGTGCAGCACGCCAGCGCCGTGCACGGCTTGCAGGCCCTGCAGCAGCGGCCACAGCCAGCGCATCAATTGCGCGACCGACACTCCTTTGCCGTCACGCAACCAGTCGCTCAGCGGGCGGCCGGGCACCTGCTGCATCACGATGTAGGCGGTGTTGTTCTGCGTGAAGTACTCGAAGACCTGCACCACTGCCGTCACCTGGTCCAGCGCCGCCAGCTTGCGCGCTTCGCTCTGCATCAGCTGCAGCTGCAGCTCAAAGTCGCTGGCCAGGCTCGACTCCAGCACCTGAACCTGGGCGCTGCCCCGCACGCGTTGCACCAAACCGACCGGAAACAGCTCCTTGACCACCACGTGGCGGCCCAGGCGCTGGTCCAGGCAGCTGTAGGCGATGCCAAACCCACCGGGTTTGCCGATCACGTTGAGCACTTCGAACTTGCCGTTGAGCAAGCTGCCCGACGGCAGCGCCATCGCGTAACGCTGCTGCGTGATCTCGTCAGGGATGTCAAGGCCGCTATTGGGTCCGCCAGTAAACCCGCTGTTGAACCCGCTGTTGATGCCGCCGTTGCGGCCGCCGTCGGGCCCTGATGCTGGATCCGGCAGCGGCGTCGTCATTGCAGCTCAAAACGCACGCTGTCCACGGCCAGTCGTGCTTCCTTCAAGGTGCTGGCGTAACGCGGGTTGCCGTCCGCAGCCAGAGGGACCAGGCTGCCAAAGTCGGCCCCCTGGCGTGCTGTGTGGCTGTTGCCGGGGGTCAGCAAATACACCAGGTCGCGCCTCTCGGTGCGCGCATGCCTGGGGTTGGCGCTGAACAGACACAGCAGATCCAGCCGACAACGGTCTTCGCGTGTGTAGTCCAGGACCAGCCGCACACGCACCCGGTAGCTGCCGAATCGCAACTGCAACGGGGCGTTGCTGCTGGGTCGGATCTGGACCTCGAAACGGCCTTCCTGCAAGGGCCCCAAGCTGCGTGCGACAAATGACAAGCCGGCCACGGCACCCTGCTCCGGCGCCATGTGGCCACTGGTCTCTGCATAGGCCAGCAACAGCGGTTGATTGGCTTGGCCTTGCACACGCAGCCACTCCTGCTGCGCGTCGCCAGCGCCAGTGAGGGCCGCGCTGACTGTCGTGCCGACTGTCGCGTTGCCTGTGGTACTCAGCGCTTCAGCCGAGGCGCCGGGCGTCAAAGCAACTCGGGTCGCGGGTTTGACCGCTGGCTCGGTTGCAGGCTGGGGTGCAGGCTGGGGTGCGGGCTGGGCTGCAGGCTCGGCCCGCGCGGGGCGAACGGGCGCAGCCGCATCGGGTGCATCTGCTGCAGGGGCCGCATCAGCCGCTGCTGGCGAAGGCGGATCTGCCCAAGGCGGCCGGCCACCACAGGACTGGCGACTCATCCAGGCGGCATAACACCACAAAGTGTGCTCTCGGCGGCGTTGCGCCTGGTCCGCCAGCCCCTGCGCCAACAAGCGCTGTTGGGCGGGCTCACGCGCCATCAACTCCTGCACCAGATGGCTGGCGACATCGCCCCTGAACCCCACCTGGCTGCCCAGCAACAGTGCGTCTGCCAGCGAGGGCAGCAGCGCAGGGTCGTTGCCTCGGCTGGCGGCCTGGGCCAGCAAACTTACGTTCAGCCGCAGCGCCAGCAATTCGAGTTCAGCGCGCAGGTCGAGCGAGGCCGATGCGTCAGCCAGTGGCTGCATCTTCGGCCAGCGCAGCAACTCCGGACCCGACTGCGCTGTCTGGACCACCGCTTCCCAATTCGCCACCGAGTCGACGCTGCGCAAGGCGTCCAGCCAGCGCTGGCGGCGTGCCGGGTCGTAGGAAGCCCATTGCAGCAGCTGCCAGTCTTTGGCGTCCAGGCCCGATGATTGGGCCGAACCGAGCCCTGCCATCAGCCGATCCATGGCTTGCAGCAAGCCGCGCAAGTCTCGCACCTGCATGCGCAGCACGCCGTCGGGCGACAGGCCCATCAACAACATTTGATCTGCATCGGCAGGCGAAGTGCAAAAAGCCACCGGCGGCACGCAGCCCAGCAATTTCATCATCTGCTGGTCAAACGCGCTGCCACGCGCGGCATCTTGCGGGGTCTCGGTGCCGAGCCTGTTGAAAGTGGCCATCACCTGCGCAGGCGTGCCGGCCCAACGCTGCCCTGTGCGTGCATCCACGATCTGCTCTTCATTGCCTGCTCGCATGGGCAGCACATGCACCACCAGGTGCTGGCCGTCCGCGCTGAGATAGGGCGTCAGGCGGTAGCTCGCCACCACCAGTTGCGCCGTGGCGGCGCTGCTGCGCACGCTGCTTTGCCCAGTAGGCGCTGAAGCGTCAGAGGCCGCTGCACCCAAGCTCAGTCCCAGCGACAAGCCCATGGCCGAGCCCAGCGACCCGACAAGGCTCAAGACCAGGCGCAAGACCATGCGCAAGACCAACCTCAAAGAAGCCAGCCGACCAAACTGCCGCAGGCTGGGCCGCATGACAGTGTCAGTTGCCTGACTTCCTGGCCGCTGCAGGCGCAGCGACTTCGGCCCCTTTGGCTTGGCTGCCGACCTGGTCGCTGGTGCTTTTCAGAGTCCCGCCAAGAGCGCCCAAAGAAGTCTGGCGTGTCGAGTCTGCGGCACGTCCGTCCAGCGACGCCACCGTCTCGTCAGGAAACAAGAACTCTGCGCGTCGGTTCAACCGCCGGTCTTCGTCGCTGCGCTCCGGCTTCACGCGCGGCGAAGTAGAACCCAGGCCAACCGCTCGCACCCGCTCGGGCGGCACTTGACGTTTGATCAGAGCGTCTCGCACCCTTTCGGCGCGACGCTTGGAAAGCTCCAGGTTGAAGGCGTCGCTGCCGACGCTGTCGGTGTGGCCTTCAACGATGATCACGCCGCGAGCGCGCGCAAGCGCTGGACGCAGCGCGTCCAGAACCAGGTCAGCCGAGGGTGCCAGATCGGATTTGCCAAACTCAAAGAGGATGGAATCGTCGAGCACCGCCCTGGCGCCTTGGGCTGTGTCCTCGAAACGCACCCGCTTGAGCGCTTCGGCCTCGGCGGCGCTGGGTTGCGGCCTTTCTGCGGGTGGTGGGGGGGGTGGGGGTGGGGGTGGCGGCGCAGGTGCGGCGCATCCCACCAGCAATATCACCAGCGCCAGGCAACTCAGCGCAAGTGGCAATGCCGCCGTTCGGGTGGTGGGGGAAAGCAAAAACACGAAGTAACTCCTGAGGAAAGCTGGCGCAGGCTCAGAGGCTGAGAGTTTTTCGAGCCTGACCAAGCAGCGCGTCAAAGGGCGTCCGATCCGGGCGCAAAGCACAGCCACAACTCGGGCTATGGCGCGCATTTGCATCGACGAGCGGGCGTCTTTTGGCGTGATGAGTGGGCATGATCGAAAGACTCTCGGCCTCTCAGGCCAGCTGACGGGTGGCCAGCCCCCATCTTGCCATCATTGTGAAGACAAACCCACCCCTAGGTTCGAAGCAGGCCCCAGCCGATCTGCGCAAACCATTCATTCATGTCATCTATATGACTGGTTTGACGCCGTACCCTCCGGCCACCGATACTGGTGTTTCCGTCGCAGAGTTGAGGAACTCGTGGCGTGCCGGCTCCCTCTTCTGTCGCCATCCAGTTGGCAGCGTAGGCACCCGCCCATGCGCACCAGCCCATCAACGAGCACAAGCACAAGCACCCGCCTCTGTACCCGCCTCAGCACCCGCACCCTCACCCGCACCCGCACAACGACCCAACAGGAGCCCAAGAGATGATTCACTTTGTATTGCACGACGCGCATGACAGCGTTGCCGTCGTGGTGGTGGAAGGCGTCAAAGCCGGTATGGCATTGAACGGCTGGATCATGGACGAAGACCGCATGATGAATGTGGATGCCAAGCAGGACATCCCCATTGGCCACAAAGTAGCGCTGAAGAACATGGCGGTGGGCGATACCGTGATCAAGTACGGCATCGACATGGGCAAGGTCGTCCAGGCCGTTCAAGCGGGCGAACACGCCCACGTTCACAACATCAAGACCAAACGCTGGTGATCTGCGGCGGCTTCGCTTGCAGCCGCTTGAAACCCGTCATTGCCCGTCATTGCCCGTCATTCCCCCGCGCACCGCACACAACTTTCTGAGAGAGACCCCATGTCCGTCATCGACAAGAGCACCACCTTCCTGGGCTACCGCCGTGAAAACGGCCGCGTCGGCGTGCGCAACCACGTCATCATCCTGCCGCTGGACGACCTGAGCAACGCCTCGGCCGAAGCCGTGGCGCACAACATCAAGGGCGCGCTGGCCATCCCGCACCCCTACGGCCGGCTGCAGTTTGGCGCCGACCTGGACCTGCACTTTCGCACCCTGATCGGCGCCGGCTGCAACCCCAACGTCGCAGCGGTGGTGGTCATCGGCATCGAAGAAAGCTGGACCAAGAAGGTGGTGGACGGTATCGCCGCCACTGGCAAACCAGTGCTGGGCTTCGGCATCGAGGGCCACGGCGACCACGAGACGATCATGAAAGCCAGCAAGGCGGCACGCGAATACGTGCAGTGGGCCAGCGAAAAACAGCGCGAGGTGTGCCCGATCCACGAGCTGTGGGTCAGCACCAAGTGCGGCGAGAGCGACACCACCAGCGGCTGCGGCTCCAACCCCACCGTGGGGGATGCATTTGACAAGTTGCACGGCCTGGGCAGCACGCTGTGTTTCGGTGAGACGACCGAGCTGACCGGTGGCGAGCACATCGTGGCCGCCCGCTGCGCCAACGACCAGGTGCGCGAGCGCTTCATGTTCATGTTCGACCGCTACCAGGACGTCATCAACCGCCACAAGACCAGCGACCTGAGCGACAGCCAGCCCACCAAGGGCAACATCGCCGGCGGCCTGACGACGATTGAAGAGAAGGCCCTGGGCAACATCCAGAAGATCGGCAAGAAGTGCAGCGTGGACGGTGTGCTGGACAAAGCCGAGATGCCCACCCATCCGGGCCTGTGGTTCATGGACTCATCCTCAGCCGCGGCCGAGATGGTGACGCTGTGCGCCGCCAGCGGCTACGTGGTGCACTTCTTCCCCACCGGCCAGGGCAACGTGATCGGCAACCCGATCCTGCCGGTCATCAAGATCTGCGCCAACCCACGCACGGTACGCCTGATGAGCGAGCACGTGGACGTGGACAGCTCGGGCCTGCTGCAGCGCGAGATCACACTCGACCAGGCCGGCGACAAGTTGCTGGAGAACATGCTGCGCACCGCCAACGGCCGCCTGACCGCTGCCGAAGCGCTGGGGCACCGCGAGTTTGTGCTGACGCGGCTGTACGAAAGCGCATGAATCAGCCGCATATGGCAAGCGCCCGAAGCTTCTGTATCAGGCAACGTTGCAGCCAATGACGCTGCAGCCTTGCTGCGTGCATGGTTGAGGGCTTGTGCATTGACATCCTTGAAGGCAGTGAGCTCGGCCTGGTCTGGCGCCGCCATGGCGTTCCCTGTCAAGACCATCAACGACATCATCCCTTTCGCCCCGGGTGGCGAATCCGACATCTCGGCCCGCCTGCAAGAGCCGGTGTTCGAGAAGCTGACCCGCCAGACCCAAGGCCATCCAGTACAAGCCAGGCGCCGGCGGCGCCCTGGGCAAGGGGCATCGCCCGGCCACCTTGAGCGGCTCGAGTGCGCGACGGGCGGGGGTGGCCGCAGTGATGCCGGCCTGGGCTTTTGCTTTGCCTGTGGCCGGCTTTCTGCTCAACAGTGCAGTGGCCATGGCTGCTGGGGGTGGCCCAGAATGAGCGCTGGACGGCGGGCAAGGCGCTGGCCTACAGCGCTGCGGGCGCGGTCGTGCCGGGCGGCCTCTACTCGCTGTTCAAGCTCGCGCTGCAGGTGCCCCTCCCCTGAACCTGCTCAAGCGCGCTGTTGTCCAGCGAGTGGCCCAGGCCATCCATGACCCTGTCGCTGGCACGGCCAGCAAGAAAGTGATGATGCAGATCCTGATTTGCGAATTCATGGACCCGCGCGCCGTGTCGAGGCTGCAGGCCCAACACACCGTGGTCTACGAGCCCGGCCTGGTGGATCAACCGCAGGCCCTGCTGACCCAGGCCGCCAGCGCAGACGTGCTGATAGTGCGCAACCGCACACAGGTGCGGGGCGAATTGCTGGCCGCGCTGACACGCTGCAAGGTGGTGGGCCGCCTGGGTGTGGGGCTGGACAACATCGACGTGGGGGGCTGCGAGCAACGCGGCATGCAGGTCATCCCGGCCACGGGCGCGAACGCGTTGAGCGTGGCCGAGTACGTGGTGGCCACCGCAATGCTTTTGCTGCGCGGCAGTTACCAGTCCACCGCCGCAGTGGCCGTCGGCCAGTGGCCGCGCAACGCGCTGTCCAACGGCCGAGAGAGCGCCGGCAAGACCTTGGGTCTGCTGGGTTTTGGCTCGATCGGTCAACTGACCGCGCGCCTGGCACAAGCGCTGGGCATGCAGGTGCTGGCTTGCGATGCCTTGATGGATGCCACCCACCCGGCCTTTGCTGATTCGGGTGTGCGCTGCACGCCACTGGATCAACTATTGGCTGAAAGCGATGTCCTCAGCCTGCACCTGCCCTTGGTGGACAGCACGCGCGGCCTCATCAACGCGCAGCGTTTGCAAGCCATGAAGCCAGGCGCCGTGCTGATCAACACCGCGCGCGGCGGCATCGTCGACGAAGTGGCCCTGGCGGCAGCACTGCGCAGCGGCCACCTGGGCGGCGCAGCCATCGACGTCTTCGGCACCGAACCGCTGCCCGCATCACCGCACTTTGAAGGCTGCCCCAACCTGGTGTTGACGCCGCACATCGCCGGCGTCACCGCCGAGTCCAACGAAAGGGTCAGCTTTCTGATTGCCGACAAGATTCTGGAGGCACTCGCATGAAGCTGTCCATTCAAGAAGCACAGGCACTGGTCAGCCAGGTGCTGCAGGCTGCAGGCGCGGGTGAGTCGATGGCCCGGCACACCGCCAGCGCGCTGGTGCTGGCCGAATCACAGGGGCTGGGCTCACACGGCCTGAGCCGCGTCGGCCAATACGCCACCCACTTGCGCAATGGCCGCGCCAACGGCGCTGCCAAGCCGCAGGTGGTGCGCCGCACAGGCGCGGTGCTGATCGTGGACGCCCAGGAAGGTCTGGCGTTTGAGGCCTGCGCGCTGGCAATCAGCGAAGCGATCAGCACCGCGCGCCAGCAAGGCGTGGCCTTTGTTGGCGTGCAACGCAGCCACCACTGCGGCGTGGTGGTGGATCACCTGCGCGCTGTGGCTGCGGCCGGCATGGTGGGGCTGGGATTCGCCAATTCACCGGCAGCGATGCCCGCTGCTGGCGGGCGCCATGCGATCTTCGGCACCAACCCGGTGGCGGCGGTGTTCCCGCGCGCCGCGCCGCACGACCCACTGATGATCGATCTGAGTCTGAGCGAAGTGGCACGCGGCAAGATCATGGTGGCGGCCAAGGAGGGCCAAGCCATCCCTGCAGGCTGGGCACTGGATGCACAAGGCCAGCCGACCACCGACGCCAACGCGGCGCTGGCCGGCTCGATGCTGCCCCTGGGCGCGGCCAGCTCGACCAAAGGCGCGATGCTGGCGCTGGTGGTGGAGTTGCTGGTCAGCGCGCTGATCGGCGCCCACTTCGGCTTCGAAGCCTCCAGCTTCTTCGTCGAAGAAGGCAACCGCCCCGGCATCGGCCAGGCCTTCATCGTCATCGACCCGGATGCGACGACCGGTCAAGCGCAGTTCTTGAGCCGGGTGGAGGTGCTGGTGCAGGACATGCTGGAAGACGAAGGCGTCAGGTTGCCGGGCGCGCGTCGCGAAGCCTTGCGCCGGCGCGCCGAGGCCGAAGGCATCGAGGTGGCGGACAGCCTGGTCAGGCAATGGCAGTCTGCCTGAGCCGCTCAGGCGTGGCAGACCACTGACAGCAGCGTTGTACCCGCCAAAGCCGCAGGCATTGACCTGGCGCAACGGCCTTTGCGCTTGAGCGCCGAAGAATGTGCAGGTGATCAAGCGTCAGGAGAAGTTGCATGTCTACCGCCACACCCCGCACCGACCGCCTGGAACCCCCAGTGCGCCCAGAGCGCCCAGAGCGCCCGAGCATTGCCAGACCCGCCAACTTCAAGCTGCTGGACCAGACGCATCAACAAACGATGCACATGCTGGAGCAACTGACCGAGATGCTCGAGCAAATGGAAAGCGGCGACCGCCAGGATCAGGCCAGCCGCCTGGCCGCCGAGGTGCACAGCTTCTTTGAAACGCAAGTGCGCCAGCACCACCAGGAAGAAGAGACCCGCGTCTTTCCCGCACTGCTGAAAAGCGACGATGCCGAGCTGGTTCACCACGTCAAGAGGCTGCAGCAGGACCACGGCTGGCTGGAAGAAGACTGGCGATTGCTGGGCCCGCAGATCGAGGCCATCGCGCGCGGCTACAACTGGTACGACCTGCCGATGCTGCGTCAGGCTCTGCCAGTGTTCGTGACCTTGAACCAGGAGCATGTGCTGCTGGAAGAAACCGTGGTCTACCCGGCAGCCAGGCAGCTCCTGCAGCAGCGCGCCAATCACCCGCTGGACGACAATCAACCTGCTGCCTGACTCTGGCCCGGGGTCAGCCCGGGTTCAGCCCACAAGACCGGGCGCCCGGCGCAAAGACGCCAACTGGCCGGCTGACCCGAAGCCGGGCCCAGCCCTCAGATCAAAGACCGCAACTCGCGCAACAGCACCGAGAGCATCGGCATGTCCAGCGCCGGCAATGGCGACAGGTCTGCCAGCAGCCGTTGCACGCGCTCCATCCTGAAGCTGCGCTGCGCTTGCCAGGCGTCGATCTGCGCGGCGGCTTCGGTGCTGGCGGGCAACTCTGCCTGAGTGGTGCTCTTCAGCACCGAGGCGCTGAGTTCGCGCGCCACCGCTGTCAGCTCGTTGCGCATCGCCAGGCGGGCCAGCGCCTGCCAGCGTGAGTCTGCGGGCAAGGCCGCGATGTGCTGCGACACCCAGCCCAGCCGCAGCCGCCCACCGACGCCAAAGTAGACCGTGGCCACGTCGCCGATGGCGCAGCCGCGCTCGGCTGCGACTTCGACGATGTCCAGGCCCGAGGCCTGTGCGTCCAGCCGCGCCACGCGCCGCGCCAGCGTCTCGGGCAAGCCGCGCGACACCAGCTCTGCAGTCTGCTGCCGCAGCGCCTGGCGCTCGTCCTCGACCATCCAGTCTTCCAGGCCATGGCCGACCTCCGACACGCCCGGCGCAAAGCGGGTGATCGTCGCACCCAGATCACGCAGCGCTTCACGCTCGTGCAGCAGCCAGACGGCGCCACGCTCCAGCAGTCTGGCGCAGGCAATCACCACCGCCTGCTGCGTGGCCATGTCGATCTGGTGCTCCAAGGCATCGTTGGCTTCCCACAGCGGCACCAGCTCGAAGGTTTCGCGCGCACCCATGTAGGCGCGCACGATGTCCGACGCTGCAGCGCCGGTTTCTTCGCTCAGCCGGTGCACAAACGATGGCCCGACCCGGTTGACCATGCTGTTGACGACATGGGTGGCGATGATTTCGCGCTTGAGCGGGTGGCGCTGCAGTTGCCCAGCGAAAGGTTGGCGCAGCCTGGCTGGAAAGTAGCGCGACAGACTGGTGGCGATGTAGGCGTCTTCGGGCACATCCGAGGCCAGCACCGCGTCGTAGAGCGCCATCTTGCTGTAGGCCAGCAGCACCGCCAGCTCGGGCCCGCACAGACCCAGCCCGGCCTTGGCCCGCTCGGCCAGCACTTCGTCGCTGGGCAAGAACTCGATGCGGCGGTTCAAGCGCCCTGCCGCCGACAGGTGCCGCATGTAGCGGCCATGTTCGTCCAGCAGGTGCGCTGCGCGCTCGCGGGTGACCCCCAGCACCTGGTTCTGGAAGGTGTTGTCGCGCAAGCACAGCGCAGCCACATCGTCGGTCATCTCGGCCAGCAGCTTGTCGCGTTGCTTGACGGTCATCTCGCCCTCAGCCACCACGCCGTTGAGCAAGATCTTGATGTTGACCTCGTGGTCGGAGCAATCCACGCCGGCCGAGTTGTCGATGGCGTCGGTGTTGATCAAACCACCGGCCAGCGCAAACTCGATGCGGCCCCGCTGCGTGACGCCCAGGTTGCCGCCTTCGGCCACCACCTTGCAGCGCAACTCTTTGCCATCGACACGGATGGCGTCGTTGGCGCGGTCACCGCAGTCGGCGTGGCTCTCGCTGCTGGCCTTGATGTAGGTGCCGATGCCGCCGTTGTAGAACAGATCCACAGGCGCCAGCAGGACCGCGCGCATCAGCTCGGCCGGCGTCAGCGTGCTGGCCGCGGCGTGCACGCCCAGGGCCTCGCAAGCCTGCGGCGACAGCTTGATGGATTTGGCGCTGCGCGCGTAAATACCGCCTCCAGGCGAGAGCAGCTTCTTGTCGTAGTCGTCCCACGATGAGCGTGGCAGTGCAAAGAGTCTTTCGCGCTCGGCAAAGCTGGCAGCAGCATCCGGCGTGGGGTCGATGAAGATGTGGCGGTGGTCAAAGGCTGCCACCAGCCGGATGTGGTGGCTGAGCAGCATGCCGTTGCCGAATACGTCGCCGCTCATGTCGCCGACGCCGATCACCGTGAAGTCCTTTCTTTGCGTGTCGTGGCCCTGGCTGCGAAAGTGGTGTTTGACCGACTCCCAGGCGCCCCGCGCGGTGATGCCCATCTTCTTGTGGTCATAACCCACCGAGCCCCCCGAGGCAAATGCATCCCCCAGCCAGAAGCCATACTCAGCGGCGGTGGCGTTGGCGATGTCCGAGAAGGTCGCCGTGCCCTTGTCGGCGGCCACCACCAGATACGGGTCATCGCCGTCGTGGCGCACGACCTGTTGGGGCGGCACCACCATGGTGCCCTGCAGGTTGTCGGTCAGATCGAGCAAGCCGCGCAAGTAGTCCTGGTAGCAGGCCACGCCTTCTTTCATCAGCGCTTCGCGGTCACCGGCCGCTGGTGGCCGGCGCAACACAAAGCCGCCTTTGGAGCCCACCGGCACGATGACCGCGTTCTTGACCTGCTGCGCCTTGACCAGCCCCAGCACTTCGGTGCGGTAGTCCTCGATGCGGTCTGACCAGCGCAAACCACCGCGCGCGACCTTGCCAAAGCGCAGGTGCACCCCTTCGACACGCGGCGAGCTGACAAAGACCTCGACCAGCGGCCGCGGCTCGGGCAGCCCCGGTACCTTGGACGGATCGATCTTGAAAGCCAGCACGGGCCGCAAGCCCCCCTCTTTGTCGCGCTGGAAGTAGTTGGTGCGCAAGGTGGCCTGGATGACGGCCAGGTACTGACGCACGATGCGGTCTTCATCCAGGTTGGACACCAAATCCAGCGCGGCTTCGATGCGTGCCGTGATTTCAGCCTGCACTGCGTCGCGGTCGCCTGTCAGCTGGGGGTCAAAGCGGGCGTGGAACAGCGCCACCAGATCGGCTGCAATGGGCGCATGTCTGGCCATCGCCTGCTGGATGTAGGCACGGCTGAAGGTAAAAGTGGCCTGCTTCATGTAGCGCATGTAGGCACGCAGCAGCGTCACCCCGCGCCAGTCCAGGCCAGCCGACAGCACCAGCCGGTTGAAGGGGTCGTTGTCGTTGTCGCCTTGCCAGGTGCGCAAAAAAGCCTCGTGGAAGCGCTCTCGCAACGGTTCGACGTCGAGGTATTGAGAAAATGTGGCTTGGCCGCTTTGCTCAACCCTCCCGGTGGGCGACGGCGACGCCGTCTGGGGGTGCGCCTCAGGGTCCGGCAGGCGCATCGCAAAGTCGTCGATCCAGCGTTGTGCGCCATCGGCGCGATCGACTTCGTAGGGCCGCTCGGCCAGTACCTGCACGCCCATGTTCTCCAGCATCGGCAAACTTTTCGACAACGGCGCCAACTGGTCGGCGTGCAGCATCCTGAAATGCAGATGGCCAGGCTGCGCTTCCAACGGCACATACAGGTTCATCGCCAGCGAGCGCTCTGCGCCCAGGGACTCCATCAGCTCGATGTCGTGCACCGCCTGGCGCGGCGAATGGTCGTCGCGATAGCCGGCATGGAAACCGCCGGCATACATCTCGTGCAAGGTATTGCCGCGTTCTTCGCCGCAGGCTGCGACCAAGGCTTCGAGCAGCCCGTCTTCCCAGCGGCGCGCAATCGCCACCAGCTTTTGCTCCAGCTCATGCACATCGGCGGTTTGCGGCGTACCAGCGCGCATGCGCACGACGATCAGCACGCGGGCCAGCGGTGAATCCGAGAACTGCACCGAGAACTCGGAAGACTCGCCGTTCAGACTCTCGGTCAGCAACTTTTGCATGCGCGCGCGCAAGTCGGTGTTGTAGTTCTCGCGCGGCACGTACACCAGGCAGGATGCAAAGCGGCCATAGGCGTCGCGGTGCAAAAACAGCCGCGTGCGCTGGCGCTCGCCCAGGCGGAGGATGCCGATGGCCGTCTGGTGCAATTCGTCAACCCCGATCTGAAACAGCTCGTCACGCGGAAACTGCTCCAGAATCATGACCAAGGCCTTGGCGGTGTGGCTGCGTGGCAAGTAGCCAGCGCGCTCGATGACCGCTGCCACCTTGCGTCGCAACAGCGGGATGTCGGCCGCCTTGGCGCTGTAGGCAATCGAGGTGAAGAGGCCCAGAAAACGGCGCTCACCGATGACCTGGCCCTGGGCATCAAAGCGCTTGATGCCCACGTAGTCCAGATGCCCGGGCCGGTGCACGGTCGATCGGCCATTGGATTTGGTCAGCAACAGCACACGTGCCTCGCGCGCCAGCGCCTTGACCTCGGGCGGCAAAGCGGCAAAGGTGGCAGAAGCGGCCTGTGCGCCAGCACCGCCACGCAGGATGCCCAGGCCGGAATCGGCCACCACGTGCAAGGCGTCGCCGTCTTCTTCAGCCACCAGCAGGTAGTCGCGCTGGCCCAGCAGCGTGAAGTTGTCGTCAGCCAACCAGCGCAAAAAGGCCAGCTCCTCAGTCAGGTCGGCAGCAGGCACCGGCGGCGGCTGCGCTGTCAACTGCTGCACCGTGTCGAGCAGCGCCTGGCGCATCGGTTTCCAGTCTTCCACCGATGCGCGCACGTCCGACAGGATGCGCAGCAAGCCGTCGTGCAAGGCCTGCAGCCGCGCCGGGTCGGTGCGGCGCTCTACCTCGACATGGATCAGCGACTCAAAACGCCCTGGCTCATCGCTGCGCGCCGGCAGCACTTGCTGCAGCATGTGCTCGGCGTTGCGCTGCACCTTCATCACCGGGTGCACGATCAGGTGCATCGTCAAGCCCTGGCGATTGACCTCCATGGTGATCGAGTCGACCAGAAAGGGCATGTCGTCGTTGACGATCTCGATCACCGTGTGTGTCGACTGCCAGCCATGCTCTTCAACCCTGGGGTTGAACACCCGCAACTTGGGCTCGCCGCCAGCAAACACCCGGGCGTGGTGCAAGTGGGACAGCGCAGCGCCGTACAAATCGTCGACGCTGCGCTCGGCCAGATCCTCGGCCGCCACATGGCCGTAGTACTGCCGGGTGAACTCGGTGGCCTCGGCAACCTGCTCGGGGGTCAAGCGCTCGTGCAGGCGGGCAACGATCTGGTCGATGCGTTCGGTGCCATCGGGACCCTGCCGGGTGCTGGTTGGAATGCGTGCGGCCATGGTTGTCTCCAATTAGTTTTGCTTGTTGCCAAAAGTTGCCAAAACGCGACTTGTGATGGTGAAGCTGCAGTATTGCCCAGCTTTGGACGCAGGCATGGGCAGGGCAAAGCTCGGCGCGTACAGCCACATGTGCCGCATGAAGCCGCCTGCAGCCTCACGCAGCCACACGCAGCGTCGTGCAGCGCGTTCGCGCGGACTGTCGGATCACTTTACAGTCTGCCCATGTCGCCAAAACTTCTGCACGTTTTTTTGGCCGAGTCAATCACCTAAATCCTTGTTTTTCAAAGGTTTTTGGGCGATTGCGAAATAGTTGGCACGAATTTCGCTCCTGCGGGTTGGTCGGTGGCGCCTGACAAGGTCTTTGCCGATCCATATTCAGCAAGTAGAAACAACCACGGAGGTTCAATTGAACAAATTATTCAAGCAGGGCGCCCACTGGGTCGCCGCATTGGCATTGAGTTTTGGAGCCTGGGGCGCAGCCTCTGCAGCGCCAACATCCCAGCTGGGTTTCGCGCTGGACGCCTCCGGCAGCGTCTTACCGGCCGACTACAACCTGCTGCGCAGCGGTTTGAGTGCGGCCATGGCAGCACTGCCCACCGATGGATCGGTCGAGATCACCATCGTCAGCTACAGCGGCACTGCAGCTGTCGTGACGGCGCCTACTGTTCTGACGCCTGCAACCCTGATCACCATCCAAGCCGCGATTGCTTCTCACAGCAAGTCGGGTGGTGGGACCGCCACAGGCACCGCCATCCGGCTGTTGACCACGCAAATGACGGGTTCGCCCAACTTTTCGCCGTTGCTGAATTCGATCATCAATCTTGCAACGGATGGTGAGCCCAACAGCCAGTCGGATGCGCAGAGCGCCGCAATAGCTGCTGCTGCTGCAGGCATCGATGCTTTGTCGATCGAAGCCATCGGTACCGGTGTGTCAAGCGTCTCTGCGCTGAACAACATGGCTTTGATTTCGTTCCCGGGCCCGGTGGCAATCTTGCCGGTCAACTCGACGAACATCCCGAATCCGATGTCTGGCAGTTTCGTGGTGCCCGTCAGCGACTTCACGATTTTCGCTGATGTCATCAAGGCCAAAGTCATTGCTTCGGTGACGCCTCCTCCGCCGCCAGGCGTCCCTGAGCCGGGCAGCCTCAGCTTGGTGGCTCTTGCGCTGATGGGCTTGTTTTACTCTGCACGGCGCGCGAAGCTCTGAAGCACCTACTCTCTGAAGTGCTTGCTGCTGCATTGACTGAACGCAGCCTTCATTCAGAGAGCGTCAAGATTGCCAGGAGCCCATCGGTCGCTTTGACCGTTGGGTTCTTTTTTGTTGGTGACTGGCTCTTGCTGATGCATGTTGGCCTATGCTGCGCAAGCGTGCGCTGATGCGCGAACAACTCAAGACCCATGAAAAGTCAGTTCAAGCTTGCTGTTGCCTTGTCGACCCTGATCACCTCAGCGCTGAGCTTCGGCACGGCCGATGTGCAGGCCCAACAAAGCCGCCCCGATGCTGAAAAGGCGATGAGCACCTGCAAACTGCAATCGGACGCCGAGGCATTGGCGGTGCTGATCTGCGAAAAGGGCTGGACCGAAAAATCGCTGCGCGACGCAGGCAAGAGCGTCTGCGGGGCACGCACGCTGTGCAACGTCTGGATCTGGGACGATGCGGCCAAAGCGCCTAAGAACTCGCCCAAGAAGGATGCAGACATTGCCAAGACAGAAGCTGCAGCAGCGGCAGCTGTGTGGGCCAACGATTCGCAATCGCTGCTGGTGCTGAGCAAAGTACGCCGTTAGCGCCGTCGCCCCCGGCCAGGTCTGCCGATGTCCCGGGTGCGCCGAACCACACGGGAAGCGACCGTGACCGTGACCGCAAACGCAACCTTCAGTTCCGCACGCAGTTCTACCGGTGCACTTCGCCCTCACCATGCCGGGCCAGCAGCTCCATCAACTGCTTGCGGATCAGCATGCCCGGCCGGTCCGAGTCCATCGAAAACTCGACGCCACGACGGCGGGTGTCGACCAGGGCATCGAAGTCGGTCGACTCCAGGATGCCCTTGTCTTCGCGCGTGATGACGTGGTCGAACTCGACCAGCATTGCCTCGGGGCAGTCGGCCTCGGTGTCGTTGCGAAACAGCCATTGCACCAGCTGCAGGTGGCCATCATCGATCGGCGTGAAGCAGTTGATGATGATGTGGCGGATACCGCTGGGGTATTCGATGTCCAGGCGACGTGAGAATGGCAGGTAGTAGGCGTTGCGCATGTGGCGCTGCGTCAGCGCTTCGGTGCTGCCGCTGACGCGGTGAAAGGCCGGCGGGTTGGTGGCAGCGATCACGGTCTCGGCATAAAAACCCCCGGCCTCTTCGACCAACTCGTAGCGGCTGGGTTTGGGCTGATCGGCCACACCAAAAGTGGCGCTGTGCACAAAGCTGAAGTGGCTGTTGTCAAAGCTGTTTTCCAGCGCGCGCACCGGGCTGGTGGCCCAGGTTTCGTAGAACTGGTAGATGGTGCGCCAGCCTTCGGCGCCAAATTCAGGGAACTCAGGAATCGGCGCAATCGGTTCTTCCAGCGCCACCCACGCGTAGCCGTACTTGGCCACGCAGTGATAGGCCGGGGTGCAGTAGTCGGCCGGGATGGCGCGATCGGGGTCGTACTGCGGGATGCGGATCACCCGGCCTTTGGCGTTGTAGGTCCAGCCGTGGTAGCCGCACTGCAGCGCGCCGTCGACACAGCGGCCTTTGCTGAGCTTGGCGGTGCGGTGGCAGCAGCGGTCTCTCAGCGCAGCCGGCTGGCCCTGGCCGTCCAGAAACAGCACGATGTCCTGGCCCAGCAGCTTGAAGGGCACTGGGGCCCCGCCTTGCAGCATCGACAGCGGCATCACGGCGTGCCAGAACTTGCGGAACACGGGTTGTTGAGTGACGAGCATGGCGGATCCAAAGCAGTTTGATGCCGCAGACAAGCAGCGGCCGTGCCAGTGTGGCACAGCCTTTGCAAAGGCTCTGAGATTCAACTTCGGAGAGTGCCATGCAGCGTCGTCAGATGTATGCGGACGATCGTATGCCCGCAGGCGTGCCACGCGGTACCTTTCGGGTAAGTCCCGAGGAAACCGCATGAACGCCAGACCAATCCGCTTCTTCCACCGCAGCGAGATCGTCGAAGTGGCCGACGCCGCCCCCACGCGCACCGTGCTCAAATGGCTGCGCGAAGACGCTCGCTGTACCGGCACCAAGGAAGGCTGCGCAGAAGGCGACTGCGGCGCCTGCACCGTGGTGCTGGGCCGGCTGGACGCCCAGGGCGAACTGGCCCTGCAGCCGGTCAACGCCTGCTTACAGTTCCTGCCCACACTCGACGGCAAGGCGCTCTTCACGGTCGAGGACCTTGCCTCGCCGCAGGGCGCGCTGCACCCGGCGCAAAGCGCGATGGTCGAGTGTCACGGCTCGCAATGCGGCTTCTGCACCCCGGGCTTCGTGATGAGCCTGTGGAGCTGCTGTCAGCGCCACCAGGCGGCCGGCACGCGCCCCACGCGGCAACAGATCGCCGACGACCTGTCGGGCAACCTGTGCCGCTGCACCGGCTACCGACCCATCCTGGACGCCGGGCAGCGCATGTTCGATCTGCCCGAGGCGCACTTGGCGACTGAACCCGTCGTGCAGGCCCTGAACAGCCTGAAGGCCGATCCGCCACTGCACTATCGCCGGGCCTTTCATGCGCCGCGCACGCTGGAGGCCCTGGCCGAGTTGCGCATGAACCGCCCTGAGGCACGCCTGCTGGCCGGAAGCACCGACATGGGGCTGTGGGTCACCAAGCAGTTCCGCGAACTGCCCGAGTTGATCTATGTCGGCGAGATCGCCGAGCTGCAGCGCATCGGGCAAGCAGGCGACGGCAGCCTGCACATCGGTGCCGGCGCCTCGCTCGAAGCCGCATGGCAGGCGCTGGCGCAGCGGCACCCGACGCTGCGCGACGTCTGGCTGCGCTTCGCCTCGCTGCCCATCCGCATGGTCGGCACGATGGGCGGCAACGTGGCCAACGGCTCCCCCATCGGCGACTCGGCGCCGGTGCTGATGGCGCTCGATGCGCAAATCGTCCTGCAGCGCGGCGAACGGGTGCGCCGCATGCCGCTGGCCGACTTCTATGTCGATTACATGAAGAACCAGCTGGAGCCGGGCGAGTTCGTGCAAGGCCTGGAGGTGCCCGCCGCACCGACCGGCACCGAACTGCGCGCCTACAAGATCTCCAAGCGTTTCGACTGCGACATCTCTGCACTCTGTGCGGGCCTGGCCCTGCGCGTGGAGGACAACCAGGTGGCCCACGTGCGCCTGGCCTTCGGCGGCATGGCGGCCACGGTGCGGCGCGCTGCGCAAGCCGAAGCCGCCTTGCTCGGGCAAGCCTGGGACGCCGCGCGCGTGGCCGCCGCGCAGGCGGCCCTGGCCGAAGACTTCAAGCCCTTGAGCGACATGCGCGCCAGTTCGGGTTACCGGTTGAAAGTGGCGCAGAACCTGCTGCAGCGCTTGTGGCTGGAGACGCGCGCGTCGGGCCCGCTGCCTGAAAGCGCGGTGAGCGTCTGGCACCGGGAGACGATGACATGAACAAACCGATCGAGTTGCCCTCCACAGTGACGGGGCCTGAAGCCGCCGGCTTCGCCGAAGTGGGCGTGAGCCGACCCCACGAGTCGGCCCATCTGCACGTGGCAGGCGCCGCACCCTACACCGACGACATCCCCGAACTGGCCGGCACGCTGCACGCCGCGCTGGGGCTGTCGCCGGTGGCGCACGGCACGCTGCGCGGCATCGACCTCGACCGCGTGCGCGCCATGCCCGGCGTGGTCGACGTCTTCACCGCCCGGGACATCCCGGGCGAGAACGAGTTCGGCTCGCTGGTCAAGGACGACCCCATCCTCGCCGGCGAGCCCGGCGCCACGCTGCGCTACCTGGGCCAGCCCGTGTATGCCGTGGTGGCCACCACGCGCGACGCCGCGCGGCGTGCTGCCGCCCTGGCGCGCCAGGTGGTGCAGGCCGACGCGCTGCCGCCCATCCTCACGCCGCAGCAGGCCCACGCCGCTGGCCAGTACGTGGTGCCGCCCATGCACCTGTCGCGCGGCGATGCGCGGCGCGCCATCGCCAGTGCGCCCTACCGCTTCAAGACCACCTTCGATGTCGGCGGCCAGGAGCAGTTCTACCTGGAGGGACAGATCAGCTATGCCGTGCCCGCCGAGGACGCCGGCATGAAGCTCTACGGCTCGACCCAGCATCCCAGCGAGATGCAGCACCTGGTGGCGCACGCGCTGCACCGGCCGGCGCACGCCATCCAGGTCGAATGCCGGCGCATGGGCGGCGGCTTCGGCGGCAAGGAGTCGCAGGCGGCCATGTTCGCCTGCGTGGCGGCGGTGGCCGCCGTACGCCTGAAGCGCCCGGTGAAGCTGCGCGTGGACCGCGACGACGATTTCCTCATCACCGGCCGCCGCCACTGCTTCCACTACGACGTGGAAGTGGGCCATGACGCCGAGGGCCGCGTGCTGGGCGTCGAGGTCACCATGGTCTCGCGCGCCGGTCACTCGGCCGACCTGTCGGGCCCGGTGATGACGCGTGCGCTGTGCCACTTCGACAACGCCTACTGGCTGCCCGACGTGGCCATGCACGGCTACTCGGGCAAGACCAACACGCAGAGCAACACCGCCTTCCGCGGCTTCGGCGGCCCGCAGGGCGCGATCGCCATCGAAGCCGTGATGGACAGCATCGCGCGCCGCCTGGGCCGCGACCCACTGGCCGTGCGCCGTGCCAACTTCTACGGCAAGAGCGAGCGCAACGTCACCCCCTACGGCCAGACGGTGGACGACAACATCCTCGAAGAGCTGACCGACCAGCTCGAGCGCAGCAGCGACTACAGCGCACGCCGCGAGGCCGTGGCGCGCTTCAATCAGCTGAGCCCGGTGCTGAAGAAGGGCCTGGCACTCACGCCGTTGAAGTTCGGCATCTCCTTCAACGTGGTGCATCTGAACCAGGCCGGTGCGCTGGTGCACATCTACACCGACGGTTCGGTGCTGGTGAACCACGGCGGCACGGAGATGGGACAGGGCTTGAACACCAAGGTGGCACAGGTGGTGGCGCACGAACTGGGCCTGCCGTTGGCCGCCGTGCGCGTCACGGCCACCGACACGCACAAGGTGGCCAACACTTCGCCCACTGCGGCGTCCACCGGCAGCGACCTCAACGGCAAGGCGGCGCAGGACGCCGCGCGGCGAATCCGCGAACGCCTCGCCGCCTTTGCGGCGGGCACCTTGAACGGCGAACCGTCCGAAGTGGCCTTCGCGCATGGCCAGGTGTCTTGCGGCGGCCACACGCTGCCCTTCGCAGAGCTGGTGAACCGCGCCTACTTCGCGCGCGTACAGTTGTGGAGCGACGGCTTCTACGCCACGCCGGGCCTGAGCTGGGACCAGCAGACCATGCAGGGCCACCCCTTCTATTACTACACCTACGGCGCGGCGGTGAGCGAGGTCATCGTCGACACGCTCAGCGGCGAATGGAAGCTGCTGCGCGCCGACGTGCTGCACGACGTGGGGCGTTCGCTGAATCCTGCCGTGGACATCGGCCAGATCGAAGGCGCCTTCATCCAGGGCATGGGCTGGCTGACGATGGAAGAGCTGGTGTGGCACCCGCAGACCGGCATGCTGAGCACGCACGCGCCCAGCACCTACAAGATTCCCACCGCCAACGACTGTCCGTCCATCTTCAACGTGAAGCTCTTCGACGCGGACAACGTGAAGGACAGCATCCACCGCAGCAAGGCCGTCGGCGAGCCCCCGATGCTGCTGCCCTTCTCGGTGTTTTTCGCCATCCGCGATGCGGTGTCGGCCGTTGCCGATCACCGTGTCGACCCGCCGCTGCAGGCGCCCGCCACGCCCGAAGCCATCCTGCGCGCCGTGATGGCGGTGCAGGAAGGGCACAGCGCCTACGGAAAAGCCTGACGGCACGGCTGCGGCGAACGGCGCTGCAATGGCGCGCCGAAGGACGCAAGGCCGTGGTGCTGGTGAACCTTGGGCCAGTGCTGCGGCGGCGCGCTGTCGCTGCGCCATGGGCCGCTGGCGGTCGACGACCCGGCGCTGTGGCCGCAGCCCGCACCGCGATTCTTCCTGCAGCTCTACGGTGCCGGGCACGTCGGCCGCGCCGTCGTGCAGCTGCTTTCAGGCATCGACTGTCGGGTGCAGTGGATAGACGAGCGCGAAGACCAGTTCCCCGCCACGCCGCTCGCGCCGCACATCGAAAAACTCTGCGTCGAACCGGTCGAGGCCGAGGTACACGCGGCGCCGCCCGGTGCCTTCTTCCTGGTGCTCACGCACAGCCACGACCTGAGGACAGGAAATTCGAACGCACTTTTTTCTCCCAAAGGCCCCCGGTAAGACTCTTGATCACCCACTGATGTGGACCTTGGGTTCGGCAGCGGCCTGTTGAGGGTCGACCGCAGCCCAAAAGGGCGTCATCCGTGGCGACCGTCTCCAGGTTTTCCCGGGCGATCGGGCGCCAAACCTCGGCTCTGAGAAGCTCTCAGCAGCCGAGCCCCGCGGCCCTGGGCGCCGGGCCGCCTGAAACCTGTTGGCTGGAGGGTCTCAGGCCGCTTGCAGCCGCGACCCACGGGCTGGCGCGCGCGGCGGCGGCCGGGCCTGCAGACCCAGGTGCGTGAGGATCTTCTCGATCACCGGCTGCTCCAGGATCGCCACGATGATCTTCAGCTCGCCGCCGCAGTTCGGGCAGTGCGCCATGTCGATCTCGAACACGCGCTTGAGCAGCTTGGCCCAGCTCAGCCGCACTGGGCGGTGGTGCGCGCACGTCGCCTCGCATTCGGCGGGCGGTGCGGCCTGCGCGGATGGTTCGGGCGGCTCGGGCTCTGGCGGCACCACCTGCGCGCGCAGCTTGGCGTTGGGTGTGAGAACGCCGTGCTCGCGAAGCGGGGGTCCGCTCACTTCGCGCAGCGAAGTTATGCGGACACCAAAGCGGATCAGGTGCAGCCTCGGTCT
>JBBQIB010000037.1:0-21999 GCA_038324515.1 Burkholderiales bacterium
TGTTCCAGAACACAAGATCCACGTGATCCCGCATGGCAACTACCTGGGCTATGTCGGCGATGTGACGCCAACGGTCAGCGCCCGGGCCCGGTTGAACCTGCCGTCTGAAGCCAAGGTATTGCTGTTCTTCGGACAGATCAAGGCGGTCAAGGGCCTTGACCTCTTGCTTGACGCGATGACCGCAGTCAAGGACGTGCACCCGGACGTGCTGCTGGTCATCGCCGGCAAGATGTGGGGCCAGGAATTCGCCGTCTACCAAGCGCAGATCGACAGGCTGGGCCTTGCCGGCCGTTGCGTCAGTCACATCCGCTACGTCGCGGACGACGAGGTGGCTGCCTATTACGCTGCTGCAGATCTCGTCGTCCTGCCCTACCGGCGGATCTACCAGAGCGGCGTGATTCTGATGGCCATGAGTTACGGCAAGCCGGTGCTGGCATCCGACCTGGACGGCATGCAGGAAGTCATCGAGGACGAGGTCACGGGATTTCTCTTTCCCTCCGCTGACTTGCACGCCCTGGCCACACGGCTCAACACCGTGTTGGCCGATCCGGACGCCATGCGGCGCGTGGGCGCTCAGGGGCTGGCCTTGATGCGTTCTGGCTACGGCTGGGACCACATCGGGCGGCTCACGGTCCAGTGTTACCGCGCGGCCTTGCGCGGCAACCGTCAGTAGAGAGGCGGCGGCTTGGACTCGGTTCATTCGCCCCCCACCCGGCACCTGCGCATCCTCGGCACGCGGGGTGTGCCCGCGGCCCACGGCGGTTTCGAGACCTTTGCCGAGCAGTTGGCGCTGTTCCTGGTCAAGCACGGCTGGCAGGTCACGGTCTACTGTCAGGAAGAGGGTGTGGGGCCCGTGGTTGAAGACACCTGGCGCGGCGTGCACCGCGTGCGCATGCCGGTTGCCGGTGCCGGAGCGGCCGGCACGGTGATGTTCGACTTGCTCTCCACGCTGCATGCCTCGAAGTCCAAAGGACTGATCCTGACTCTGGGCTACAACACTGCCGTCTTTTGCACGCTGTACCGCCTCAAAGGCCTGCGCAACGTCGTCAACATGGACGGCATCGAGTGGCGGCGGAAGAAGTGGGGCACGGTCGCGAAGCTCTGGTTCTGGCTCAACGACTGGGCTGGCTGTGTGCTCGGCAACCACCTCGTGGCCGACCACCCGGAGATCCAGCGGCATCTCAACACCCGGGTGCGCGCCAGCAAGATCAGCACGATCCCGTATGGCGCTGACACCGTGCTGGCCGCGGATGCGTCGCTGCTGGCCGGCCATGGCCTGGCGCCCAACGGCTACGCGGTGCTGATCGCCCGCGCCGAGCCGGAGAACTCCATTCTCGAAGTCGTGCGGGCCTGGTCTCGGCAACCGCGCGGCATCCGCTTGGTGGTGTTGGGCAATTATGAAAGCGGACACGCGTATCAGCAGGCCGTGATGGCGGCAGCATCGCCTGAAGTCATGCTGGTCGGCGCCATCTACGACAAAGCCGTGGTGCAGGCCTTGCGGTTCTTCGCCCGCTTCTATGTGCACGGCCACCAGGTCGGTGGCACCAACCCATCATTGGTTGAGTCTCTCGGCGCTGGCAATGCCATCCTTGCGCACGACAACCCGTTCAACCGCTGGGTTGCTGGAGCAGCTGCGCTCTACTTCTCCAATGAGGATGACTGTGCTGACAAGATTGCTGCGCTGCAAGCCGATATTGCCTTGACGGGCCGTCTGCGAGCGGCCAGCCGGTTGCGACATGAGCAACAGTTCACCTGCGAGCGCGTGCTCGGGGACTATGAGCGCCTGCTGGCCCAATGGCTTGATGCACCTGCAACTCCGGCACCCTTTCAATGAGTGCCAAGGTCCAGACAGGTAAGTCACTTGATGGTGCAGTAGTGCCAGCGCGGCCGACCGTGCTGGTGTTGGGTGGCACCGGCTTCATCGGGCGCGCGTTGATCAAGCGGCTGCTCCGGGACGGACTGTCGGTGCGTGCGCTGGTGCGCGACACTGGTGGGCGGGCGGCGCTGATCGCAAGCCAGGGTGTGGATCTGGTGAAGGGTGACTTCACGCAGGCTGCAACACTCGAAGCCGCGCTCGAAGGCATCCAGCATGTCTACCACCTCGCACGCGGTTACGGCAGCAGCTTTGAGGACCATCTGCTGCACGATGTCCAGCCCACCGCGCGCCTTGCCGAGTTGTGCTGCGCGCGCGGCATCACGCTCTACTACACCTCGTCGATTGCGATCTATGACGGCGGCCACGCCGGCGAGCTCATCACGGAGTCCACTCCGCCCAGCGCTGCCGCGATGCGCATCAGCAGCTACGCCCGAGCCAAGGTCGCGATCGAACGCCTGCTGGCCGACCTGCACCGCGAGCGTGGTCTGCAGGTCGTGGTCTTCCGTCCTGGCATCGTGATTGGCGAAGGGGGCAGCCCTTACCACCCTGGTGTAGGGGCGTGGCCCTCGCCGACCGTCTGCCAGCCTTGGGGCGGTGGCCACCAGCGCTTGCCGTTCGTGCTGGTCGACGACTGCGCAGATGCCATGGTCTGCGCATTGCATACGCCCGAAATTGCCGGACTCTCATTCAACCTGGTAGGCGATCCCTGTCTGTCGGGTCACGAGTACCTCAACGCCTTGGAGCCCGCCGCTGGCATCCAGGTGCGGCGTGTATCGATGCCGACGTGGTGGCTGTTTTCACGCAGTACCGTGAAGTGGGGTCTGCAGACGCTAGCCCGCGCGCCAGAACGTCGAATGCCGAGCTACGGCTACATCGAAGGCTTGAGTTGCCGCGCGTTCTACAGCGCCGACCTGGCCAAACAACGCCTGGGCTGGAAGCCAGTGGCCGACGCTGCCAAGTTGATTGAACACGGCATCACGTTTGCCGTGGGACCATGAAGCCCTTGCGCGTTGACCACCTGGTGATCGGTGCCGGCACCGCGGGCTGTGTCGTCGCCGCCGGTTTGGCCGCGGCGGGCGATCGCTCGGTGCTGGTGCTGGAAGCAGGCGGCACCGACGCTTCGCTGCGCACCCGCGTGCCCGTTGCAGTGAAGTGGATGTACGGCAGGCCAGGCTATGACTGGCAACACGCCAGCCAGCCCGACCCCAGCCTGCAGGGCCGCGCCGAACGCTGGGCTGCAGGCCGTGTGGTTGGCGGCACCAGCACCATCAACGGCACGATCTATGTGCGCGGTTCCGCGCAGGACTACGATACCTGGCGTGACGCCGGCAATCCCGGTTGGGGCTATGTCGATGTCTTGCCGCTGTTCCGCCAGTTGGAGACATCGACCATCGGCAGCGATGCCTGGCGCGGGCGCAGCGGCCCGCTGCCTGTCGAGTGGACGCGCACCCGCCACCCGCTGGCGCAGGCCACGGCCACGGCCATGCGGGCTGCCGGCCTGCCCTGGACCGATGACGTCAATGGTGAGCACTTCGAGGGCGCCAGCTGGGCCCAGGTCACACAACGCACAGGTCTGCGCATGAACGCAGCGCGGGCCTTCCTGCACCCTGCCCTGCGTGAAGGCCAGCATCCGGTACGTCTGCTGACTGGCGCCGCGTGCGTGGGCCTGATCGTCGAGGGCGGGCGTTGCACGGGCGCACGCTTCTTGCACCAAGGCGTGCTGCGCGAGGTCACTGCGCTGCGTGGCGTGGCGCTTTGCGCAGGGGCCATCAAGTCGCCACAGCTGCTGATGCTGTCCGGCATCGGGCCCGCTGCTCCTCTGGCTGCGCTGGGTATTGCGGTGCAGGCGCACCTGCCCGGCGTCGGACAGGGTCTGATGGAACATCCCGTGGCCAAACTGTCGGCGCGCGTGCATGGCGGCACCTACAACGTCGAGGCTGGGCCCTTGGCCGGCTTGCGTCACCTGTGGAACTACGCCAGACATCGGCAGGGCCCCATGGCGTCGCCCCATGCCCACCTGCTGGCGCATGTGCGCAGCAGCCCCAGTGCGGCCAGGCCCGATGTGCAGATCGCCTTCTATCCCTACGCCTTCGAGCGGCGGGATGGCGGCGTCAAACGGGCCAGCACGCCGGCCGTGATGTTCACGGTCACGGCGTCGCAGGGCCGCGGGAAAGGCGAGGTCGTGTTGGCGAGCGCCGACCCGCAGGCGCCGCCCACGATCCGCCATGCGCTGCTGGCCAACGAGACCGATCGCCAAACCCTCATTGCGGGCTGCCGACTGGTGCACCATGTTGCGTCGTTTGCCCCACTGGCCCAGCAGATACGGTCCTGGATGGAGATCGACCCTGGCAGCGCCAGCGACGCGGACTGGGCTCGCTACCTCGACGCTGAAGCATCGCCGGCCTACCACCCGGCCGGCACCTGCCGCATGGGCAGCGACGACCAAGCCGTGGTCGACGCCAGCTTGCGCGTGCGCGGCATTGCGGGTCTGCGCGTTGCGGACAACTCGATCATGCCCTCGCCTGTCAGCGGCAACACCCAGGCTGCGGCCTACGTCATTGGCGCCAAGGCAGCGGCATTGATGCTTGCCGACACAGCTGCGGAAGGTTGACATCGGCATGCATCACCACGCGGTGTTTGTCCTCCTCTTTGCCCTGCTGTGCGGCACGGCAAGTGCCGCTGGTGCCGCCGGCGGCAGCTGGGACAGCGGACGAGGCTTGCGGGGTTTCAATCTCGGCGCCAAGACCCAGCCGCCCCTGGCGGACAAGGACTACGCCGACCTCGCGGCCTACGGCGCCAACGTGGTCCGCGTCAGCATCGATGCGCCCCTGAGCGCAAACGGCAACAGCTTCGAGGTCGCACCCAGCGAATGGACGCACATCGAAAGAACTGTGGCGATGGGCCGCAAGCACGGCTTCAAAGTCATTCTGACGCTGGTGCCCATTCCCTGGGGCGAAGCCGCCGTGTTCTGGGACAGGCCAGAGCTGAAAGCCAGCCTGGTGAACATCTGGGCCCAGGTGGCAGCCAGGTTCAAAGGCAACACGAGCATCGCCGGTTACGACCTGCTCAACGAGCCTGTCAGGCCACGCGATAGAAACAAGCCGCCATTGCTGGCCCAGGCGCTTAGCGGTGTTGACCGGATCGCTGGCAAACAGGACCAGCACGCCGATGACTGGCGCGAACTGGCGATGGCCATGACGCGCGCCATCCGCGCCGAGGACCCTGCCAGCATCATCATCTTTGAGCCCTCACCGTGGGGCTTGCCCAAAGGTTTCAACGACCTGACGCCGTTGCCATTTTCAGGCGTGGTCTACAGCTTTCATTTCTACGAGCCCCACGCGCTCACCCATCAAGGTCTTTACAACCACCAGGCCGCAATCAGCTATCCCAACGCGACCCTATCGCGCGCTGACCTGTCCCGCGCCATGGATCCCGTTCGGGCTTTTGCACGCAAACATGCAGTTCCCGTCTTTGTGGGCGAATTCAGCATCGTGCGTTGGGCACCCGGCGATTCATCGACGCGCTATTTGAGTGATGTCCTCGATCTCTTTGAGGCCGAAGGCTGGAACTGGACCTATCATTCTTTTCGAGAGTACGAGGGCTGGGACGCCGAACTGGATCAGGCGCTGCCCAGGGGCACAAAAGCACGCCGATCATCCAATGCAAAGGCGATCAGCTTGCTCAAGGAGAAAGGCTTCATGAAGAACCCGCGCCCCGTCACCGAACGCTGACGCTGCTGCGCAGCATGCCGCCCTTCCACTGCAAGACGACCCTGAGCCCAGCACATCATGAGTGATGCCAAACGTGATGCCAAACGTGATGCCAAATGTGACGCCGAATTCGACCGTCACGCAGCCACCTACCGTCAGCACCACAAGACCCACATGGCGCTCAGTGGCGAAGAGCCGGCCTATTTCGCCGACTACAAGATGCGCGACTTCAGGGCCTTGTTGGGGGAAGCCGGGCTGCCCCTGGATGGGCGCTATCTCGACTACGGCTGCGGGGTCGGCGCGTCCATCGCGCCGTTTCACGAGCACGTTCCCCAGGCGCAATTGGTTTGCGCCGACGTCTCCGCAGACAGCATCGAACTCGCCAAACAGGCCCATGGGGATGGCCAGGACTACGCCTGGATGCCGGACGGCAAGCTGCCACTGGCTGATCAATCGGTCGACGGCGCCTTTGCCTGCTGCGTCTTCCACCACATTCCCCATGCGCAGCATGCGCAAACATTGCAAGAGCTGCGCCGCGTCCTCAAGCCGGGCGGCCTGCTCATGATCTACGAGCAGAACCCCTACAACCCGTTGACGGTGCGCACCGTGCGCAACTGCCCTTTTGACGAAAACGCGGTGCTGATGACGGCGGCTGCATTGCAGAAGACCTGCGACTCGGCGGGCCTGCAACGCCACCGCAGTGACTACCGGGTCTTCTTCCCCGCCGCGCTCACTTGGCTGCGTTTGCTGGGAGGAGGTTTGCGCTGGTTGCCGCTCGGTGCCCAGTACTTGGTGGCGATGTACAAGAGATCGATATTTGGTTCTACGAATGCCGCTCTGGCGAGCATATGTTGAGTAATGAAGCATCATGACAAACACTGAACTTGAGTTCATGCGCTCTGCCGCGGCAGCGGACTCCACGATCACACCGAACAGCAGAGTGGTCAGCTGGATACAGGAACGACGCGTTGCCGTGGGCGCCACAATCCGCCAGATTCCGCTGTACAACATGCGAAAGTGGCAGTGCTCGACGGGCAGTGGGAATGTCGTTCACGACAGCGGGCGCTTCTTCTCGATCGAAGGCATCGGCGTCAAAACCGACTGGGGCAACGTCTGCTACTGGGAACAGCCCATCATCAACCAACCCGAGATCGGCTACCTCGGGCTGATGGCGAAGAAGTTCGACGGCATCCTGCACTTGCTGGTGCAAGCCAAGATCGAGCCGGGCAACATCAACGTGGTGCAGATCTCGCCGACCCTCCAGGCCACCAAGAGCAACTACTCGCGCGTGCACCAGGGCGCGAGCCCACGCTATCTGGAGTACTTCAACGGTGAGCGACCCCGACACCTGCTGCTTGACCAGTTGCAGTCGGAACAGGGTGCGCGCTTCTTGCGCAAGCGCAACCGCAACATGATCGTCGAGCTGCTGGACGACGAAGAGGTCGAACCGCACCCAGACTTCGTCTGGATGTCGATCGGCCAGATCAAGCACTTCATGCGGCAGGACAACGTCGTCAACATGGACACCCGCACGGTGTTGTCCGGCATCAGCTACGGCACCTACACCGCCGAGACGCTGGAAGGCCTGTTCACGCTCAAGCCGACACACCGCCAGCAGCGCTTGATGTTGAGTTCGGCGCTGGTGGCCAGCAACGCGCTGCACAGCTTTCGCAGCATCATCTCCTGGGTCACCGACCTCAAGTCGCGCTACGAGTTGAACGTCGAACGTCTACCGCTGAACCGCATCGGGGACTGGGTTGAGGTCGATGGCGAAATTCGCCGTCCCGACGGCAAGTACTTTTCGGTGATCGGCGTCAACGTGACGATCGAGAACCGAGAGGTTCTCAACTGGGACCAGCCGATGATCAAGCCAGCGCAGGAAGGCCTGATCGCCTTCATCGTGCGGCCAATCAATGGCAGCTACCACTTTCTGGTTCAGGCCAAGCTCGAGGCCGGCAACTTCGACATCATCGAGCTGGCGCCGACCGTGCAGTGCCTGACGGGCAACTACCGTACCGGCAGCAACGAATACTCGATCAAGTACATCAACGACGTGCTCGACGCACCCAGCAGCCGGGTGCTCTTTGATTCGATGCAGAGCGAAGAAGGCGGGCGCTTCTTCCACGAACAGAACCGCAACATCATCGTCGAGGTAGACGATAGCTTCCCGCTCGAAGTCGACGACAAGTACTGCTGGATGACGCTGAACCAGATGCTGCGCTTCATCGAGTTCAACAACTACCTGAACATCGCCGCCAGAAGCCTGCTGTCGGCGATCACCTTCGATTGAAGAACATGCCGATGGAGCACAAGCGCATTCGGGTCGGCATCATGGGCGCGGCCAAGATCGCACGCCGGTCGGTCGTACCGGCGCTGCTGCAACTGTCCGACCACTTCGAGTTGGTGGCCGCCGCCAGCCGCGATGCAGCCAAGGCGCGGCAGTTCGCTGACGAGTTCAATTGCCAGCCGATAACGGGCTACGCGGCATTGCTCGCGCGCAAGGACATCGACGCGATCTACGTGCCGCTGCCGACAGGGCTGCACGCCGAATGGGTCGGCAAGGCGATCAAGGCTGGCAAACACGTCTACGTCGAGAAGTCCTTCGCGTCCACGGCCAATGAAACCGAGGCACTGGTCAACGCTGCGAGATCCCGCAGCGTGGCGGTGATGGAAGGCTACATGTTCCTTTACCACCGCCAGCAGGCCGTGGTGGACGACTGGGTGCAACAGGGGCTGATCGGCGAGCTGCGGCACTTTCACGGCAGCTTCGGCTTCCCGCCGCTGGCGGCCGACGACTTCCGCTACGACGAGTCCACCGGTGGCGGCGCCTTGATGGACGCCGCGGGCTACCCGCTGCGCGCCGCGTTCCATCTGCTCGGCAACGATCTCACGGTCCAGGGTGCCAGCCTGCGTCGTTGCCCGCGCACGGGCACCAGCTTGTGGGGCAGCGCTTTCCTGGCCCATGCCAGCGGGCTGGGGGCATCGATTGCGTTCGGCTTCGATAACCATTACCAGTGTCGCTACGAGCTCTGGGGTTCGAAAGGCAAGCTGGTGGCCGAACGGGCGTACACCCCGGGCCCTGCGTTTGCACCCCGGCTGACCCTGGAAACTGCCGACGACCGGCGCGACGTCGCCGTCGAGCCCGACAACCACTTCGTCGGTGCCTGGCTGGCGTTTGCGCAGGCGATCTCCGCCCCTGCCCGCCGCGCCGCCCACTATCGCCAGACGCTAGTGCAGAGCCGTGCGCTGCAGGCGATCAGAGGTCTGGCGATCCAATGATCGCAGCCACAACGGAGTCGACGATGAAGTGTCTTGTGATCGGCGCTGCCGGCTACCTGGGCCGCCACCTCGCCCCGGCCTTGCGGGCCGCCGGCCACGAAGTCAGTTCTGTGGCGCGCGGCGGCCAAGCCGGTTTGCGGGTCGACGTCAGTGACCTGAAGAGCTTGCAGTCGCTGGACTGGGACGTCGACCGCGTGTTTCTGTTCGCGGGCGTCACCGGCACCACGGCGTCGTTCACCGATTACCAGACCTCCGTCGTCGGCAATCAGATCGGTTTGCTGAACGTGCTGGACTGCATCAGGCAGTCCGGCCGCCGCCCGCGCGTGATGTTCCCATCGACGCGCCTGGTCTACAAGGGCTCGGAGTTGCCGCTGCCGGAAACGGCCGAGTTGCAGGCCAAGACGGTGTATGCCGCCAGCAAGATCGCCTGCGAGTTGCACCTGCAGGCTTACGCCCTGGCTTTCGGCATCCCCTTTACCGTCTTCAGGATCTGCGTTCCCTACGGCAATGCGCAGGGCGAGCGCTATTCGTACGGCACGGTCGGCAACTTCATACAGCAGGCCCTCGACACCGGCCGCATTCGCCTGTACGGCGACGGCAGCCTGCGCCGGACCTTCACCCACGTCGACGACATCTGCCGAGCCATCTTGCTCGGGTCGGTGCGCGAAGACTTCGAGAACGATGTCTTCAACATCCCTGGTGAAGACCTGAGCCTGCTGCAAGCCGCCGGCCTGATCGCAACACAATTGCAGGCGACCATCGAGCTGGCGCCCTGGCCTGATTTCGACGCGCGCATCGAGTCCGGCAGCACCGTGTTCGACGGTGCCAAGCTGTCGACCCGGCTGCCTTTGCTGACGCAACGAAAGATCAGCGAGTGGGTCACCTCGATCTCGCCACCCTTGCGATGAACCTGTCTGCACGCGACGCGGGCAGCACATCGCGCCGTAACTTCACCCGGACTCAGCGCCCATGATGCAGCCGCCGCCCTACCGCGTCTCGATCGTCATCCCGGTGTATGCCGGCGAGAACACGTTACCTACACTGGTCGCAGAGATCGCGTCGCTGGTACGCGGCGGCACCACGCCTGCCGGCCACGCCTGGACTGTCTGCGAAGTGCTTCTTGTGCACGACTGCGGCCCGGACCGATCTGACAGGACGCTGGAGCGCCTTGCCGAAGAACACTCGTTTGTGCGCCCGGTCTGGTTGTCCAGGAACTATGGCCAACATGCAGCGACGCTGGCCGGGATGGCGACCGCAAAAGGCGACTGGGTGGCGACGCTGGACGAAGACGGGCAGCAGAATCCTGCCGACATCGCCGCCATGATCGACAAGGCACTGCAAGCTTCCTTGCAGATCGTCTACGCGCAGCCGACCAACACCCCCCCTTACGGCTGGCTGCGCAACCTGCTCAGCAAGACCGCCAAGATCATCAGCACCCGCCTGCTGGGCCACCGCACGATCGGGCGGTTCAACAGCTTCCGTTTGGTCGAAGGTGACATCGCCCGGACCCTGGCGGGTTATTGCCAGAGTGGTGTCTACCTTGATGTCGGCCTGTTCTGGATCAGTGCGCGCATCGGACACTGCCCAGTGCTGACCCGCAACCACCTCGACCGGCCGTCCACCTACTCGTACCTGAAACTGATCGGGCACTTCTGGCGCCTGATCCTGACCACCGGCACCCGGCCGCTGCGGCTGATCACCATCATGGGTTTTGGCTCGATGCTGCTGGCAGTGCTGCTAGCGATCTATGCAGTGCTGGCCAAGTTCTACGGGCAGGTACCGGTGCAAGGCTGGACATCGCTGCTGATCGTTGTCTCCTTCTTCTCCGGCAGCATCCTGGCCTCGCTAGGAGTGATCGCCGAGTACCTGGCGGTGACGATGGGCATCGTGATGGGCAAACCGCTGTTCGTGGTCAGTGCCAAACCCACCCGACCGGCGATCCGCTGACCGAATGCAGCCCACAGAGCACAGAAGATGAATGAAGCCGAGTTCGACAAGTTTGCCGACGAATACCACGCTGCGCTGTCCGCCGGCATCGCCGTGTCCGGTGAGGCACCGGAGTACTTCTCCGAATACAAGGTCGCCGACATCGCACGCCACTGGCGGCCAAGGGCACAACCGAGAACGGCGCCGCTGAAATTGCTGGACTTCGGTGCCGGCGTCGGCAACTCGGTGCCTTACGTTCGCAAGTACTTTCCAGGCTCGAAGCTCACCTGTCTGGACCTGTCGCAACGCAGCCTGACCGTGGCAGCAAAGCGATTCCCGGCGGCTGCGGACTACGTTCACTTCGACGGCGCCCACATTCCTTTCGAGCCTGGGCAGTTCGACATCGCTTACGCGATGGTCGTCTTTCATCACATCCCGCACGAAGACCATCTCGCGCTGTTCAAACAACTGCATCGAGTGTTGCGGCCGGGCGGCAACTTGTTCATCTTCGAACACAACCCGTACAACCCCTTGACCGTGCGCGTGGTCAACGACTGTGCATTCGACGAGAACGCCAAGTTGATCAACGGGCGGGCCTTGCGCGGCAACATCCTGCGCGCGGGTTTCTGCAGCGCGCGAACACGCTATCGGGTCTTTTTCCCGCACGGGCTGCGCGCGTTGCGGGTCCTGGAGCGTGCACTGACTTGGTTGCCGCTCGGCGGGCAATACTTCGTGCAGGCGGTCAAGTGATGGCGAAGGGCGTCCTGCAGTTCGGACGGTTTCTCGGCGTCGGCACGGTCAACGCCCTGCTCGGCTTGATGGTCATCTATGCCGCCAAGTGGTTCTTCGATGCCGGGGACATCAGCGCCAACCTGATCGGTTATGGCGTGGGCATGACGGTCAGTTTCGTGCTCAACAGCCGATGGACCTTTGACTTCGCGGGTGCCTGGAAGCCGGCCTTCCTAAAGTTCATCGCGGTGTCGGCCGTAGCTTATGCCGCCAACCTGTTGACAGTGCTGGCGGCGATCCGCAGCTTTGCCGTCAACGGCTATCTGGCGCAGGCGCTTGGCATACCGGTTTACACCCTGAGCGTGTTCCTGGCCAGCAAGTACTTTGTTTTCCGGGCATCCACCGGGGCCGGCGGAAAGAAGTGACATGAACCAAAGTTTCCGCTCACCGCGCGTATCGGCACCAGCTCTTGCGGTCTTCATCATCCTGCAAGTGCTGGTCATGTCGCTGGCTATCAGTTCAGAGAGCCTGTGGATCGACGAGTTCTGGACCGCCTACTTCGCCGAAGTGAGCTCGCTGCGCCAATGGGTCGAACTGATCCTGATCCCCAGTGGATCGCAGACGCCGATCCATTTCTTCCAGTACTTCATCTGGGGCCGGCTGTTCGAGTCGACCGAGTGGACTTTGCGTCTGGCCAATCTGCCGCTGTTTGTCATCGGGCAGCTGTCGCTGTTCTGGGCACTGCGCAGTTACTCCAGAACGTTCAGCTGGCTCTATCTGGCCGTCAGTGCGTTGCACCCGATGGTCTGGCAGTACGCGAACGAAGCGCGGCCGTACATCATGATCTACGCGGGCGCACAGATGCTGATGGCCTATCTGCTGCACCTGCATGCGCGCATCGAGTGGCAGCTTGACGACTCACCTCTGTTCTCGGTGGTCTTTGTCGTCGGCGGAATCCTGCTGTTCGGTGCCAGCCTGCTCGGGGCGTTCTGGGTGTTTGCCGCGGGTGTCTACGCCATCCACCTGCATCATCGCCACCTGGGTTGGCGCTATCTGGCGTGGGGCCTGCATCCGTTGCTGCTGGGCGTTTTCGCCGTCGTTGTCTCATTGCTGTGCGTGTATTACGTCAGCAGCCTGCTCCAGGGCGCCGGCGGGTCGCAGGTGTCGACGACGACGCCGGCGTCGCTGGCGTTCGCTGCCTATGAGTTGATGGGCCTATCAGGCATGGGCCCGGGCCGGCACGAGTTGCGCAACTCCGGCTTGGCCGCGATGCGGCCTCACTGGCCGCAGTTGCTGGCGGCGGCAGCGATCATCGCCTTTACGGCCGGGTGCGGTCTGCGCGAAGCGCGGCAGCGCCTCGGCTCGCGGGAACTGATCATCGTTGTGGGGTTGGCGTTATTGCCCGTGTTCATCGTCGTGCTGTCGGGCTTTGTGATGGGCTGGCGTGTGCTGGGCCGGCATCTGTTCGCGACGACTCCGGTTTTCTGCCTGGTGTTGGCCCTGGGCATGGCGAAACTTTGGGATACATCGGCTGGCCGCAATCGAGTGCTGGGCCGTCTGACTGCCATCGCCTGCCTGGGCGCCTTGGCGACCTCAGCGCTGTCGATGCGTTTCGCCGAGCAGCACCGAAAGGACGACTACCGGCTAGCCGCCGCCGTCGCGCAAGACGGGCTCTCACGCGGCTTGCGCGTCTGGTGGGCCGCTGACTACCTGGGCGCTCACTACTATCGCCTGCCGGGCACGTTCGACTACATCGGTGAGTTGACCAACGTGCACCAGCCCCCGTCATGCACCGACCTGCCCGGCGTGCAGGCCACGGCCAATCTGACTGCCGAGTGCCTGCGGACCTTGTCACCGCCGGACATCGTTATCTTCTCCAGACCGGAGACTTTTGACAAGCGTGGCGACCTGGGCCGCTACATGAAGGAGCGCAACTATGTGAAGGTCCGGGACATGCCAGCCATCGCCGTCTGGCAGCCGGTTGTGTCGGCGGTGCCGGCGCTGAAGTAGAGCCATCACCAGAATGCGGTCCTCAATTCCGACCGCGCCGACGGTTGCGCGCAATTGCCTGGTACAGCAAACCCTCGGTCGGTGTCTGCTCGCCGATGTTTCAGGTGGTGCCCTAAAACCTGTACCCGCAGAGGTGGTACCCCAGCGCAAGATGTAAGTCCACAGCCCGGAGAGAGCTGCGAAGCGGGCATCACCGCAAGTCGACCCGGCATGGCCCGCTGCCAAGCAGGCCTGACGTACGGTGGCCAGTTAGTCGGCGCGGCGTCGGCGCACAAAGCCGACGATACCGATCAGACCGGCCAGCATCATGGCGTAGGACGCGGGCTCGGGCACGGCAGTCACCTGGAACTCGCCCGAGTACGCAGCGCCGGGGCTGGCGGTACCGACGATGGTGGCAGAGAAGCCAGAGTTGCCGACGCCACTCAAGCCGAAGAACTGGAAAATGCCCACTGCAAGCTGCGGCACAGGCTGGCCATTGACAGTGACCGAAGAAATGTTGGCCAACCTTGAGCTCAGCGAAAAGTCGAAAAAGTAAGGACCAGGCGCAAGGCCGAGAAAGCTGATGATGTCGTCGCCACCGTCGAGCAGCGTGGCTGTGCCGACGAAGGAAGCAACGCCTCCCACAACGTTCACCGACTGGTCTGCAGCCACGGCCGAGGAGACAGCCGCAAAGAATGCAGTTCCGGCCGTCGCGGCGGCGACAGCAGTGTTTTTCCAGTTCATTGCGAACTCCAAGTTGCTACTTTGTACGACATGGAGGGGCCGAAGCCCCCCCCGGCATTTCTCGAGTCTAACGCCAGGCAGTCAGACCGCGCGGCGGCGACGGACCATGAAGCCGATACCAGCCAGGCCAGCCATCAGCATGGCGTAGCTACCGGGCTCAGGCACCACTGAGAGGTGGAGATCGTCGATGAGGACCTTGCCGGCCGGGAAGAAAGCGTCAATCGGGCCGATGGCCTGGCTGAACTCGACGAACGCAGCGACGGCACCAACCGGAACCGCACCCAGGTTGTACGTGATCTGCGTCCAGGTATCTGCATTGATGCTGCCCTGGAAGAACTGGTTCATGCTGTCGGCCTTGATGTTGCCGACACCGTCAAGGTAGCGCAGCGCGAAAAGCACGTTGCCGGTGCCGCCTGCAGTGCCCTTGGCCCAGAAGCTGAACGTCGGCGTGTCGCCAGCGATCAGTGAGGGGAGGCCACCTTGCTCGACGGAGTTCTGCAACATGACCGCGGCGCTGAACGCCGGAGACATCAGCTGCGCAGAGAACGAACCTGTGCGCGCATCGGTCGAAAGCGTGTAGCCGGCGGCGGCAGCCAGCCAGCTCAGAGCCGGAGTGGTCACGCCGACGGTTTCGAAACCTCCGTTGGCGAAGCCGTTGGTCGTCACCGCTTGCGCGGGGACAGCAAAGCTTGTGACCGCTGCTGCGGCCAGGCTGATTGCGATGGTTTTCTGGAGTGTCATCATGTCTCTTCCTGTAGGTGAACGGTGAGATGGGCGGAGGGCCCCGCTGCAGTCGGTGCGTACGAGCGGGGCTGCACGTACGGCCATCTGTGTTTAAAAGGGGTTTGTGAAACCGCTTTCATCGACAGCCAGAATTTATCGTCTCCAGTCGCTTCGGATGCTGGGGTTTGCACTAGGTTTTTGCGTCTGCTTTCATGAACCCCCGCAAACACGGGGTCCCCTTTCATGTTGCGTGAGGCTTTGCTGCTGGCGGGTGAGGAGCACCTAGAAGGCACGCCTAAGGGAAACCCACAGGTGCCTGGCCCTTGCCACTCCCATGCGTGGCCTCTACATTTATGAAATCGCTTTCACGATTGCTCCGGCCTGGCGTCAGGGGCTTGCTGCACAGGCGCTGCCGACGTCAGACCCGCCTTCACCCATCAGGACACATTGTCATGAACCAGCCCAACAGCCGCACCCGTTTGTCCGCCCTCACCGCGTTCTCGTTGGCAGCCAGCGCGATGCTCGCAGCCTGTGGTGGTGGCGATGCAGAGGCCCCGCCGTTGGCCTCGGTCGCGGCACCTGCGCCGACGCCGGCGCCTCCCGCGCCTGCGCCGAGCCCGACACCCCCGCCGGCACCGACGCCGCCTCCTGCGCCGACGCCACCGCCCGCGGCGGCCGACTCGGTTTTGCTCAGTTTCGACGAGAGCGCGCCCGCCTTCATGGGCATGGGTGCCTACGGGGGCGCACTGCCCACAGTGGAAGCCGGCCCGACAGGCGGCAGTGGCCTGGCACTCAAGATCCTGAAGCCCGTATCGCCCGACACCTGGGGCGGCACCTTCTTCACCGTGGCGCGGGTGCCTTTCGCCGCCGACCGCAAGATGATCACTGCGCGGGTGTATGCAACCCGCGCCGGTGCCTTGATCAAGCTGAAGGTGGAAGTCGCCGGCGGCGTCAGCGTCGAGGTCGTCGGTACGGCAACGGGTGCTGCCAACACCTGGGGCACAGTAACTTGGGATCTGGCCGCCGTCGACATCACCCGCAACTACACGGTGATGGCCATCACGCCTGACGACGCCCTCGTCACCAGCGGCCAGTCCTACTTCATCGACGACATCAAGCTTGCCGCCGCGGTCGCAGCACCGCCGCCGTCGGCACCTGGCGCCACGTTTGTGTCTTTCGACGAAACGGTTCCCACCTTCTCGGCCATGGGCGCTTACGGTGGCGCATTGCCCACGGTCGAAGCCAGCCCGACGGGCGGCAGCGGCAGCGCGCTGAAGATTCTCAAGCCGGTCTCGCCCGACACCTGGGGTGGCGTCTTCTTCACCACGGCGACGATTCCCTTTGCGCCGACCGACAAGGCCATCACGGCGCGCGTCTACTCCAGCCGCGCCGGTGCGGTGATCAAATTCAAGGTCGAAGTTCCGAACGGCACGAACGTTGAAGTCGCCAGTGCACCAACAGGCGCCGCCAACACCTGGAGCACGGTGACCTGGGACTTCAGCGCGGTGAACCTGGCCAACACCTACCGCATCATCGCCATCACGCCTGACGACACCCGCGTCACTGATGGACAGGTCTACTGGATCGACGACATCAAGGTCGCAGCCAGTGCAGCCGCGCCGGCCCCGCCCACGAGCGCGCCGGTCGACATCGTTACCCTGGAAGAGCCGGGCGCCACCGTGACGGGCTTTGAAGGCGCCTATGACGCCACCGTCGTCGCCGAATCGGCCATCGTGGCTGAAAACGCCGGTTGCGGCAGCAGCAGCGCGAACAAGATCGTGCGCTGGGTCAAGCCGGCCAGCAACGTCGCCAACTACGCCGGATTCTTCTTCGTCACGGTTGCCAACGGCGGCCTGCCGCCGATCCCGTTCACGGCCACCGCCAGAAGCATGACGGTGCGCGTCTGGTCGCCCGATGCCGGCATCCCCGTGCGGCTGAAGGTGGAAAACAACGCCAACGGCAACCAATCGGTGGAAACCGAGGCCGTCACCACGGTGGCCGGCGGCTGGCAGACCCTGACCTTCAACTTCGCCAACCCGGTCGCCGGCACAGCGGCGCTCGATCTGACGGGCACCTACGACAAGTTCTCCATCTTCTTCAACTTCGGCACCGCAGGCACGGCCAAGACCTACTACTTCGACGACGTGACCTTCGTCACCGGCACGGGGACCAACACCGTGTTGGTCACCTTCGACGAAGCCACAGCCCGCGTGCTCAGCGGCTTCGGCGGCGCCGAGGATGCGACCATCGTCGGCCAGTCCGAGGCCCAGGCCAACCCGAACGGCAAGGCGGCCAAGGTCGTGAAGGCGGCTGGCTCGCAAGTCTGGGCCGGCACCTCGGTGGTGGCCAAGCTGAACGACGCGGTGCCAACCATTCCCTTCACCACCACCGCAACCAAGATGTCCGTGCGCACCTGCACAGCTGCACCCGCGGGCACACGTGTGCGCCTGAAGGTCGAAAAGGCCGGTGTGCCGGAGATCAACAGCGAAGTCGACGCCTTCACCACGGTGGCCAATGCCTGGGAGACGCTGACCTTTGACCTCGGCCCGCTGGGTCTGCACTTCATCCCCAACGGCCCCGGGCCAACCGGCTACCAGATGAACCCCAATCTGCCGGGCTACCTGCCGACGTCGCAGCTACAGCCAGGCGGCATCAGGACCTTCAACAAGGTGAACATCTTCTTCGACTACGGCCTGGGTGATGGCGGCTATGCGGCCATGCCTGACCGGCGCGTCTATTACGTCGACTTGGTCAAGTTTGTCGGTCCCTGACGGCACCGCGCCGGTGCTTGCGCACCGGCGCAATCGCGCGGCGGACTCCATGGTGTTGATGCCAACGCGAGACACGGTCCACAGCCTGCTATGGTTCTGAACGTGATCGCAGCGCATGTCCATCTTGCTGCCTGACCGTACGCCCAAGCGCGCCTTTTTCAGCGCGCCGCAGTCGGTGCGCTCGCTCGTGGCTGCGGTCATGGAACCCGGGCTCACGGTGCTCACCTTCTTGTTGATCTGCGCGGCCGTCGGCGTCACGATCGATCCGCCGGAGGTCGCGCTGTGCCTGTTCGTCTTTGCACTGAGCTTTCCCGGCCGCGACCGCTTCCGCGACACACTGGCCGGCGCCGCGGTCGACATCCTCGGCTCCTGGCTGTGTCTGATGGCCCTGCTGTTCATGCTCGGGTATGCCACCCGCAGCCTGTACAGGTTCGACGACAGGGTGTTGTTGATCTGGGGGCTGGTGACGCCACCCTTGCAGTTGCTGGCGATTTGGATGGGCCGGTCCCTGCTGCGGCGCCATGCCACGCAGCCCGGCTCCCGCCGTACTGTCGTCGTGGTCGGCAGCGGCGAGATCGGGGTCCAGGTGGCCACGGCGCTGACCCACAGCCGGGACGATGCGGTCGACTTCGCTGGTTTCTTCGATGACCGCAACGACGCACGCTCCCATCCGACCGCCACCGCAAGGCGACTCGGTGGCATCAAGGACGTTGCGGACTATGTGAGGGATCGCGGCATTCGCGAGGTCTACATCACCTTGCCTCTGGGCTCGCAACCCCGCATCGTGACGCTGCTGGAGCAGCTCCAGGACACGACCGCATCGCTGTTTTTCGTGCCCGATGTGTTTGGCATCACCATCATCCAGGGCCGCCTGCAAGACGTCAACGGCGTGCCCGTGGTCGGCATCTGTGAAACTCCGTTCACTGGCACCAATCTTCTGGTCAAACGCATCAGCGACATCGCGCTGGCGAGCCTGATCCTGGTGCTCACCGCGCCGCTGCTGCTACTGATCGCCCTGGGCGTCAAACTCAGTTCGCCCGGGCCGGTGATCTTCAGACAGCTGCGCAACGGGCTGGACGGCGACGTGTTCACGGTCTACAAGTTCCGTTCGATGACGACCCAGGACAACGGCTCGGTGGTGCGCCAGGCCACCAAGGACGACCCGCGCACAACCCGCTTCGGCGCCTTTCTGCGGTGCACGTCGCTGGACGAATTGCCACAGTTCATCAACGTGCTGCAAGGCCACATGAGCATCGTCGGGCCGCGCCCGCATGCAGTGGCCCACAATGAACAATACCGGGAAGTCATCACCGCCTACATGGTGCGCCACAAGGTCAAGCCCGGCATCACCGGATGGGCCCAGGTCAACGGCTTGCGCGGCGAGACCGACTCGATCGAGAAGATGCATGCACGGGTGGAGTTCGATCTGCAATACCTGCGCAACTGGTCGCTCGGACTGGATCTGAAGATCATCATTCGCACGGTTCGCGTGGCGTTCTTCAGCCGCAACGCCTATTAGAAGATTTGGCCTCCATGAACCGTGGTCAAGCCGCCAGATCGGCGGCTGCATGCCGGAACTTGCTGGCATCGAGCCTGCCGCTGCTGGCCTGTGTCACGGCCGCTGGCCAGCCCAGCCCCTACGTCATCGGCGCTTCCCAGAGTTACGCGCAAGACTCCAATGTCGTGCGCCTGGCCAATGATGCCAACCTGCCGGCGTCGGTGGTGTCCAAGACCGACCGCATCGCGACCACCGCACTGTTTGGCAGTGTGGATCAGTCCTTGGGGCGCCAGCGCCTGTTCGCCAGCGCCAACCTGCGCGACAACCGCTACCGATACAACGGTGCGTACGACAACCAGAGCTTCGGCCTGGCCGGCGGGCTGGATTGGTCCACCATCGAGCGCGTGTCTGGGAACGTCATTCTGAGTTCGAACCGCACGCTGGCCAGTTTCGACCGCGCCAATGGCAACAATGCCCCGAACGTCGTGAAGAACATCGAGCGCACCGATCAGCTCTCGGCCACCGTGCGCGCAGGCGTGGTCACGCGGCTGACGCTGGAAGCCGGCTTCAGCCACCAGAAGCAGCGCTTCTCCGTGCTCGGCTCCAGACTGCAGCAGTCGGTTGCCACCCTGGGTCTGCGCCAGCGGATCAGCGGCGGGCTCACGGTCGGCGCGGGCATGCGCCTGACGCGCGGCAGCTACCCGACGATGGCGACGACTTCAAGGGCCGCGATGTCGACCTCAACGCCCCTTGGACGCCGAGCCCCATCAGCTCCGTTGTGGCGCGCCTGAGCCTGGGCAAGACCGACCACAGCCTGGCCGCCGCGCAGGACTTTTCAGGCGCAACGGGTACTTTGACCTGGGACTGGAGGCCCAGCGCCAAGCTGGCTTTCAGCACCCAGTTCAACCGCAGCACCGGCAATGAGTCGAGCTTCACGCGCATCGGCGGGCCGGCCTCTGCGCTCGGCGCGCAGGCCGACAACAGCCGCTTGACCACGACATGGAGCGTCAACCTGGGCTACGACCTCAGCGCCAAGGTCCGGCTCGACGCCAGTTTCAGCCACGCCACGCGCGCCCTGACCAACGCGATCTCCATCAACGCAGCCCAGCCGAGCTCGGCCACCGACGGCGACCGGCTGCAGCGACTGCGCCTGGCCTTGCGCTACGTGCCGACGCGAAGCGTGGAGCTGAGCTGCAGTCTCGGCCGCGAGGCGCGCAGCGCGGACAACGCGACGCTGACTTACGCCTACCGTGCCAACACCGTTGGCTGCAGCGCGCAATTGGCGCTGCAGCCCTGAAGCCCCGAGGCTCTGAATGCGGGTTTGGCGCGGCAGTCAGTCTCAGGGGCTGCGGGCCAGCTGACCTGGCGGCACGTTCAAGGTCTGACCGTCACTGAAGCGCACCGCCAGCGCTGCCTTCGTGGCATTGAAAGCCAGATAGGTCTTGCGTCCATCCGGGCGCTTGAAGACCTGGAACAGCGGCGTGTCGGCCACGACACTGAAGTCCGGCGTGCCCATGTCGTTCAGGCTCAGCATCCAATGCAGCGCATGGGAGCGCGTGTCGCCGAGCTCGACGCTGCCGTAACGGTCCCACTGCGCCAGCGCCGCCGCCGGGTCGGCCAGCGCCAGGTACTTGGCAAAGATGTCCTGCCAGATGTCCTTGGGTGGCGGGTTGGGCGGAAACTTGCCGCGTGCCTCATAGACCTCTGTATTGACCTTCAACATCGCCATGTTGCGCTTGATGAAGGCCGGGTCGCGGGCCAGGTAGGTCGAGAAGCCGGCAATCGGCAGCAGGTTGATGCCGTGGATCTGGCGCGGCTCGTCGGTCCACCAGGTGTTGTGCGCGTACTTGCCGCCGAACAACATGCTGACCTCGACGTTCTTGTACTCCGGCGCGAAGACCAGGCCGTGGATGTCGAACCAGTAGTGGTTGATGGCGTCGGCTTCGGTGGTGTAGAGGTAGATGCCGAGGTCGCGCAGCTCGCGGTTGCCCGTGTGCTCGCCCCACAGGATGAGGCCGGCCCAGGCATTCAGCGCCTCTGACGACGACTCCTGGTTGTTGCCCCATTCGCCCAGGCCCACACCCGAAGCCCAGGAGTGCCCTTCATAGGGGTCGAAGGTGCGCAGAAAGGGGAAGTCGGCACGGCCGCGCTGGGTGGTGGCGATATCGGCGATGAGCAATTCCACCATCGCACCCCATTTGTCCTTGGCGGCCCAGGCGGGGTCGCGCAGCGCGACCTCTGCCGCGGCGCGAATGAAGTAGCCGTAATGGAAGTGGTGGTCGTTCATCTGCTCGACGGCGAAAAACTCGTCGGGGTAGCTGACCATCGTGCCCAGCGACTTGTCGTAATGGAAGTAGCTGCGGTTGCTTTGGCCACTGAACCAGAACTCCATGCGCTCCTTGACCATCTTCAGCACCTGGTCGCGCCCTTCCATGTCGCCCTGCTGTTCGGCCACGCTGCCCAACTGAACCAGGCGTGTCAGCCCCTTGCCCTGCCAGTAGGCGCTGGTGCGCCAGTTGTCGTTGTTCTCGCGGCCCGGGATCAGCTCGCGTCGCTTGCGCACGTCGGACTTCAGCAGGTCGGTCAGTTCGTCGCCGCGCGGCCCGTCCTTCAGCCCGGGCCAGACGGGCACGAAGCCCTGGTACTTGTAGTCGGTCTTGAACTGCGAAGCCGCCAGCAGCCTGATCTTGCCGCGGATGCTGTCGTACGACGGGCCCAGCTTGTCCGCCACCGACGGGTTGTTGAACCACTGGT
>JBBQIB010000038.1:0-21772 GCA_038324515.1 Burkholderiales bacterium
TGCAATTGCCGCAGTGCCATCACTTGCGCCATGCGCTGGTGCGCCGAGTAGTACTCCAGGTGCGTGCTCATCAGCCGCAATGGCCCCAGCCTGGCGTGCACCACGGTCACTGCCGTACACATGCGCGGCATGCTGCGCTGCTGGCCATCGGCGAGCCAGGGCAAGGCATGGTGTTGCACTTGCAGCACGGGCAGCCGTGTGGCGATGAGGTTGCCAAAGCGCTGCGCTTGGCCCGCTTTGTCAAAACTGTGCACTGCGGCGCCAAAGAAGACTTGAAAGCCCGGCAGCAGGACCTGCAGCTCGGCCAGCTGGTCGCCCGGATGGCCGCGCAACTGGCTGTACCCCTGCGCCACTTCTTGCAGGCACAGCACATCAAAGTCAGCCATTTTGCGCGCCGTATGGACGATGCGCAGCGGGCTGACCTGGCCGTCCAGGCCGCAGCACCATTGGGTGTTCCAGGTGATTAGCTGCATTTGCCGCGCAGCATAGCGGCTGGCGCGGTGTTCGGCACCCGATTGAGAACCATCCGCTTTGTGCATCCACTTGCGATCGCTCAATCCAGGCGCGGTCTGTCAAGCGCAACATGGACAGAAACCTGGAACCCATTGAGCCTGGCATGCTCGGCTTCTTGCGTGCCGTCCACAATGGGCTGCTGGTTCATTGGCACAACCCCCCAACCCGAATACGCCACACATGGAGTTCAAGGACTACTACGCTGCCCTGGGTGTTGCGCGCAGCGCCGATGCTGAGGAGATCAAACGCGCCTACCGCAAGCTGGCGCGCAAGTACCACCCGGATGTCAGCAAAGAGCCTGCGGCCGAAGACAAGTTCAAGGAGGTGGCCGAGGCTTATGAGGCGCTGAAGGATCCCGAAAGGCGTGCTGCCTACGACGCGGCAGGCGAGCAGTGGAAGCAACGCGGGTCCGGGCAGTCAGGGGCTGGACGTGCGGCGGGCTCTGGTGCCGGGGGTTTTGGTGCGGAAGGCTTTGGCCCAGGCGGTTTCGAGTTTTCCGGCGCCGGTTTTGATGCTGAATCGAGCGCGCAACACAGCGAATTCTTTGAAGCCCTGTTTGGCCGCAGGGCGGGTGCGGGAGCCGCGCGGTCGGCCGGGCAGCGCCAGCCGCGTCAAGGCACGGACCACCATGCCCGGGTGCGCATCGACCTGCTCGATGCCTACCGCGGGGGTGAGCGCAGCATCAGCCTGAGCGCACCCACGCCCACGGCGGATGGCCGCATCGAAATGCGCGAGCGAGAGGTTCGCTTGCAGATCCCCAAAGGCATTCGCCCAGGCCAGCAGTTGCGGCTGGTGGGGCAAGGTGGCCCGGGGCTCGGTGAAGGCGCACCAGCCGGCGATCTGTATCTGGAAATCGAATTTGCACCCCATTCGATATTCCGCGTCGATGGGGCGGATGTGCACTTTGATCTGCCGCTGGCGCCCTGGGAAGCAGCGCTGGGCGCCAAGGTGCAGGCACCGACGCCAGAAGCTCAGGTCGAACTGCAGATCCCGCCCGGCACGCCGGCAGGTCGGCAGTTGCGGCTCAGAGGCAAAGGCCTGCCAGGTGCCAAGGCGTCGGGCGACTTGTTCGCGCACATCCAGATCGTGCTGCCTCCGGCGGGCACACCCCAGACCGAAGAGGCCTGGCGCGCTCTGGCCCAGGCGGCGGCTTTCAACCCACGCGCGGGCCTGGGGCTCTGAGAAGGTGAGACGATGAAGCAAACACACATGTCGGCGGCCTTGCTGGTCGAAGCCACCCAGGCCCTGGACCTGGATGCGCTGTGCCAGGCTTGTCATGCGCAGCAAAGTCAACTGCTGGTGCTGGTGGAAGAAGGCGTGCTGGGCGAACAAGACCCAAGCCCTGCGCAGTGGCGCTTCGACGGTCACGCCCTGGCCCGAGCCCGACAAGCTCTGCGCTTGCAGCGAGAACTGGAGCTGGATGCCGGCGCGGTGGCGCTGGTGCTGGATTTGCTCGACCGCATCGAAGAGCTGCAAACTCAACTGCGCCTGCGCGCACCCGCACGCTGAACCCCTGGGTGGCGTTGGTGGACAGCGGCCCTCTGCCGTGCCCCGCGCCAGGTCGGACACTTCTGGGTTCCGGCTGCTGAAGGTGACCGTGCCTTTGCTGCTGAACACGCCTGCGGTAGTCGTGCTCAGTGCCACCGTCAGGCTGCTGCTGTTGCTTCCGGGCGCATCGGGCCTCACGCCCGTCACCTGGCGCTGCCCACGCGCATGAGCTGCCAGTTGAGCAGACTCAAGCGCCACAGGGGCCAGTGGGCAAATACTCGACTGTATGCACATCACAAGCCTGCGCCCGCGTCAGTTCCTGCCCCTGCTGTTGCTCACGGCACTGCTGGGGCTGGCCGGATGTGCCGTCGAGTTGCAGAACCTGCAACCCGCACAGGACTACGCAGCGCGCAACCAGGATCCCAGTTCGGTCCCTGTGGGCTGGCGGGTGTATCAGCAGCGTTGCGCTGGCTGCCATGGCCAAGCGGCCACCGGCGGCGCGCAAGCGCCCGATTTGTTGCAGAGCCTGCGCACGATGGGCCCGCGCAGCTTTGTTGACAAGGTGCTCAGGCGCTATGACTGGGACATCCCGGGCGCACCCCGGGGTGACAAAAGCGCCCAGACATCCACTGAGAAATCTGACGCACTGGACGCCCTGGTCGAACAGATCATGCGGCGCCAGCAGGGCCGGATAGCGATGCCTGCGTGGCAGGGCGATCCGCAGGTCAATGCCCATATCCTGGACCTGTACGCCTACCTGTCGGCCCGCGCCGAAGGTTCTCTGGGCCCTGGCCGGCCGGCGCCTGAACGAAGAAGTGCGCCGTGAAGTGCGCCGTGATGCGGGCAGGTGCGCCGGATCGTCGAAACTAGTCGGATTGCCGCTGCCTGAAGTCACCATGCAGCCCGCGCAGCCCGGTCCTGCCGTACAGCTTTTGCACCAGACTTACGCGATGGTGCTGGCCGGCGGGCGCGGCAGCCGCTTGCACCAATTGACCGACTGGCGCGCCAAACCGGCCGTGCCCTTTGCCGGCAAGTTCAAGATCATCGATTTTGCGCTCAGCAACTGTGTCAACTCCGGGCTGCGCCACGTGGGTGTGTTGACGCAATACAAGGCGCAGAGCCTGATCCGTCACGTCACCCGCTGCTACGCTTCTCTTGACGCAGGGCTGGGTGAATTTGTAGATGTTGTGCCGGCCCAGCAAAAGGACGGCAACCGCTGGTATGGAGGCACCGCTGACGCGGTGTGCCAAAACCTGGATCTGGTGCGGGAGGCGCAAGCGCGCTGGGTGCTGGTACTGGCTGGCGACCATGTCTACAAGATGGACTACGGCAACTTGCTGGAAGACCATTTCCGCCATGGCGCACAGCTCACTGTGGCATGTACCGAAGTGCCGCTGGCCGAGGCTTGCCACTTTGGCGTGCTCAGCATCGACCGAGAGCGTCGCATCACTGCGTTTGCCGAAAAGCCAGAACACCCCACACCGATGCCCGGGCGCAGCGACGTGGCTTTGGCCAGCATGGGCATCTACGTCTTCAACGCGGACTACTTGCGCCAGCAACTGCTGCGCGACGCTGCTGACGGTGAATCACAGCATGACTTCGGCCGCGACATCCTGCCGCGGGCCGTGGCACAGACCCACGTGCTGGCGCATGACTACGCGAGCAGCTGCGTCAACATGGTGGGACAGCGCCCCTATTGGCGTGACGTCGGCACATTGGACGCGTACTGGGCTGCCAACATGGACTTGGTCACGCCGCTGCCTGAGCTGAACCTGTACGACGACGACTGGCCCATCCGCAGCGTGCAGCAGCAACTGGCGCCGGCCAAGTTTGTCTTTGACGAAGACAGGCGGCGCGGCATGGCCGTCGATTCGGTGGTGGCGAGCGGCTGCATCGTCAGTGGCGCCACTGTCAGGCGGTCGATGTTGTTTTCCAAAGCGCGGGTCGAAGAAGGCAGCCTGATCGAAGACACGCTGCTGCTGCCCGGTGTGCAAGTGGGCGCAGGCGCCATCGTTCGACGCGCAATCATCGACAAGAACTGCGTCTTGCCCAGCGGCATCCGCATCGGCTGCGATGCGGGCGCAGACCGCCAGCGCTTCCACGTCACCCGCGGCGGCGTCACGCTCGTCACGCCAGCGATGTTGGAGCAAGACACGAATTTGCGGCTCTGAACGATCTGGTTCAGCTGAACCATCCGTGCCATCCCAACGCGCAGCATCACTCACGGTCCCCCGGCGCTGCCCTTTTGTGTTCCGTGTTCACCCATTGATCAAGGAGATCTTCGATGCCCAAAATGAAATGTGCAGTTTTTGTCGAGCCAGGCCGTATCGAGCTGCGAGAAAAACCGATGCCTGAGATCGGCCCGCTGGACGCGTTGATGAAGATCACGACGACCACCCTTTGTGGCACCGATGTGCACATATTGAAGGGCGAGTACCCAGTGGCCCCAGGCTTGACCATCGGCCACGAGCCGGTGGGCGTGATCGCCGCTTTAGGCGCAGCGGTCAAGGGCTACAAAGAGGGACAGCGTGTGATCGCCGGCGCCATCACGCCGAGCGGCTGGAGCAACGCCTGCCTGTGTGGTTGCGGCGCGCAAGATGGTGCGGGCACGGCCCATGGCTGGAAGCCACTGGGCGGCTGGAAGTTCGGCAACACCATCGACGGCAGCCAGGCCGAATACCTGCTGGTGCCCGATGCGATGGCCAACCTGGCGCTGGTGCCCGACAACCTGAGCGACGAGCAAGTGCTGATGTGCCCCGACATCATGTCCACCGGGCTGGCAGGCGCTGAGCGCGCCGGCATCCGCATCGGTGACATGGTGGCGGTGTTCGCTCAAGGCCCGATTGGGCTGTGTGCCACGGCAGGCGCCAAGCTCAGCGGCGCCACGATGGTGATCGGCGTTGACCGTGAACCGGCTCGCTTGGCGATGGCCATGAAGATGGGCGCTGACCATGTCATCGACTTCAGCCAGCAAGACCCGGTGCAGGAGATCATGCGCCTGACCGGGGGCCGCGGTGTCGATGCGTCGATCGAGGCGCTGGGCACTGCTGCGACTTTCGAGTCTTGCCTGCGTGTGCTGCGCCCTGGCGGCACGCTGTCCAGCCTGGGGGTCTACTCGACGGACCTGCGCATCCCCCTGGACGCCTTTTCTGCCGGCCTGGGCGACCATCAGATCTTGACGACATTGTGCCCCGGCGGCAAGGAGCGCATGCGGCGGCTGATGGCGGTGATCGAGTCGGCGCGTGTGGACTTGTCGGCGATGGTTACCCACCGCTTCAAGCTGGACGACATCGAAAAGGCCTATGAGCTGTTTTCAAATCAGCGCGACGGTGTGCTGAAAGTGGCCATCACGCCTTGATGCGGTCTGGGCCTTGGCCAGGCGCGGAACCTTGTGGAACAGTGCGGACTCGAGGATCGGCCCCGTCAAGGGGACTGAGCGACTCAACAGCTCAGCACAGCGCCTCAGTCGTTCGCCGACGCGTGTCGCACCAACAGGACCGGCACGGTACTCAGGCGCGTCACACGGTCGGCATCGCTGCCCAGCGCCAGCTTGCTCAGGCCGCGGCGGCCGTGCGTGCCCATCACGATCAGGTCGCAGTGGTTGCTCTTGGCCACCTCGACAATCACGTCGGCCACCCGACCCTGGTTGCCTTCAGCCATGCGGTTTTCCACCGCCACCTGTTGCGCGATGGCTGCGGCATGGGCCTGCTCCAGAATGCTCTGACCGTGGCTGCGCAGGCCATCGCTGACCTGTTGCCAGGTGTCTGCTGTCGCCATCTCCATGCCGGTCACCATCGGGTAGGTGTCCACCACATGCAGCAGCAGCAGGCTGGCTCCCAAAGGCTTGGCCAGCTTCAGCGCTTCATCGAATCCACGGTCAGACGTGGTACTGCCGTCCACCGGCACCAGGATTTTTTTGTACACCGCAAGTCTCCTTCCAGTCGCAAATCTTGAATCGGCCCTGAGTCGCCCCGACCCGGTCTTGGGGGAAGGGGACTTGTTCGGACACAGCCTCAGTCTGCAGGCCGTGTCAGGCGGCGGCCTTGAGCTTGCGCAAGTATTCGATGATCCGGATCGAATGCGCGACCCGGTGATGGCGCTGTCAACATGGCGCTGCCAACATGGCGCTGTCGACATGGCGTTGTCAAAACGGCGTTACCAAGCTTGCCAACAAGCTTCGCAGGGGCCAAACTCTTTCCAAACTCGCCTTCAAGATGATTGAAATCGTTGCCGGTCGCCCACCGACCCCCCTTCAAGACGCGTCAGCCGTCGCGGTGCCGGCGATGGCGCAGCCGCGTTTGCTGCCTTGCTCTTCGCCCTGTTCACTGACAGATCTGGCCGCCATCATCGACAGCGTGGCCGACGCCCTGATCTCGGTGGATGAAGACGGCCGCATCGTGCTGTTCAATGCGGCGGCTTCCAGGATGCTGGCCTGCCCCACACAGCAAGCCCTGGGCGAGTCGATCTCGAAGTTCATCCCCGAAGGCTTGCGCCAGGCGCACCAGGCGCACATGCACAGCTTTGGCCAGCGTCCGGAAAATCGACTCGCTGCAGCGCATGCCAGAGAGGTGTTGGCATTGCGGGCAGACGGCCAGCCGATCCAGGTCGAGGTCGCGGTGTCATCTGCGCAGCTCATGGATAACGGGGCAACGCATACGCTGAGCACTGCAATGCTGCGCGACCTCACTCTGCGCAAGGCTTTGCAATCCGATCTGCACCGGGTCAGCCACCGCTATCGCACGGTGGTGGACCAATCGCCCGACGCCATTTGGCTGGAGGAAGCCGGCCGGCTGCAACTGGCCAACGCAGCGTGCGCCGCCTTGCTCGGCGCACCCAGTGTCGAGGATCTGATCGGACTGAAGGTGTCGGTCTTTCTGCCCGATTGGTCGCCGCCTGAGCTGGCGCCATCTGACTCTCAGCCCGGCGGTCCCGACTTGGGGGTCCGGCGCTTCGAAACCCGTCTTCGCAGACTCGATGGGCGATGGAGTGAAGTCGAACTGTCGGTTGCCCCAGTGCCGGACCACGGCGGCGAAGCGACCCAAGGCGTGATGCGTGACATCACGCAGCGCAAACGTGATCAGCTCATGCTGCAAACCACCCAGGCCAGCTTGCTGGAGGCGCAGAAGATTGCGCGGCTGGGCTACTACAGTCTGGACCTGGTGCACATGCAGTGGCGGGTGTCGCCGACGTTGCAGTTGCTGCTGGGTCAGGTGCCGAAGAGCCAGTCGCCGGAGAGCCAGGCTGCAGTTGCCGAAACAGGGGCTGCAGGGCTGGACGAAGCAGCATCCTCGGACCCTGACCACAGCGTGCTGCTGGACTTTGAAGCTGGCTTGGCCTTGGTGCACGCCGAAGACCGCGATGCACTGAGGCAGTTTTTCTTGCACGACATGCGCAAAGCTCACGCCCGTCTGGACCGCGAGTACCGCATCGTGCGCCAGGACAACCGGCGCGAGCGCTGGGTGCACGGACGTGGGCGTGTGCACCTGGACGCTTGGGGGCGGGCCACCCACCTGTTTGGCACCTTGCAGGACATCACCGAGCGCAAGCGCTCGGAGCTGGCGCTGGATCGCTCACGCCAGCAGTTGCGGCGCCTGTCCAGCAGCCTGACCCAGGCCCGCGAAGCCGAGCGCCGGCATGTCGCGCGAGAGCTGCACGACGAGCTGGGGCAACGCCTGTCGGCCCTGAAGCTGGACATTGCCACGCTGCTCGATCAACCTGGGGTGCGCGAAACCAAAGCCTGCGACAAGGTGCGCCCGTTGCTGGCCGAAGTGGACGGCGCGCTGGCAGCGGTGCGCCGCATTGCAGCCGATCTGCGCCCACCGATGCTCGACGATCTGGGCCTGACGGCTGCGTTGGAATGGCTGAGCAACGACTGGACGCAGCGCACCGGGTTGCAGATCACACTGCGCCTGCAGGCGCTGGACGAACTGCTGACCGAGTCGGCCGCCACCACGGTCTACCGCATCGTGCAAGAAGCTTTGACCAACATCAGCCGCCATGCCAGGGCCAGCAAGGTGCAGGTCGGATTGCAGCGCAGGGCCGGCGAATTGCTGGTGTGGGTGGAGGACGACGGTGTTGGCCTGTCGCCCGGTGACACCGACAAACGCAACTCCAACGGCCTGGCGGGTATTCGCGAGCGTGCTCACATATTGGGAGGGGCTGCGCGCATCATCAACGGCAGTGAAGGCGGTTGCAGGCTCGAAGCCCGTTTGCCGCTGGACAGGGTGGACACGCGGCCCGGAGGGTTGTTTTCTTGACAGGGACAGATCGCCCCGAAGCTGAAGACCTCAGCGCTGTAGTAGGCATCCGTGTGCTGCTGGCCGATGACCACCAACTGATGCGCGCCGGGCTTTTGCGCTTGCTGGAGAACCAGAGTGGCATGCAAGTGGTGGCGCAGGCCGGCAACGGCCATGAAGCGCTGGCCGCCTTGCGTGCGCAGGCCGTGGATGTGGCGGTGCTCGATCTGTCGATGCCGGGCATGTCCGGCATGGATCTGATCAAGCGTGTGAAGTCCGAGTTTCCCGCTGTGGCCGTGCTGGTGTTGACGATGCACGCCGAAGAGCAGTACGCCGTGCGTGCCTTCCGCAGCGGGGCCAGCGGCTACCTGACCAAAGACGCTGCTGCCGGCGAATTGGCCGCGGCGATCCACAAGGTGGCTGGTGGTGGCGGTTACGTCACCGGCTCGATGGCAGAGAAGCTGGCCCTGGGCCTGAACCGCCAGCACGCTGGACCGGCCCATGCCAGCCTCAGCGACCGTGAGTTCGAAGTGCTGCGCCGCATCGTCTCTGGCCAAAAGCTGATTGACATCGCCAGCGCACTGCATCTGTCGGTCAAGACCGTAAGCACCCACAAGACCCGCATCCAGAACAAGCTGGGACTGGACAACACGGCAGCTCTGATCCGCTATGGGTTGGAGCACCGCCTCTCTGAAGTTGAAGGCAGGAGCCCAACGCAGGGTTGAGTCAAAGCAGCATTCGGACTTTTCCTACAGCACTGTCGGAAAACGCTTGTTGCCATCGCGCCTAGCCTCACAAAACGCAGGCCCTGGCGCCGATTGCCACGGATCGAGCCACGAGAGACCCTTGGGACAGGAGGTGCCTTCGCACCCTGCCCAAAGGAGAACCGATGCAACTGGCCCAGACCACCCCAGCCCGGACCACCCCGGCCCAGATCACCCCAGCCCCAGCCATCCACGCCCCGGGGCTGCTCAGCGAGCCAGTCATCGGCCGCTGCACCGCCAGCGATGTCCTGCGCTGGGCCGGCCTGCCGCAGCTGGCCAGTGCCGAGTCAGACGCGTTGCCGTTGTGGCAGCGCCGCGTGGCTGCAGAGCAAACCCTGGTGCACGAAGACCAGAGCGTGCAAGCCCTGTATCTGGTGGCCGCAGGCAGTTTCAAGTGCACCCAGACCGACCTGGAAGGTTACGAGCAGGTGCTGGGTTTTGCCATCCACGGCGACATGCTGGGCCTGGACGGCATGGGTGATTTGCACCACAGCAGCGCCGCCGTGGCGCTGGAGGACAGCACGGTCGTCGTCTTGCCCTACCCTGAGTTGCTGCAGATGAGCCAACAACTGCCAGCGCTGAACGCGCTGCTGCACCACGCAGCCGGCGTGGAGCTGCAGCACCGCGGCCACACCCAGTACTTGATTTCTGCAGCCAGCGCCGAGGTCCGGGTGGCGCGTTTCTTGTTGCACTTTGCGCAGCGCCAGTTGGCGCAAGGGCATTCGCAGCGCCGGCTGCATCTGCGCATGACGCGGCGCGACATTGCGAGCTGCCTGTGTGTGGCCCACGAAACCGTAAGCCGCGCGCTGACCGCCCTGGTGGCCCAGGGCTGCATCCGCGTTTGCAACCGCGATGTGGAGATCACCGACCCAGCCTTGTTGCAATCCATGCAAAGGGTGACCCGTGGCGCGCCGCGGCGCAAGGGCCATGCGCAGGGGACGGCGGGCACGGCGCGATTTGCGTTGACGCAATGACCTCTCAGCCTCTCAGTCCATCGGAGGCTGCCTGCCCGGCCGCGACTTGGAGTATCGGGTCGCCGCAGAGTCGCAGATGAAGCAGGCCCTGTCGAGCCAGCCCAGGACGGGTGTTGCTGGCCAGGCCTGATCTGTCCAGCCGACGCCTCGCTGCTGAGCAGCGAGGGTCTCAGCCCTCACGATCGGCGCGCTCCAGCTCCTTGGCCATGTCGGGCCCTGCAGTCAGGTGCCCAGAATACCCAGTGGTATCTTGCGCGCCGCTTCGCAGCCTAACCAGCCGGGGTGGGTGACCGCGGAAGGCGCGTGCGATGACATCTGCGCGCCCGGCCAAACGCTGGCGGCCCAGGATTTCTGCACCACTTTGAGACCGCATCTGCGCTCTCACTGCGTGCAGGCCGGGGTGGGCCACTACGGGGTGTTCAGCGGCAGGCGCCGGCAGCAGCAAATTTACCCGCTGTTGCGCAACACCATCCCGTTGTCGCGCAGACACCGAGCAGAGTTGCGGGCACTGCGCGGAGTTGCGCTACGGGTGCGCGATCGGTGCGTGCTCGGTGCGCGCTTCAGATTCGCTGTCCGGTCTCTAAAAGACCGCGTGCTCACCACGCTCGGCCAAGGCCTCACCGCTCAACAACCGGGCGTAATAGTCAAACAGCGTCTCAGTGCCCACCGAAGGCGTTTGTGCAGCGTCATAGCGGCCGGCAGCTGCGTCCCACACCAGCATCGACTCGGTGGCGTAGTAGCGGCCGATACGCGCCAACTCGGCTTTGGCGGCCAACGGCGGCACCAGCTTGCCGGCCCACGACAGGCCAGTCACGATGCCGTCCATCAGCCCGACCGGTATCTGCTTGAAGCTGGGCGGGCGGCCCAGCAATCTGAACAACTCTTCGCCCTGCTGCAGTGGCGTGATGGCCTGGCCCGGGCCGCCGATCGGCAGCACCTGGTTGTGCCGGGTCGGGTCGTCCAGACAGCCAGCGATGTAGTCGGCCAGGTCGGCGTCGCTGATCGGTTTGCAGGCCGTCAAGCGGCCGCCGCCAAAGATCAGGAAAGGCTTGCCCGCTTTGACGCGTTCGACTTGGCCCGACAGCGACTTGAAAAACGCTGTGGGCCGAACGATCGAGTAGCGGATGCCCGATTCGATGAGCGATTTCTCAAAGGCCAGCTTGGCGTGCTGAAACGCCAGCAGCGGCTTTTGCACGCACATGGCCGACAGCAGCACCATCTGCGACACCCCTGCAGTCTGTGCAGCCTGCAGGGCCAACACATGCGCCTGGTGATCGATGGCCCACGCATCCTTGGGCGCGCCGGTACGCGAAGCCATGCACGACACCAGCGCATCAAAACGCTCGCCCCTGAAGCCATCGGAGGCCAGCGATGCAGCGTCTTGCACGTTGCCGAATCGAAGCGTTGCGCCTGCAGCGACGCCAGCGCCGGCCGCCTTTGGCCTGACAAAACACACCACCTCATGGCCATGCTGCACCAAGGCACGCACAGTGGCCCGACCGATGGTGCCTGTGGCACCGAGTACAAAGACGCGTTGTTGCAAGGTGTTTGTCAGCCAGTGGGTCAGTGGTTGCAAGTCGAGCGGGGTGCAGGATCGTGATGCCATTGATGCGGCCGCAGGCGATGATGCGCAAAGGATTCAGCGCCCGGCAGATCTTGCGTTGCGCTTGGCAAAGCCGCTGCCCCAAGCCCTGGCTTGGCGGGTTCTGAGTCGAGTCATGCGCAATGTCTGCACGAGCCGAGCGAGCACCAGAGAAGCTCAGGCACGTATTCGATGCATTATCGTAACGGCAAGGCACTGGCCGCCAGTTTTGCCCGTCGGTACTTCCTGCGGACACTGCGTCCGACAGTTGCCACAGCACCTTGGCCGTGGCCGGCTCGAGTGCTCGCTCAGCTGAACTGGCCGATGTAGATCTTCATGAATTGCCAATGGGTGCCGGCGGCATTGGCGGTGGCTGTGCAGCCGATGGCTGCACGATGATCGATGCCCACTCCGCCGTGCACATGGGGGTTGGCTTTGAGGGTGTTGTTCCAGGCCTTGCCGGCCGCCTGGTTGCCGATGTTATTGGCTGGATTGGACCAGGCGTTGGGCCGTCGGATCGCCCCAATCGGATGCTGACCGCACTTGAAGCCCTGCAGCGCGGCCAGGCTGATGGCGTTCAGGCAGTCTTCCCAGATGCTGGGGCTTTTTGGAACCAGGCTGTTCAGCACATAACTCTTGGTCGTGCATCCATACTCGTGAATCGCGATGTGGGTGGTGGCCATCGGCAGTTTCTCCTTCGGGTAAAACACGCATTCCAGTCCATCGTAGCGTCCCTCAAACTGTCTGTGATGGTCGAGAGTCACTTCTGGTACCGGCTCGTCCCGCCGCGCGCCAGCCTGCCGCCGCCGCCCAGCCTTCGGCCTTGTACTGTCTGCGAGCGAGCCGCCCCGTTCAACTTGCAGCACGCTTCTGAGACAAGAAAAAATCATCATGCACCTGCGCACCACACCGCCTTTCAGAGCCGACCACGTCGGCAGCTTCTTGCGCCCGGCCTATCTGTTGCAGGCGCGCGAGCAAACGGCCAAGGGCCAGATCACCGCTGAGCAATTGCGAACGGTCGAGGACCGCGCCATCACCGAGATCGTGCAGTTTCAGCGCGACGTGGGCTTGCAGAGCATCACCGATGGCGAGTTCAGGCGCACTTACTTTCACATCGACTTTCTGCAGCAGCTCGGCGGCGTCCAAACCGACATCCCGGTCACTGTTTTGCGTGCCGATGGCAGCGAAGAGCTGGCGCCGCCGGTGATCAAGGTGGTGGACACCGTGCGCCATGTGCAGGACATCCAACGCGCCGACTTCGAGTTTTTGAAGACCCAAACCGACCAGCACGCAAGCGGCTGCACACCCAAGGTCACGATCCCCAGCCCGACGATGCTGCACTTTCGCGGTGGCCGCGCCGGCATCAGCCGCCAGGCCTATCCCGAACTGGATCCGGTGTTTTACGACGATGTGGCACAAGCCTACGCCGCTGAGCTGCAATCGCTGTCTGATGCCGGCTGCCGCTACGTGCAGATGGACGACACCAACATGGCCTACCTGTGCGACGAGAAGATGCGCCAAGCAGCGCGCCAGCGTGGCGACGACCCCAATGAGTTGCCGCACCGCTACGCCGCCTTCATTAACAAGGTGGTGGCCAGGAAGCCTGCCGGCATGACGCTGGCGCTGCACCTGTGCAGGGGCAACTTCAAGAGCAAGCATGCAGCCGCAGGCAACTACGAGCCAGTGGCAGAAGCCCTGCTGTCTGAGATGAACCTGGACGCCGTCTTCATGGAATACGACGACGAGCGCAGCGGCGACTTTCGCCCGCTGCGTCATCTCAAACCCGGCAAGGTGGTGGTGCTTGGTTTGGTGACCACCAAGTTCGGCCAGTTGGAGAGCAAGGACACGCTGAAGCGGCGCATCGAAGAAGCCGCCAAATACGCCCCGCTGGAGCAACTGGCCTTGAGCCCGCAATGTGGCTTCTCCAGCACTGTGCACGGCAACAACATCGCGGTCGAAGACCAGCGCAGCAAGCTGCGGCTGGTGGTGGAGACGGCGGCCGAGGTCTGGGGCTGAGGTGTGACGTTGATGCAGCGCGCTGACCACACATCCAAACTGCTTGCCTGCCCGGTGTACGGGGCGGCACACCGAAAGCTCTGAGGCATGCCCCACCCGACTCTCACTACCGTGCGCGAAGCCACTTGGGCGCTGATGCGCGCGCACGGCATGCACACCGTATTTGGCAACCCCGGCTCCACAGAGCTCGGCTTCTTTTTGCACTGGCCCGATGATCTGCGCTATGTGCTCGGCCTGCAGGAATCGGTGGTGGTGGGCATGGCCGACGGCTATGCGCAGGCGACCGGCAACGCCAGCTTCGTCAACCTGCATTCGGCCGTTGGCGTGGGCCACGCGATGGGTGCGATCTTCACCGCCTTCAAGAACCGCACGCCCATGGTCATCAGCGTGGGCCAGCAAGCACGTTCGATCCTGCCTTTTGACCCGTTCTTGCACAGCGCGCGCGCCACCGAGCTGCCGCAGCCCTATGTCAAGTGGGCGGTGGAGCCAGCGCGCGCGCAAGACGTGCCGCTGGCCATCGCGCGTGCCTACCATGTGGCGATGAGCCCGCCGCGTGGGCCGGTGCTGGTCAGCGTGCCGGCCGATGATTGGGCCGTGCCTTGTGAGCCCGTCATGCCGCGCCAAGTCAGCCAGGCCATCCGGCCAGACCCGCTGCTGCTGGACCAACTGGCGCGTACGCTGGAAGCTGCCAAGAGTCCAGCCTTTGTGATCGGCCCCGCCGTGGACCGCGACGGCGCCTGGCACGAGGCGCTGGCCTTTGCCGAACGCCACCGCGCCCGCGTCTGGGGCGCGCCGATGGCCGGCCGCGCAGGCTTCCCCGAAGACCATCCGCAGTTTGCCGGCTGGCTGCCGTCGATGCGCGAGCGCATCGTCGCGCTGTTGGCGGGCCACGACGTGATCCTGGCGCTGGGCGCACCCGCCTTCACCTACCACGTACAAGGTGAAGGGCCGCACGCGCCGGCTGGCGCGCAAGTGCTGCAGATCATCGACGACCCGCAGACAGCGGCCTGGGCGCCGCTGGGTACCAGCGTGGTGGCGAGCTTGAAGCTGGCGCTGCAGGACTTGCTGGCGCGGCCTGCATCTTCGGCGTCAGCCACCGCTTTGGCCAGCCGCGCCATGCCAGCGCTACGCGACCCGCGCCCGGTGCAGCCGATGCCTGGCGTGGGTGAGCCGATCACTGCCGCCTACTTCATGCAGACCCTGGCCGGGCTGCGCGCGCGCGACAGCATCGTCTTTGAAGAAGCCCCCAGCGCGCGACCAGCGATGCAACGCCACCTGCCGATCTTTGCGCCTGGCACCTACTGGACGATGGACAGCGGCGGCCTGGGCCACGGCTTGCCCGCAGCCATTGGCGTGGCGCTTGCGCAGCCACAGAAAAAGGTGATCGCGATGCTGGGCGACGGCTCGGCGATGTTCGGCATCCAGGGTTTGTGGAGCGCAGCGCAGTTGAAGCTGCCGATCACTTTTCTAATTCTCAAGAATCGCCGCTACGCCGCGCTGCACAACTTCGCGCCGCACTTCGGCTTCGATGCCGGCGCGGCACTGCCAGGCACCGAGCTGCCGCAACTCGACTTTGTCGCCATCGCGCAGGGCATGGGTGTGCAGGCCAGCCGAGTCAATGCGGCTGCCGAGCTGCACGCTGCGATCAAGCAAGCGCTGGCTGCCAGTCAACCCGTCTTGCTGGAAGTGAGCGTGGCCTGATGGCTGCAGCGGGTCCGGCATCTGCCCTCTCATTTGCCCTCTCGTTTGCCCTCTCATTTCCCTGGTCATGTCCCCATGCTGCGGCGGCCTCTTCAGTCCTCGGGTTCGGGCAGCGCGGTGCTGATACAGCATCCACAGCCCCATGCCCATCCGCACACAGCTCTCGTGACAACCGCTGATCTACGGGCGCGATTTTTCGATTCAACACAACAGGAGACCATCCATGTCCTTCACCACTCAACCCATCCGACCCACCCGCCGCCAAGTGATGCTGCAATTGGCCGGCGGGGGTGCTGCCTTTTGGGGCGCCAGTGCCAGTGTGGCGCAGACCGCCGCCTGGCCCAGCGCCAAGCCGATCCGCATGGTGGTCAACTTCCCGGCCGGTGGCTCGCCCGATGCGGTAGCGCGCGCAGTAGGCCCGCACCTGTCGGCTGCTTTGGGCCAGCAGGTGGTGGTGGACAACCGCGGCGGGGCAGGCGGCATCATCGGCTCGGACATCGTGGCCAAGAGCGTGGGTGACGGCTACACCTTCCTGTTGTCTTCCGGCAGCGGCATGTCCATCGTGCCGCTGATCACGCCCAAGATGCCCTTCGACTGGACCAGGGATCTGCTGCCGGTGGCCGGTGGCGCCCGTCTGGAGCTGTTTTTGGTGGTGCGCAGCGACGCGCCCTACAAGACCTATCCCGAGTTCATCAGTTACCTCAAGCGCAACCCCGGCAAACTCAGTTATGGCTCGCCAGGCAACGGTACCAGCCCACACGTCGCGGCCGAAATGTTCAAGAGCCAGACCGGCACCTTCGCCGTCCACATCCCCTACCGCGGCTCCTCGTTGGCGCTGCAGGATTTGCTGGCCGGCAATCTGGATTTCGCCTTCGACCCCGGGATCGCGTTCTCGCACGTGCGCGCGGGCAAGCTGCGGCTGCTGGCGGTGGGCAGCGCCAAGCGCATCGCGATGTTCCCTGATACGCCAACGCTGATCGAGTTGGGTCTGGCCGGCTTCGATGTCGGCACCACCCACGGGTTCTGGGCCCCAGCAGGCACGCCGCCGGCCGTTGTGGACAGACTCAACAGCGAAATCAACAAGGCGCTGGCGATGCCCGACGTGGTGACGGTGATCCGCAACCTGGGTGCTGAGCCGCATGTGCTGACGCCGGCGCAATTTGCAGGCGTCATCAACGCCGATGCGCAGCGCTTTGGCAAGGTCATACGCGAGCGCAGGATCAGTGCTGATTGATCGGCAACAGGAGACACCCACGACCCCACGATTGATTTCTACGACTGCCCGCGTTTTCTCGACTGTGCTGCTGGCTGCCGCCGGCCTGGCCCAAGCCCAGACCGGCTGGCCCAGCAAGCCGATCTCGATGATCGTGCCCTTTCCGCCCGGCGGCGTGGCCGATACGGTGGCGCGCCCGGTGGCCGAAGCACTGTCGCGCGAGTTGGGGCAGCAGGTCATCGTCGAAAACCGCGCCGGCGCGGGGGGTGCCACCGGCATTGGCGCGGCTTCGCGAGCGGCGGCTGACGGCTACACGCTCTTGATGAGCCTGTCGTCGATCTCGATCCTGCCCGAGGCCGACAAGGTGCTGGCGCGCAAAGGCCAGTTCACGCTGGACCAGTTCAAACCCATCGCCCGCTTCACGGCCGATCCCACGGTGCTGGTGGTGCGCGCCGATGCGCCCTGGAACACGTTGGCCGAGTTTGTGGCCGACCTGAAGAGCCAACCCGGCCGCTTCAACTACGGCAGCTCAGGCAACTACGGCACCATGCATGTGCCGATGGAAATGCTCAAGGCCAGCGCCGGCATCAGCATCACGCACATCCCCTACACGGGCGCCGGGCCTGCGGTGCTGGCGCTGCTGGGTGGCCAGGTCGATGCACTGTCCACCGGCCCGGCCAGCGTGCTGGGTCACATCAAGGGCGGCAAGCTCAAGGCGCTGGCGCATTGGGGCAGCAAGCCGCTGGCCTCACTGCCCGATGTGCCCAGCCTGAGCAGCGTGGGCCAGCCCGTGACCTTTGCGCAGTGGTCGGCGCTGTTCGTGCCGGCCGGCACGCCGGACGCGATCGTTCAACAACTGCGCGCTGCCGCCCGCAAGGCGGCGGCTGACCCTGCCGTGGTGCAAACCATTGGCCGCGCAGGCAGCCCCATCGAGTATTTGGATGCACCCGAATTTCAGACCTACTGGAGTGCCGATGCCAAGCTGATGACCGAGGCGGTGCGACGGATTGGCAAGGTGGAGTGAAAAGAAGGGGTTGGCGCGAGGCGGCATCCTGCGAGAGTTTTTGCGAGAAGTTTTTGCGAGATGTTTTCTTTGCGAGATCGGCGAGTTGATATAGACTGACACCACCTCTCGCAGATTGGATCCGCCATGTACCCATTCCCCGACGCAGCCAGCACGCCCAGAGTCGCAGAAGCGTCACCTCTCGGCCGGGTCATGATCGAGGTTGATTTGCCTTTCGGCAGCGCAGCCGCTGCAGCAGAGCCGGTGCGCCAGGCGCTGCAAGCCCTGGCGCCCTTCGTGGTGGCTTCGACCGCAGCGCGCCAGGACGCCGTGATGCGTGGCGTGGTTGAAGCCATCGTGGCCGCCACCCCCATCCGCGAGTTGGACGCGCAGCGCGCAGCACTTGAGCAACAGGCCGTGGCGGCGCTGTTTGCAGGCACCCCGTGGTTGACGGCCGAGCAGATCGGCCGCCTGCGGGACCCCAAAGCCCGCAACCCGCACAGCGCGGCCAACCGCTGGCGCAGCGAGGGCAAGATTTTCTCCGTCACCCGCTCGGGTGTGCAGTACTTTCCGCGCTACGCGCTGGACGAAACACTGGAGCCGCGCCCGGTGGTCAACCAGGTGCTGAGCGAGCTGGCGGCGCTGTCGCCTTTCAGGCTGGCATCATGGTTCGAGTCGACCAACAGCACCCTGGGCGGCAAGCGCCCGCGCGAGGTGCTGGGTGAGCAGCCGCAGCAAGTACTGGCCGCCGCGCAAGCGCACATGCTGGGCGCATTGCACGGGTAAGCGGCTGAACGGCTGAACGGCAACACCTTCACCCCATCGGCTCACCCGTTGTCCGCCGTCTTCCCCGAACCCCCTGCGCTGCACGGCACGCCCACCACGCTCACACTGCCCCCCGGGCGCTGGTGGCGGGTGCATTCGCTGGTATACGCCAGCGGCCGCTTCGGCCCCACGCAGTTCAACGACTCCGGGCTGGGCAATGCGCGCTTCAGCCCGCTCTTTGCCACAACCGGCCCGCTGCTCACGATGTACCTGGCAGCCTCGCTCGAAGCCGCGTTGATGGAGACCGTGCTGCACGATGTGCCCTACCCATCGGCGGGCTGTATCCACGATCTGGACCGTGACCTGCAGGGGTCATTGCACGCCAGCAGAATTGAGCTGCACCAGCCCCTGCAACTGATCGACCTCACCAAACTGGGCCTACAACGCATGGGCTTGCGTGTTTCGCAGATGTTCGAGACCGAGGCCAACGACTACCCGCGCACGCGCCGCTGGGCAGAGTGGCTGCTGGCTCAGCTGCCCTACGCGCACGGCCTGGCCTGGATGTCTGCACGTCAGCCCCAAGAGATGGCATTGATGCTGGTGGGGGGCGCCAGGCCAGCGGATGGGCGCATTCGCATGCAAGCCACCGCCAACCCGCAGCCGCTGCGCGACCCAGAGGTAACCGCCGTTTTGTTGCGCCTGCTGACGCGCCTGGGTTGCGGGGTGGCGCCTTCGATTTGAGAGCGACCTCGTCGAACGCTTGCAGGGCGTGGAGCTGGCGATCAAGGCCTTGGACAGAGGGCACGTGTTCCTGTGCTGCGGCGTTGGCGGCGTCGCCGACGTGTCTCAGGCGAGGCTCACCATCGCCCGAGAGAGTCGAGGCCTGAGAATGGACTCATGACCACCACGACCACCGACACCCCCCAGGCGCGCAATCCTCTGCACGGCCTGACGCTGGAGCGCATCGTCACCGAGCTGGTGGCGCACTACGGTTGGCCCGGGCTGGGTGAGCGCATCGTTGCGCGCTGTTTCACCCACGATCCCAGCATCGGCTCGAGCCTGAAGTTTTTGCGCAAGACTCCGTGGGCGCGCGAAAAGGTTGAAAGCCTGTATCTGTTCATGCAGCGCGAGCAGCGCCGCGCAGCGCGGCCAGGCGGCGCGCCATGACGGGCTTGGGCTCGCCTGAGGATCCAGCACCTTCTGAAGTTGCTGCTGAGGTTGCTGCTGAGGTTGCAGCTGAAGCTGGTTCTGAAGCCGGGCCTCAAGCTGGTTCTGAAGCTGGTTCTGAAGTCGCCCTTGAGACTTCCTCTGAGGCTTTGGTTGGCTCGCCGGTTGACGTTTCTTTTGGCACTTCCTTTGACAGCCAGGGCTTGGCGCCCGAGCTGATCGAAGCCGCCGCAGGCCTGGGCTGGCTGCAGCCCACCGAGATCCAGGTGCTGGCGCTGCCTGGGATTCTGGCGGGCCGCGATGTGATCCTGCAGTCCCCCACCGGTTCGGGCAAGACGGCCGCCTACCTGCTGCCGGTGATCCAGCGCATGCTGGATGCCGCAGCGGCCCAGTCTGAACGGCCACGCCGCCTGCGGGCCCTGGTGCTGGCGCCGACGCGCGAGCTGGCGGTGCAGATCGGCGCCATCGCCCAGGGGCTGGTGCCACGCTGGCGCACTGTGGTGGCGGTGGGCGGGTTGTCGATCAATCCACAAATGATGGCGTTGCGCGGCGGTGCCGAGCTGGTGGTGGCCACCCCGGGCCGGCTGCTGGACTTGTTGGCACAACGCGCACTGACGCTGGCCGATCTGCGCCACTGCGTGCTGGACGAAGCCGACCGCCTGCTGGATCTGGGCTTTGCCGAGGAAATCGGCCGTTTGCTTGAACACTTGCCGACGCCTTGCCAGATGCTGATGTGCTCTGCCACCTGGCCCGAGGCCGTGGCCGCGTTGGCCATGCGGGCGCTGCACGACCCATTGCGCGTGGCCGTGTCCGAAAGTTCGCCATCGGCAGCCCCGCGCAGCGCGCAGCGCGCCATCGTGGTCGACACCGCGCGCCGCACCGCTCTGCTGCGCCACCTGCTCAGCAGGGAAGGCTGGCAGCGGGCGCTGGTCTTTGTGGCCACGCAGTACGCCACCGAACACGTGGCCGACAAATTGCGGCAGGCGGGGGTGGCCGCTGCCGCCTTGCACGGCCAGCTCAGCCAGGGGCGGCGCAGCCAGGTGCTGGCAGATCTGCATCAGGGCCGCTTGCAGGTGCTGGTGGCCACCGATCTGGCGGCGCGCGGCATCGACGTGCAGCGGCTGGACGCGGTGGTCAACCACGACTTGCCGCGCTCGGCGCTCGACCACACCCACCGCATCGGTCGCACCGGGCGCGCTGGCGCGGCGGGTGTGGCGATCAGTTTCATCGCGGCCGACGCGCCTGGCAGCGAGGCGCACTTCAGGCTGATCGAAAAACGCCAGCTCCAGCGCGTGGCGCGCGAACAGTTGCCAGGCTTCGAGCCGGCCGCCTCACCCTTGGCACCGATCGTCGACGCCCACGGCGGCGTGAAGGGTCGGCGCCAGAGCAAGAAAGACAAGCTGCGCGTTGCTCAGGCAATCCAGCCGCTTGAACGTGAAACCCCGTCCAAAGCCGTGCCTGAAGCCGTACCCGAAACCCAGTCTAAAACCCAGTCTAAAACCCCGTCTAAAACCCAACCCAAACCCGGCACCCAGCTCACGCAAGACTGAAGCACGACAATCGCCCATGGCCAAAGTTGTTCCCCCGATGACCCCAGAACAGGTGCGCCATGCCGTGCAGGTTGCCTGGGACGACCGGCCGCCTTACCGTCAGGTGCTGATGCGCTGCGGCCTGAGTCCCGGCCAGGTGGTGCAGTTGCTGAAGCGCGAACTGACACCCAGCGCCTTCAGGATCTGGCGTGCCCGCAGCGCCGCGCCACCCGGCAAAACGCAGTCAGCCGGCCCACGGCGCGGCAGCAAGCGCTGAACACAAGCGCCAAAACCACGGCCTGAATGCAGCGCGGCAGGGCTGGCACACTTTCAACTTCAGGTAGGTATCTCAACAAGTGCTCACCGTCCTTCTGCCCCTCCCCCTGTTGGCTGGATGGGAACCTCAACCAGCAGTGAGCAGTCCCATCTTCCTTGCCAACTTGAAGTTGGACTGACAGCGCCTGTTACGCAGGCCTGACCCCCCAAGCGACGAGCACGCCCCTCCACTCACCACAGGCGACTCGCCTGGTTCAGGGCGAGCGATTCAGCTGGGTGGCCGTTCAAAAGGGATAGTGCCGCTCACCCGTCTGCATCGTGATCCAGCGCAGCTCGGTGAATTCAGCGATGCCGGCCTTGCCGCCAAAGCGGCCCATGCCGCTGCCTTTGACGCCGCCAAAAGGCATCTGCGCTTCGTCGTGCACGGTGGGGCCGTTGATGTGGCAGATGCCGCTCTCGATGCGCTGCGCCACGGTAAAGGCGCGCGCCGTGTCGCGGCCAAAGACGGCGGCTGACAGGCCGTATTCGTTGTCGTTGGCGCAGTC
>JBBQIB010000039.1:0-21757 GCA_038324515.1 Burkholderiales bacterium
ATTTCATCGAACCACCGATGTTGTAGCGCTCCCAGTCGTTGTCGCCGGCACCGACGTTGGTGTTGGTCTTGCCGTATGACACAGCGATGTTGATCGGACCGGCGGCGTAACCGAAGCGGGCGCCAACGTGGTCATTGCTGAAAAGGCTCTCGTCGATGGCCACTTGCACTTGGCCGTACAAGCCACCCATCGCGGGCAGGAGGTAGCCGACGGTGTTGTTGGCGCGAACCAAGGCGCCGGAGCCGTTCAGGGTGGTGAAGGTGTTGACCGAACTGCCGACACCGTTGGTGCCGAACGGATCAAAAATGGTGTGGTTCCAGAAGTCTGGCGTGTAGTCACGGCCCAGACGAATTTCACCAAAACCACCCATCAGGCTGAGGGTGGAGCGACGCTGCCAAGTCTGGCCGGTAGGGGTGCCGGTGTCAGGGTTGATGGCGCCTTCCATCCAGAAGCCGGCGCGCATGCCGCCGCCGAGGTCTTCAACACCGCGCAGGCCGATACGGCTGGAAGCGATGCCGTCCTGGCTCAGGGTGGTCTCGGCGCCAGTATTGCCGTTTTCGACGTTACGGACGTTTGCGTCAACAACACCAAACAGCGTGACCGACGATTGGGCGGAAGCCACACCAGCAAACGCAGTCAGCGTTGCCAGGGCGAGCAGTGATCTTTTCATTGCGACTATCTCCTAGGTTGAACAAGAGGTCCGGATCGGGGATGACACCCCGGCGAGGGGTTGATCAGGCCAACCTCCTCATCGGAAGTTGTCGCTATTGCACCAGACCGCCCGCTGGATTGCCAAGGTTTGGCCTTCAAAAGCAGCTTGCCTGTTGTCAGGTAACAACGAGTCGGGCCCAATCAGAGAGCCTGAGTCGAATCCGCTATTCTAGTTCCCATGAATTTCAGCGACCGTTTGATCACAAGTTTGGACAATGCACTGCGCACTTTGGCTGCGCCGGCGCAGGCTTCGCGAAGCAATCCCGGTGTGGGGGTCGAGTCGGCCGAGCTCAGTGGGGATGACAAGAAGCTCGCAGGCGCGCTGATGCGCGTCAACCATGTCGGCGAGGTCTGCGCGCAGGCTTTGTACGAAGCGCAAGCTCTCAGCGCCGATTCCGAGCCCTTGCGTCGATCTCTGCGCGCAGCAGCACGCGAAGAGACCGACCACCTGGCCTGGACCGAAGAGCGCCTGCGTGAACTGGGCGCTCGCCCCAGCCTGCTCAATCCGCTCTGGTACGCCGGGGCCTTCGGCATGGGTTTGCTGGCCGGTCGGCTGGGCCCGGCCACCAGCCTGGGTTTTGTGGTCGAGACCGAGCACCAGGTGGAAGCCCACCTGGCTGGACACCTGGACCGCTTGCCGGCGCACGACGCACGATCGCGCGCCATCGTCCAGGCCATGCAAGCCGATGAGCGGCGCCATGCGGATGCGGCGCTGGATGCGGGTGGTGTTGCGCTGCCGCTGCCTGCGCGTTTGTTGATGAAGGCCGTTGCCAAGATCATGACAACGACAGCGCACAGGATCTGATCTGGCTGGCTGTGCGTTCAAGCATCAAATCTTGGCGATTTCCACCACCTCAAAGCCCGTGCTGATTTCCGCGCTCCTGGCCAACATCAGCGTGGCAGAGCAGTAGCGCTCGTGTGACAGCTGGATCGCGCGCTCGACCGCCGCAGCCGGCAACCCGCGGCCACTGACCGTGAAGTGCATGTGGATGCGCGTGAAGACCTTGGGATCGGTCTCTGCCCGTTCAGCGCTGAGTTTGACGGTGCAGCCCTCTACAGTGTGACGCCCGCGCTTCAGGATCAGCACCACGTCGTAGGCGGTGCAACCGCCTGCGCCCGCCAGCAAGGTCTCCATCGGGCGTGGCGCCAGGTTGCGCCCGCCGCCGTCGGGCGCCCCGTCCATGGTCAGCAAATGCCCGCTGCCGGTTTCGGCCACCATCGCCATGCCGGCGCTGGGGATCCAGTTGATGGTGCATTCCATGGTGCATCGTCCTTTTTTTGCGCCCTTTCGGTGCGCGTGTGGTGAATTGGAGTCGCCTCTCTACCGATGACGCACAGCGACATATTGCAGTGCAGCATTGCAGTGATAGACTGCCCCGCAGAGAGCTTGAAAAACAGTCGTCGAGACAGCGCTTGAGGTGCAGTCGACAGGCCAGCAGGTGGGCCGGCAGGTGGGCCGGCAAGCAGACGGTCGTTTCAAGCTCTGCCGATTGTCTCCTCCACCTCCATCAATGGTGGATTCAGCCCGGGGCTCCCAAGGCTCCGGGCCTTTTTTTGGCTGCGCCTTATCATCGGCGCCCCATCGGACAACGGCCCTGCCAGGGCGAACGCGCCCCCTATGCCCGCAGGCCGCAAGACCACAACGCAGATCGCTGATCAGGAACTCACCGAGCAGGCAACGGGTGCAGCGGCGCCCAAATCGGCGTTGAAGACCGGAGGCGCAGCAGCGCGCAACCTTGTGGCCAAGCCGACTCACCCGGCAGATGCCGATCAGCGACCTGCAGCACTGCTTGCTCGCACCCTGACGCCAAGCGCCAAGCGCATCGCGGGCCACTACCTGCAGCGCATCCTGTGCGCCCAGGTCTATGACGTGGCACGTGAGACCGCACTGGACGCTGCGCCCAATCTGTCGCGTCGCCTGGGCAACCAGATTTTGCTCAAGCGTGAAGACCAGCAACCGGTGTTCAGCTTCAAGCTGCGGGGCGCCTTCAACAAGATGGTGCATCTGCCCCAGGCTGCGCGCGACAAAGGCGTGATCTGTGCCTCGGCGGGCAACCATGCGCAGGGCGTAGCACTGGCCGCCAAGCGGCTGCGCTGCAGGGCCGTGGTGGTGATGCCGGTGACCACGCCCAAGCTCAAGGTCGATGCGGTCAAGGCCCTGGGCGGCGAGGTGCACCTGCACGGCGACAGCTATTCGGACGCCCATGCCTACGCGCTGCAACTGCAGCAGGCCGAAGACCTGAGCTTTGTGCACCCCTTCGACGACCCCGATGTCATTGCCGGCCAGGGCACGGTGGCGATGGAGATCCTGCGCCAGCACCAGGGCCCGCTGGACGCCGTCTTCGTGGCCATCGGCGGCGGCGGATTGATCTCGGGGGTGGCGTCCTACATCAAGGCGGTGCGGCCCGATGTCAGGGTCATCGGCGTGCAGACCAACGACTCCGATGCCATGCTGCAGTCGGTGCGCAAGGGCAAGCGTGTCGTGTTGCCCGAGGTGGGCCTGTTTTCTGACGGCACGGCGGTCAAGCAGGTCGGGCAAGAGACCTTCAAGGTCGCGCGCGCCCTGGTTGACGACTACGTCAGTGTCGATACCGATGCGGTCTGCGCTGCCATCAAGGATGTCTTTCACGACACGCGCAGCGTACTGGAGCCCGCGGGTGCATTGGGCGTGGCCGGGCTCAAGCGATACGCACAACTGCATGGCCTCAAAGGCCAGACCTGGGTGGCCATCACTTGCGGCGCCAACATGAACTTCGACCGCTTGCGCTTTGTCGCCGAGCGCACCGAATTCGGCGAGCAGCGCGAGGCGCTGTTCGCCGTCACGATCCCCGAAGAGCGTGGTTCGTTCAAGCGCTTTTGCGGTCTGATCGGGCCGCGCTCAGTCACTGAATTCAACTACCGCATCTCTGACCAGCAACAAGCCCACGTCTTCGTCGGCGTCTCGATCCAGAGCCGACAGGAAGCGCAGCGTTTGACGCGCCAGTTCATCAAGCAGGGCTTTGCCAGCGTCGACCTCAGCGATGACGAGTTGGCCAAGGAGCATGTGCGGCACATGGTGGGCGGGCGCAGTGAACTGGCGCAGCACGAGCGCTTGTTTCGCTTTCAGTTTCCTGAGCGCCCCGGGGCCTTGATGCGCTTTCTGGCCGCGATGCACCCGGGATGGAACATCAGCCTGTTCCACTACCGCAACCAGGGTGCCGACTATGGCCGCATCCTGGTCGGCATCCAGGTGGGCGCTGACGACGGCCCGGCTTTTGATCTTTTTTTGGCTGGTCTGGCTTACCCTTTTGTCGAAGAAACCGGCAACCCGGTCTACAGGCTCTTTTTGCGCTGAGAGGCTGAGAGTCTTTCGATCATGCCCACTCATCACGCCAAAAGACGCCCGCTCGTCGTTGCAAATGCGCGCCATAGCCCGAGACCCGGCGCCTGAAGGCACGGTCGCCCGGATGGGCAGTGTCAGTTGTGGTGCAACCCGCCCCGGCTTACCCGAGGTTACAGACGCAGCCGCGGGCCGCATACGTTCGGGTATAGGTTCGGGCAGCCGGGGTCGATACACTGCGAGACCATGGTTACCAATCGATCGCTGGTCTCGCCGACCTCGCACCCTGCGCTGGAGAGGGCCTTGCGCGACAAGCTGATGCGTCGCGCCGAGAAAGGTGGCTCTCTGGGCGAGCTCGAATCGCTGGCCATCCGCCTGGGCCTGATGCAGGGGTCGCTGAAGCCGCGCTTGCGCAACCCACAGCTGCTGCTGTTTGCCGCTGACCACGGACTGGCCGTGGACGGCATCCACGACCGCCACGGCCACAGCACAGAGCAGCAGGTGCACATGCTGCTGAGCAACCAGTTGCCGCTGACCGTTTTTGCGCGCGCGCAGGGCATCCAGACGCTGGTGGTGGACTGCGGCATGGCGGTCAATCTGCCGCCGCACGAACGGCTGCTCAGCCGCAAGATCGCCTATGGCACGCGCAACGCCAGAGTCTCGGCTGCGATGACCATGGAGCAGGCGCATGCTGCGATGCGCGCGGGCATGGAAATGGGCGACCAGCTGGTCGGCAACGTCACCATCCTGGCCGGGCTGGGTGTCGGATCACATGAAAGCGCAGCGCTGCTGCTGGCGCGCCTGACCGACACTCCTGTGCGCGATCTGGTGGTCACCGGCCCGCACATGGACAGCGACGAGCTGGCACATCTGATGGTGGTCCTGCAAGGTGCTCAGGGCCGCCACCGTGGCCTCAGCGAGCCGATCGAAGTGCTCGCTGCGCTGGGTGGCTTCGAGGTCGCCGTCATGGTGGGCGTGATTCTGATGGCCGCCAGCAAGCGGCATCTGCTGATGGTCGACGGATTGCCGGCCTGCGCTGCGTTGATGCTGGCTGCGCGCGTGGCCCAACCTGTGACCGACTACTGCCTGTTCTGTCGCAGCCATGGCCACCGCGGGCTGGACCAGGCGTTGAACCTGTTTCGCGCTTCGGCGCTGCTTGAGCTGGGCATGGAAAGCACCGACGGCACAGGCGCCACGCTGGCCTGGCCGCTGGTTCACAGCGCCGCTGCCTTGCTGACCGAAGTGGCCGATGGCGAAGACCCGGGCCCGACACGGCCGGACGAACTGGGGCACAGCAGTGACAAGCTCAGCTCGCCGCCATCGGAGCGCATGCCGCTGTCGACGGCAGCGGGTTCGGCAGCGTCGTTGCAGTCGCGTCAGTATTCCGGGCCAGGTCCGGGTCCAGGTTCGGGTTCGGGTTCGGGTGCGTCGGCTCCCACAGCTCAACCCGACTCCGGCCGCGGATCAGTGCGCGGGGCTTTTCAGGATTCGATCCGCCAGCCTTGGGGCACCGATGCAGGCGATTCGCGTTGAGGCAAGCGCGGCTCAGCGCATGGTTTCAGTTTGCCGGCCCGCCACTGGCGCGATCTCGTTGGGCCCCGACTGAAAAGCAGAAGGCGGCACCTGGTTGGGCGGGCTGCCGGGTACGCGGTTTGAAAAGGGTGCTTGCCGCACACCCGGGGCGAGGGGCAAGCGGGGGCCGGCAAAGGGCGCAGGGCCGGCAGCAGCGGGCTGCTGAGGGGATGGCCTGAAGACCGGGGGCAGTCCGGGGAGCTGCTCAGGGGGCAGCTCTTGTGACGCGCCTTGTGACGAGTCCGGCGCCGCAATCTGCGCCGCCATGCTCTGCGCGCCTGCTCCCGGTACGCCGCGCGCAGCTTCCGGCAGCGCCGGCAGCTCCAGCGTCAGCGTGGCTGGCCCGCCGCGTGGCCCCAACGTGGCGCTGCGCGGCCCCACGCCTTGCAGCACGCGATCACCATCCACCGGCATGCCCACGCGAAACGCCTTGGCCGGTTGGCCATCGATGGCGATCAGCGCAACGCCTTCTTTGGCCGCGCGTGCGGGCAAAGGGTTCAGCACACCCAGAAGATTCAGGCGCGTGTCCACCACGGGGGGCGGTGCTTGCATCGCTTGCGGCTGCGCCGCAGGTGTGCCGATGCCCAGGACGCGGCCGACTTCGCCGCGGCTGCTGCCATCCAGCGCGGCCACGGCGACGTTGTTGGGCACAGGCAGCGGCTCGACCCACAGCTTCAGGGCCCAATACACGGCACTGGCCATCACCAGTGCCCAAACCCCCAGCGTTGACCAGCGTGCAGACATCGCGGGATTATCATGCAGTGACCCTATGAACAGGGGCCATGCCGCCCCTTGACAAGCCCATGAAGCGTTTGCTTTTGACTCAAGCCGGCCGCAGCCGGGGTTTCACGTTGATCGAACTGCTGGTGGTGCTGGTCATCATCGGCGTGCTGGGTGCGCTGATCGTGCCCAATCTTTTCTCCAGCCTGGACGATGCCCGCGGCACCGCCGCCCGCACCGACATCAACACCGTGGTGCAGGCCCTGAAGCGTTACAAGCTGGACAACCAGCGATTGCCAAGCGCAGAGCAAGGCCTCGACTCGTTGGTGCGCAAGCCCGCAGCCGACCCCGTGCCGCCCAACTGGAAGCCTTATCTGGACAAGTTGCCCAACGACCCCTGGGGGCGTCCGTACCAGTTTCTCAACCCGGGTATCCGGGGCGATTTTGATGTCTTCAGTCTGGGCGCAGATGGGCAGCCCGGCGGCGAAGGCAAAGATGCCGACATTGGCTCCTGGCAGTAGGCGCACTGCGCCGCCGCAGCTGCTCGCTGTGGGGTGGCTGTCGCGCCCTGGGACACACAAGGCGTCCCGGGCCGGCAACCAGCCGGGTATCGCGCGCGCGCGAGCCAGGGGATTTTCGATGATCGAGCTGTTGATCGTGATCGCCATCATCGCGGTGGCCGTGAGCGTGGTCAGCGTGGCGTTGCCGGACCGCGAGGCCACCAAGCTGGAAGAAGAAGGCGCCAGATTGCTGGCGCTGCTCGAGATGGCCCGCGCCGAGGCTCGCGTGGCGGGTGTGCCGGTGCGCTGGCAACCGCGGTCTGTGGCCGATGCCTCTCCCCTGCCGGGCGGCCGGACAGCAGGTGGCCAAGCAACTGCAGAGCAGGCCGAAGCCGACTTCGTGTTCAGCGGCCTGCCAGCCAGCGTCAAGCTGGGCAACCGCTGGTTGGATCGCCGCACCAGCGCAGAAGTCATCGGCGCCCGGTTGGTGGTGCTCGGCCCTGATGCGATCCTGCCAGCGCAGCGCATCGTGCTGCGCCTGGGTGAACACCGCTTCGAGATCGCCACCGATGGCCTGGCGCCATTCAGCCAGGTCGGTGCAGCCGCCGGCAGGCTGGCGCCAGCATGACCCTGGGCCCGGGCTTTGTTGCCGGCGGGCCGGTCCCTGCCCGGGGCTTCACCTTGATCGAGGTGTTGGTGGCCTTGGCGGTGGTGGCGATTGCTCTGGGTGCCGGTCTGCGTGCTGCGGGCGTGATGACCGACAACGCGCAGCGTCTGGCCGATGTCACACTGGCCCAGTGGTGCGCAGAAAACCAGCTCACCGAGCTGCAACTTCAGCGCACTTTTCCGGGCGTCGGCGACAACCCCTTCGAGTGCCAGCAATTGGGCCGCACTTTTGCCGGCATGGTGATCACCCGCCCCACACTCAACCCCTTCTTCAGGCGCGTGGATGCGGTGGTCAAGGATGAGCAGGGGCAAGTCCTGGTGAGCCTGTCCACGGTGTTGGGGCGTCAGTGAGCCAGCCGCGCAGCAGGCTGCATGCGCGCGAGCAGCCCGACTACGGGCGTTACCCCGCATCATGAGATTTCGGACGGCCCCGCGCGCAGCCGCCAGCGGCTTCACGTTGGTGGAAGTGCTGGTGGCCCTGTTTGCGATGGCGCTCCTGGCCGGTTTTGCCTGGCAGGCGCTGGAAGGGGTGATCCGCTCGCGCGATGCCGGCCGTGACAGCATCGACCGCACCGTCAAGCTGAGCACTGTGCTGACCCAGTGGGAGCAGGACCTCAGAGCAGTGCACGACAGCGGCGCCACACCGTCTGCGCTGAGCTTTGACGGCCAGACGCTGCGCTTGACACGCAGGGCAGAGCGCGCTGGCGCCAACGGCATGGAAAGCGGCGTGGCGTTGGTGGCCTGGTCGGTGCGGGGCGGGCAGTGGCAGCGCTGGTCCAGCCCGGTGTACGTGCGCGTCAGCCAACTCTCCGAAGCCTGGCTGCGCAGCCTGCAACTGCTGGGCAACGAGCCGGAGCAATTGACGGTGGCCAACGACGCCAGCGAGTGGCAGGTGTTTTTTCATCGCGGCAACAGTTGGACCAACGCGCAGAGCACTGGCGATGTCCAAGGCGCGGTCACGCAGCTCAACAGCGGCGTACCCGCAGGCCCGGCGCGCGAGTTGTTGCCCAACGCGGTGCGTCTGGTGGTGACGCTGAACGGCCAACGCCTGACGCGGGACGTTGCGCTGGGGCCCAATGGTGGTTGAGCGGGGGGTTCGTGGCAGCCGCCGGTACGCCGAAAGAGGTGCGGCGCTGCTGCTGGCGATGATCATCGTGGTGCTGGTGGCAGCAGTCACCGCAGGCATGGTGTGGCAGCAGTCACGCGCGGTACAGATCGAGGCGGCAGAGCGGGCGCGCGCGCAATCGGCCTGGATTCTCAGCGGCGCACTCGACTGGGCGCGCCTGATACTGCGTGAGGACTTGCGCGACAACCAGCGCAGCCAGTCTCCCCATGACGGTCTGGACGAGCCCTGGGCCACACCGCTGGCCGAAGCCCGGCTGTCGACTTTTCTGGCCGCCGACAAGAACAACAACAGCGATGCGGGTGTCGAGGCCTTCCTCTCTGGCGCCATTGCAGACGCCCAGGCGCGCTTCAACTTGCGTGGCTTGATCGACGATGGTGGCAAGCCGGTGCAGGTGCAGGTGGCTGCGTTGGCGCGCTTGTGCGCTTTGGCTGGACTGCCGATGGACACCGCCGCGCGTATCGGCGAGGGGCTGGTCAGCGCCTGGTCGCTGACCGGACTGGATGGCGAGGGCCGCCCGCTGGATAGGGACGCGCAGCCGCTGCGCCCTGCGCGCTTTGCCGATCTGAGTTGGCTCGGCCTCGATGCCGACGCGCTGTCGGCGCTGCAACCCTGGGTGGACCTGTTACCCACCCGCACACCCGTCAACCTGAACACCGCACCCCGTGAAGTGATGGTGGCGGCCATCGACGGCATCGATGTGGGCAGCGCAGAGCGGTTGGTGCAGGCGCGCCAACGCGAGCCCTTCAGCAAGCTCGATGACGTCAAGGCGCTGCTGGGGCCGAATATCGAGCTGGACCCGAACCGGGTCAGCGTACTCAGCAACTACTTTGTGGTCTCGGGCCGCCTGCGGCTGGACGAGCGCGTGCTGGAAGAGCAGTCGCTGCTGGTGCGGCGTGACAGCCGCGTTGACGTGCTGCGCCGCGAACGCCGAAGCTTCACGGCAGTCATTCCGTAGTTCTGCACAATGCCTGCGAAATCGCAGTGGACAATAAGTGGTTGCGAGCGCCACGGTGCTGACAAGCAACCCTGCCGAATGAACTTGCAGCCCGTCACCCTGATCTGAACTGAACGATGTCCTTGCTGGTCCTGAAGCTGCCCGCTCGTCAAAGGCTGGTTACACGTGCTGCTGCTGCTGAGGGCGCAGCGAGCCTGCGCCTGCCTTCGGAGTGGGCGCATGTCTTCAGTGCCGATGGGCGCAGTGCCGGGCCGCTCTCGCTGGCCCCTGCTGCGCTATTGCCCAAAGCCAGCAAGGTCGTGCTGGTGTTGGCCGAGGCCGATGTCAGCTGGCACCGGGTCAAGATCCCCAAAGCTCCGGCGCAGCGATTGCGTGCCGCGTTGGGGGGCGTGCTGGAAGAGCAACTGCTGGACGATGACGACGCCTTGCACCTGGCTCTGGGGCCGTCCTCCAGCCCTGGCCAGCCAGGATGGGTGGCAGCCACCCATGGCCCACGGCTGAAGGCTGTGCTGGCAGCGCTGGAGCAGTCGGGCGTGGTGGTTGAGCAAGTGGTGTCGAGCGTCTCGCCTGTCGCTGCCGACGCACCGGCCCGTGCACATTTTTTCAAGCCCGCCGAAGCTGCAGACGACACCGCACAGCTGTTGCTGGCCACTGCACAAGGCGTCGTGAGTTTGTCGACCTCGTCCGGTCTGGCGCGCGCCTTGCTGCCAGCGCAGCCTGCCGCCGATGTGCCCAGCAGATCCAGCACAGTGGTCTGGAGCGCGGAGCCCGCTGCCGCTCTTGCAGCCGAGCGCTGGCTGGGCAGCCCCTTGCCCTTGCTGACCGAGGCCGAGCACTTGCTGCAGTCAGCGCAGACCGAAGTCAACCTGCTGCAGTTTGAGCTGGCTTCGCGCCACCGCGGCAGCCGCTGGCTGCGTGATCTGGGGCAGCGGCTGCTGAGCCCGGCCTGGCGGCCGTTACGGATCGGTCTGGCCAGCTTGCTGGTGCTGCAGTTGGTGGGGCTCAATGCCTATGCCTGGCAACAGCAACAAGCCGTGCAGGACAAACGTCAGGCGATGAGCGAGCTGTTGCTCAGCACCTTCCCGTCAGTGCGCACCGTGCTGGACGCGCCAGTGCAGATGGCCAGCGAGACCGCCCGCCTGCGCGCCGCCGCAGGCCGCGCCGGGGGCAGCGACCTTGAAGCGCTGCTGGCTGCGGCGGCTTCGGCCTGGCCTGCAGGGCAAGGGCCGACGGCAGAGCTGCGCTTTGATGCAGGGCAGTTGACGGTGTCGTCAGCGGGCTGGCGTGAAGACGAGACAGCCGTCTTCAGAGCCCAGCTGGCGCCGCTGGGGCTGGCTGTTCGTGCCGCCGATGGCTTGTTGACCCTGTCGCGCCAGACCGAAGGCGCACTGCCTTGAAGCCGCTGCGAGAGTCCGGGTTGATTGCGTTGAGCCTCCGATGAGTGCAGCCGACAAGCCACAGCCCATGCCTGCCGGGCCGCTGATGCAGGCCAGCAGCGCGTTGCCCGGGCTGCAGGCGCATGGCAAGCTGGCCCGGTCTGTCGCGCCTTTGCTGGTCTGGTGGCGCACCCTGGTACCGCGTGAGCGACGGCTGCTGGGCTTGGCAGGGATGGTAGTGGCCCTGGGTCTGCTCTGGGCGCTGGCCATTGCCCCGGCCTGGCGCACCTTGCAGCGCACGCCAGCCGAGCTGGAACGGCTGGACCTGCAACGGCAGCAGATGCAGAGCCTGGCCGCCGAGGCCAACGAACTGCGGGCCACCCCTGCCGTGGCTTTGGCCCAGACCCAGGCGGCGCTGCGCGGCGCCACTGAACGACTGGGCAGTGCCGGCAGCTTGTCGGTTCAAGGCGATCGGGCGGTATTGACGCTGGTGGCCGTTGAGCCGCCCGCGCTGCGTGAATGGTTGGCTGAGGTGCGATCGGGTGCCCGGGCTCGACCGCTGGAAGCGCGTCTGTCGCGCGCCGGCGCTGGCCTCAGTGGCACGTTGGTGCTGCAGTTGCCTGCTGTGGGGGGTGGTCCTGGCGGCAGCACGGGTGCGGGTCCTGCAGGCAGTCCTGGTGGTCGTGCGGTTGGCAGTTCGGGTGGGCTGCGATGAAGCGCTGGGCCATCGTGGGTGGTTTGCTGGGTGCGCTGCTGGCGCTGTTGGTTTACCTGCCAGCGGCCTGGGTGGCGCGCTCTGTTGCACAAGCCACAGGCGGCCAACTTCTGCTGGCTGACGCCAAGGGCAGCCTGTGGCGCGGCAGCGCGGTGCTGGTGCTGACCGGCGGTGAAGGTGCACGCGACGCCAGTGCGCTGCCGGGCCGCTTGCATTGGCGCCTGGGCTTCAGCGGCTCTGCGGGTGCGCAGCCGGAGGGCGCTGCGAATGCTGCTTCAGGCGATGGCGTGGCCCCGTCGTCGGCGGGCAGCTTCAGCGCGCCTGCGCTGGCCTTGCGTTTGCGCCATGCCTGTTGCATCAACGGAGAATTGCTGGCCCGCGTGGTGCCGGGATTGAGCCGGTTGCGGGTCGAGCTGCAGCCAGCCAGCAGCGCATCGGCTGCGGCTGGGGCTGTATCGCCTGCATTGCCTGCAGTGCCTGCATCGCCGGCGTTACCCGTTGGCCAATGGCCTGCCAGCCTGCTGAGCGGCCTGGGCACGCCCTGGAACACCCTGCAGCCGCGCGGCACGCTGCAGCTGGCCACCCGTGGTGTGACGCTGGAGCTGACCCAGGGCCGCTGGGTGTTTGCCGGCCGCGCAGAGATCAGCCTGAACGGCATGTCGTCCAGAGTCTCGACCCTGGACGAACTGGGCAATTACAAGATCGAGCTGCAGGGCGACTCGCGTGGTCAGGCAGCTACAGTGCAGCTCAGTACCCGCAGCGGCGCTTTGCAACTCAACGGCAGTGGCCAGTGGGCAGCATCGCGCCTGCGCTTCACTGGCCAGGCCTCGGCTGCACCGGGCTCAGAAGCAGCGCTGAACAACCTGCTCAATATCATCGGACGGCGCCAGGGCGCACTGTCCCTCATCACGATCGGATGAACATGCACCCCGCGCCAGACGCTGGCCAAGGCCGGAGCTCAAGCCAGACCGCAGGCCGGTCTACACACCTGTTGCAGCACCTGTCGCACAAGCTTTGTGCTGCGCCGCTGCTGGCGCTGGTGTCGGTAGTGGCCATGCCTGTGGCAACGCCTGGTGGCGCGGCTGCTGCGCTGGCGCTGGCGCTGGCCGCAGCTTCGCCCGCGCTGGCGCAGAGTGCGCCAACCGGTGCCGGCATCCGTTCGCGTGCGCCGGTGACCGTGAACTTCGTCAACGCCGACGTCGAGGCCGTGACACGCGCCTTTGCCGCGATGCTGGGCCGCGCCATCGTGGTCGACCCGCGCGTGCGCGGCACCATCACGGTCTACAGCGAGCAGCCGCAAAGCGTGCGCGAGGCCTACGCCAACTACTTGGCTGCGCTGCGCGGCCTGGGCTTTGCCGTGGTTGAAAGTGGTGGCTTGCTCAAGGTCGTGCCTGAAGCCGATGCCAAGCTGCAGACCGGCACCGTGTCGGTGGGCGAGGTGCCCAGGCGCGGTGACCAGGTCATCACGCAGATCTTTCCGCTGCTCTACGAAAACCCGAACAATCTGGTGGCGGTGCTGCGGCCTTTGATCAGCGCCAACAACACGATCAACGCCAACCCAGGCAGCAACGCGCTGATCATCACCGACTACGCCGACAACCTGCAGCGCATTGCCCAGATCATTGCTGCGCTGGATATGCCTTCCGGCACCGACGTCCAGATCATCCCGCTGCGGCACGCGGTGGCGGTGGATCTGGCGCCGTTGGTGCAGCGCCTGACCGAAGGCGGTGGTGCCGCTCAGGTGCCGGGCATGCCGGGTGGGGCGGGCGCGCGGGTCACGGTGTTGGCCGACTCGCGCAGCAACTCATTGATGGTGCGCGCACCCAACGCTGCCAAGTTGGCCGACTTGCGCGCCACCATCATGCGCCTGGACCGTCCCAGCACGCTTCTGGGCGAAGGCGGGGGCATGTGGGTGGTGCATCTGAAAAACGCCGATGCAGTGCGTTTGGCCACGGTCGTGCGGGCCGCTTTTGATGCACTCAACGCTGGCAACAACAGCGCCGGTGGCGCTGGTGCCAGCTTTGGCGGTTTGCCTGGAGCGCCGGCGATCTCGCCTGTCGCCCCTGGTCAGGCTGGGCAGTCTGCAGCAGCGACATCACCGATCGGCACTTTGGCGGCTCCGTCCACTGGCGGCTTCATCCAGGCCGACCCGGCCACCAATTCGCTCGTGATCACCGCGCCCGAGCCGCTGTACCGACAGGTGCGCGCGCTGATCGATCAGCTCGACACCCGCCGCGCGCAGGTCTACATCGAGAGCCTGATCGTCGAAGTCACACCCAACGAAGGGGCCGAGTTTGGCTTCGAGTGGTTGGGTTTGCTGGGGCGTGACGGCAACAATTCGATCCAGGCCGGACAAGTCCTGCCGCGCAGCGGCTCCAGCATCATCGGCACCAACACCGATCTGGCGGCAGGCACGGGTCTGAGTCTGGCCGAGGGTCTGAACGTCGGCCTGGTGCGTGTCTTGGGACAGGTCACTTCGTTGACCTCCTTGCTGCGCTTGCTGCAGACCAAAGGGCAGACGAATGTGGTGTCGACACCCAACCTGATCACGCTGGACAACGAAGAAGCCAAGATCGTGGTCGGCGAGAACGTGCCTTTCATCACCGGCCAGTTCACGCAGACCGGTGGCGTGGCGAGCAACCCTTTTCAGACCATCGAGCGCAAGGACGTCGGCATCACGCTGCGCATCCGGCCGCAGATCGGTGAAGGTGGCGCGATCCGCATGACCATCTTCCAGGAGCAGAGCAGCGTCATCGCCACCGGTGCTGCAGGCCCTTCGACCACCAAGCGCTCGATCGAGAACAACGTGGTGGTTGACGACGGCGCGGTGCTGGCCCTGGGTGGCCTGATCGAAGACCGGGTCGAGATCAGCAAGAGCCAGGTGCCGATCCTGGGTGATCTGCCCTTCATCGGCGGGCTGTTCCGCAGCGAAACCCGCTCACGAAAACGCACCAACCTGATGGTGTTCCTGCGCCCGGTGGTGCTGCGTGACGCCGACAGCGCCAATCGTTTTTCGATCGACCGCTACGACCAGATTCGGGGCCTGCAGCAATCGGGGCAACCCACGCCCAGCCGCCTGCTGCCGATCAACCAGGCGCCTGTGATGCCGGCCTTGCCGGGCTCCAAGCCTTTGCAGGATGGCGCCAACACCACGCCTTTGGGGCAGATCCGGCCGGCCGTGAACAACCCGGTCCCGGACCCGTCTCAGAACGCGGCTCCGGCTGCCGGCCCCGATTCGGCCTGGCCGCCAGCGGTGGTCAACCCGGGCGCCACACCCACGCGGCAGACCCAGGCCTTGCCCCCAGGCCAACAACTGCCAGGCTACCTGCCTTGAGCGGCTGAAGCACCCAGGTCTGCACAAATGGCGATCCGACACCCCTTGCCCTACGCCTACGCCAAGGCGCACACGTTGCTGCTGGAAGACGACGGCGCGCAACTGTCGCTGTGGGCCAGTGAGACCACGTCGATGTCGGCGCTGGCCGAAGTCACGCGCCTGTTTGATGTGCGCCACTTCGAACGCGAAGCCAACGCCACGCTGGGCCAGCGCATCGCTGCGGCCTATGCGGGTGGGGAAAGCAGTGCTGCAGCGGTGATCGGTGAAGTCGAGAGTGGTGTTGATCTGAGCCGCATGATGCAAGAGTTGCCGGCGGTCGAAGACCTGCTCGAAGCTGCAGACGACGCGCCCATCATCCGCATGCTCAACGCGTTGCTGACACAGGCCGCCAAGGACGGTGCCAGCGACATCCACATCGAGCCCTACGAACGCAGCAGTTCGGTGCGCTTTCGGGTCGACGGCACGCTGCGTGAGGTGGTGCAGCCCAACAAGGCGCTGCATGCGGCGCTGATTTCGCGCCTGAAGATCATGGCCGAACTGGACATCGCAGAAAAGCGGCTGCCGCAAGACGGGCGTATTTCGTTGCGTATCGGTGGCCGCGCCATCGATGTGCGTGTCTCCACCTTGCCTTCATCGCATGGCGAGCGTGCAGTGCTGCGTTTGCTGGACAAGTCGGAGAGCAAGTTCACGCTCGAAGGCCTGGGCATGGACGGCGAAGTGCTGAAGGCCTTTACCCGTCTGATCCAGCAGCCGCACGGCATCGTGCTGGTTACCGGCCCCACAGGGTCGGGCAAGACCACCACGCTGTACGCATCGCTGGGCCGTGTCGACACCGCCACCACCAACGTGCTGACTGTCGAAGACCCGGTGGAGTACGAGTTGCCGGGCATCGGGCAGACCCAGGTCAACCCCAAGATCGAGCTGACTTTTGCCAAGGCCCTGCGCGCCATCCTGCGCCAGGATCCGGACGTGATCATGATCGGCGAGATCCGCGATTTCGAGACCGCGCAGATCGCCATCCAGGCCAGCCTGACCGGCCACCTGGTGCTTGCCACCGTGCACACCAACGACGCGCCTTCCAGCGTCACGCGCCTGATCGACATGGGGGTTGAACCCTTCTTGCTGTCCAGCAGCTTGCTGGGGGTGTTGGCGCAGCGCCTGGTGCGCAAACTGTGCCCACGCTGCAAGCGCGTGGACGAACAAGGCCTGTGGCACCCGGTGGGTTGCGAACATTGCGGCCACACCGGCTACAAGGGCCGCACCGGCGTCTACGAGTTGATGGTGGCGGATGCGCAGGTACAAGCCCTGGTGCACAACGGCGCGGCAGAACGAGAGCTGGCGGCGGCGGCGCGCCATGCAGGTCTGCGCTCGATGCGGGAAGACGGCGAGCGCCTGGTCAAGAGCGGCGTCACCTCGCCTGCAGAAGTGATCCGGGTGACACGTGATTGAGTGGCGCCAGCGCTCAAGCGCCATTCCTGCAAAGGCACAGCTGCAGGCGGTGATTGCGCCGCTTGTCCCGGCTTGTTGAGGCGCCCGCCCGCACATGCCCGCCTACCGCTTCGAAGCCCTGGACGCCGCTGGCAAGAGCCAGACCGGCCTGCTGGAGGCCGACAACGCCAAAGCAGCGCGCACCCAACTGCGTGGCCGTGACCTCGTGCCCTTGGGGGTCACGCCGGTCACGCAAGCCAGCACAGACGGCAGCAGCGCCAGGTTCACGCGGCGGGTTTTTTCAGCCACCGAGCGCGCGGTGTGGACGCGCCAGTTGGCCGGGCTGGTCAGTTCAGGGTTGCCGCTGGAACGTGCGTTGACGGCGCTGGCCGATGAGTCGGAGAACCAGCGCCAGCGCGAGCTGGTCGCGCACCTGAAGAGCGAAGTCAACGCCGGCAGCTCCTTTGGCCGCGCCTTGGGCACTGCGCCGCGCGAATTTGACGAAATCTACCGTGCTGTGGTGGCGGCCGGCGAGTCCAGCGGCGCCTTGGGCGCAGTGCTGGAACGGCTGGCCGATGATCTGGAAGAGCGCCAGGCCCTGCGCAGCAAGGTGCTGGGAGCGTTGCTGTACCCGGCCATCGTGTCGGTGGTGGCGATGGTCATCGTGGTCGTGCTGGTGACCTGGGTGGTGCCGCAGATCGCCAACACCTTCACCAGCAGCAAGCGAGCTTTGCCGATGTTGACGGTGGCCATGCTGGCCATCAGCGGCTTTGTGCGCCAGTGGGGCTGGGCGATGGCGCTGGCCGGGGTGGCTGCTGTGAGCGCGCTGGCCTTGGCGCGCCGCAACCCGGGTTTTCGCCTGCGCAGCGACGCTGCCGTGTTGCGCCTGCCGCTGCTGGGCCGGCTGGCCCGGGGCTACAACGCAGCCCGCTTTGGTGGCACTTTGGCGATGCTGGCCGGTGCAGGCGTGCCGATTCTGAAGGCCCTGCAGGCGGCGGCGGAGACATTGTCCAACCGCGCGATGCGCGCTGACGCGCTGGATGCGCTGGTGCAGGTGCGCGAAGGCGCGCCGCTGGCCTCGGCCCTGGCAGGCAAGAAGCGCTTTCCGGGTTTGTTGGCAATGTTTGCGCGTCTTGGTGAACAAACCGGCCAGTTGCCGCAAATGCTGAACCGCGCCTCGGCGCAGATGTCGGCCGAAGTGCAACGCCGCGCGATGGCTGCTGCCACTGTGCTGGAGCCGCTGCTGATCGTCGGCATGGGCATCGTGGTGGTGCTGATCATGCTGTCGGTGCTGCTGCCGATCATTCAGCTCAACACCTGGGTGCGCTAGCAGTTCGTTCCGTCAAACTGGTTACAAATGAAATCGATGCGTTCGTTCGTTCGTCAGGCTAGGCGCAAACCACAGCCATGCCGTAGCTGTGGCGCGGATTTGCAACGACGCATGGCGGACGAAGGCGCGATTTCATGTAACGGGTTTGGCGGAACGTACTGCCGGGGCCAGCGTGTCACTTGGCTCCGCTCGCGCCGGCCTTGGCTTCTTCTTCTTGAGTCTCGGGCGACTTGGTGTGCTTGACCACCAGACTGGCCGCGATGATGCCCACCTCATACAGGAGGCACATCGGGATCGCCAGCGCCAGTTGCGAGATCACATCGGGCGGTGTGACCACGGCGGCCACGATGAAAGCGCCGACCACGAAGTAACCGCGGAACTTGCGCAACTGCTCGACGGTGACCGCACCCACGCGTACCAGCACGATGACGGCAATCGGCACCTCAAAAGCCAGGCCGAAGACAAAAAACAGCATCAGCACAAAGCCGAAATACTGTTCGATATCAGGTGCAGCCGTGATGCTGGCTGGGGCAAAAGCCTGGATGAACTTGCTCATGCCAGGTATGACCAAGAAGTAGCAGAAGGCGACGCCAGCGACAAACAGCAAGGTGCTGGAGATCACCAGCGGCAGCACCAGTCGCTTTTCGTGCGAATACAGGCCTGGCGCAACAAAGGCCCAGACTTGATAAAGCACCACCGGCAGAGCCAGCATGAAGGCTGCCATCAAGGTGATCTTCAGCGGCACCAGGATAGGTGAGATGACGTTGGTGGCGATCAGCGTCGCGCCTTTGGGCAGGTGTTGCACCAGAGGCGCTGCCAGCAGGTCGTAAAGGCCGGAAGGCCCGGGCCAGAAGGCCAGCAGCGCAAAACCCACAGCGATGGCGATGACGGCGCGGATCAGGCGATCACGCAACTCGACCAGGTGCGATACGAAAGGCGCTTCCGAGCCCGACAGCTCGTCTGTACTGTCGGATTTTTGCGGGTCGCTCATGGCGCGTCCAAAAACTCTGTCACTGCGAGCGGGCCCCGGGTGGTCTGAAGCGTGCAACCCGCGCCGCGCCGGAAAGGGCTTTGGTGCGCACGCCCTGGCGCTGTTTGTACCACTGCGGTGTGGCACCACGCTTCAAGCGCCAGTTCTTTTTCTGACGCTGATAGGTGGGGGCAGGCTTGTAGCTGTGGTAGTCGAAACTGTCGCTGCCGGCGGCTGAGACAGAGCCCGCGCCGGCGCTGCTTTCATGTCCCAGCGAGGGCTCGCCGCCCGTGGTGCTGCCGTCCAGGCCTAAGGTCGCACCTTTCCACTCCTTGTCAAAAGCTGCACTGGCGTCGTTGACTTCCTTGCGCACCGATTGTTCGACGTCGCGCGCAGCGGTTTCGAACTCGGTGCGCATCTTTTTCAGCTCGTCGAGCTCGATCGAACGGTTGACCTCGGCCTTGACGTCAGAAACGTAGCGCTGTGCCTTGCCGAAGAGGTGGCCCACGGTGCGCGCTACTTTGGGCAGCTTCTCGGGGCCGATCACGATCAACGCCACGGCAGCAATCAGCGCAATCTTGTCAAATCCGAAATCGATCATGCAGCGGCTCGGCCGGCCCTTTCAGTGCCGTCCGCCCGAGGTGCGACCGTCTGCAGCCGCTCAGGTCTTGGTCTTGGCTTCAACGTCCACCGTGTGCGCTTCAACGCGCTTGGCCGCTGTCACTGACTGCTGGGCAGTGGCGTTTTCGGCCTCAGAGTCGCCGCCGCTCTTGATGCCCTCTTTGAAGCCCTTGACGGCGCCGCCGAGGTCGCTGCCGATATTGCGTAGCTTTTTGGTACCAAAGACCACCACCACCACCAGCAGCACGATCAACCAATGCCAAATGCTGAACGAACCCATGATTCATCTCCAAAAGATCCAGCCACGCATTCTACGGGCCGGTGGCTGCAGACCCCTCCGATGTAGGGGGGTTAGCGGCCGTTGTTCAAAGCCCTGCCACCGACCCGGGATGCTGGCGCTTCAACCCTTCAGCCAGGGTCTGGGGCCACCCATGACGTGCATGTGCAAGTGATACACCTCTTGCCCACCGTCTTGCCCGGTGTTGATGAGCGTACGGTAGCCGTTGCCGACACCCAACTCCGCCATCAGCCTGGGCGCCAGTGCCAGCAGATGCCCCAGCATCGGTGCATGTGCCGCCTGCACGTCCGACAGCGTGGCGATGTGCTGCTTGGGGATCACCAGCACATGCACTGGCGCCCAGGGATTGATGTCGTGGAAGGCCAGAAGTTCATCGTCTTCAAACACTTTGCGAGCAGGGATCTGGCCGGCGGCGATCTTGCAGAAGATGCAGTTGGGGTCGGCGGTATCGGTCATCTACAGGCAGCTTTCAGTCGCTCGGGTCAGCATTCACACCGGGTTTGGCATGGGCATCGGACGGTCTTCGGCAAATGACCACCAACCGCGTATGAAGCGGTACAGGTACCACAGGCCGATGACAAACCAGGCCAGCGCCCCTGGCAGCCAGAACAGCAGGAACAGTGGCGAAGTCAGCGCCAACCATGACAAGGTGAACCAGAAACTGCGCGCTTGCCAGCGAAAGTGGCTGCGGAAGAACGGGTCGGGCAGGTCAGGCCGCTTGACGTAGTTGAGCACCATCGCGATCACCGAGAACATGCCGGCAGAGAACCACGACAAGGTGTGCAGCCCGTAGAGCACGTGGGTGAACAGGCGCAGCCCTTCATACGGACGCTGGGCAGCGGAGTTGGCGGTGGGGATCATCACTTCGTTCATGCACCTTCTCCTTGAGAGGGGGACTCGCTGTCGCGATGCTGCGCTTTGCGCAGTGCAAACTCTTCCAGGCCCGACAAGCCTTCACGCCGCTCCAGCTCGGCCAGCACTTCTGCGGGGCGGATGTCAAAAGCCGCCAGCGTCACCAGGCAGTGGAACCACAGGTCGGCGGTCTCGGCGACGATGCGCCGGCGGTCGCCATCTTTGGCGGCCAGCACCACTTCGGTCGCTTCTTCACCGACTTTTTTCAAGATGGCGTCGGTACCCTTCGAAAACAAGCGTGCGACATAGCTTTTTTCAGGGTCGCCGCCGGCTTTGGGGTGGCGCGATTCGATCACTTGAGCCAAGCGCTGCAGGGTGTCTGCTGAAGGATTGCTGTACTGGTGCGAAGCCGTGTGGATGGGGGTGCTCATTTGTAGATGCTCTGTGGGTCTTTGAGCACCGGTGCGGTGTCCACCCAAGCGCCGTCCTGCAGTTGCTGAAAGAAGCAACTGTGGCGCCCCGTATGGCAGGCGATGCCGGGGTCGTGACCATGTTGGGTCACCTCCAGCAGCAGCACATCGTTGTCGCAGTCCATGCGGATGGCGTGCACCTGTTGGTAGTGGCCGGATTCTTCGCCCTTGTGCCACAGGCGCTGGCGGCTGCGGCTGTAGTACACCGCCTGCTGGCGCTGCACGGTGGCAGCCAGCGCCTCGCGGTTCATCCACGCAAACATCAGCACATCGTTGCTGCCGTGTTCTTGCGCGATGACGGGTACCAGCCCTGCGGCGTCCCATTGGATGTGATTCAACCAGTCCATGGGGGCAGTTTATGGCAAGGGGGCGGCTTGGCTCTCAGCCTCTCAGTTGGGTTCGGTCGGCTCGATCGACTCAAGCTGCGGTGGTCGACTTTGCTTGCGCTCGGCCGTTGCTGCGAGATCTGGACGGCAGGGCGTCGTATTTCGCTCATGTCACCCGGCCCGGGCTGCGCCCGTGCCTCCTTCTTTACTTCGCTCCATACCACGCCCTGCCGTCCAGATCCGGTGCCTGTGGTGGCGTGCTTCGGGCGGCAGGGTGCAGATGGTGTTCGGCTGATGGCGTGTTGCTGGGGTGATCTGCAGACGGTGATCTGCAGACGGTGATCCGCAGATAGTGATCCGCAGATGGCGGCTCAATTTTCCTGGTGCGTGGGTCCGCTGTAGTTGCGTTCTTGGGCCAACCACTTCAGCACCGGCAGGGTGCCGGGCAGTACGGGGCTTAACTGCACC
>JBBQIB010000040.1:0-21201 GCA_038324515.1 Burkholderiales bacterium
TGGGCAGCGGTGTACGAATCGCAGCCGCCAGCCACCGATGATCTGCGCCTGCATGCCTTGAACAACAGCGCGCGGCTGCTGGAGATTCAGCGCCGCTATCCGCAAGCCGAAGCGCTGATGCGTCAGTCGTTGCTGCTCAAGGCCACGCAGCCCGACGTGGTGCAACACTACGTGCACATCCGCCAGAAACAATGCGCCTGGCCGCACGACGCGCCGGTGGGCGATTTGACGCCCAACCAGTTCCTGATGGGCACCTCTTTGCTGGCGATGATGGGCTTGAGTGACGACCCCGCGCTGCAGCTGCTGTCGGCCTTGCGCTTTGTCAACGACAAGGTGCCCAAGCCGCCTTCGTTGCCTCTGTTCACCCAGATCGGGCCAGCGCTGCGCGAGCGCAGCGGCCGCATCCGCATCGGCTACTTGTCGGGCGATCTTCACACCCATGCGGTCGGGCTGTTGACGCCCGAGCTGTTCGAACTGCACGACCGCCAGCGTTTTGAGGTCTACGGTTTTTGCTGGACGCCGGAGTCCGCGCAGCCGCAGCGCCAACGCATCCTGAGGTCGCTGGACCACCTGGTGCCTTTGGGGGGGGTGGATGACGGCAGCGCAGCGCGCCTGATCGCGCAAGCCGGCATCGACGTGCTGGTGGACCTGCAAGGCCTGACCAGCGGTGCCCGCCCGGCCATCCTGGGGCATCGTGCTGCGCCGGTGCAGGTCAGCTACCTGGGCCTGCCGGGCACCAGTGCAGTGCCGGGGGTGGACTGGATGCTGGCCGATCGTTTCGTGATGCCGCCCGAGCTGCTGCCTTATTGCACCGAAAAGCCGCTGTACCTGCCGCACTGTTATCAGGTCAGCGACCGCCAGCGCCAAGTCGCAGCGCCCCCCGATCGGGCCCGCTATGGCTTGCCCGAAGAAGCCTTTGTCTACTGCAGCTTCAACAACAACCACAAGTTCACCGCCGAGGTCTTCGGCAGCTGGATGCGCACCTTGGCAGCCGTGCCTGGCAGTGTGCTGTGGCTGCTGGCCGACAACGACACCGCGCGCGGCAACATGCTGGCACATGCTGCTGCGCATGGCGTCGCGGCAGATCGGTTGATCTTCGCGCCGCGTGTTTCGCCGCCCGAATACCTGGCGCGTTTTGGGCTCGCCGATCTGATGCTCGACACCTTTCCTTTCAACGCCGGCACCACCGCCAGCGATGCGCTGTGGATGGGCACGCCGATCCTGACCCGTGCGGGCCGCACCTACATCAGCCGCATGGCCGGCAGCTTGTTGACGGCGGTGGGTTTGCCGGACTTGATCACCGAGACGCTGGCCGACTACGAACGGCTGGCCATCACGCTGGGCCTCAACCCGGCGCGCTGTGCCTCGTACAAGCGCTACCTGGCAGAGCACGCCCGCAACTCGCCGCTGTTCGATCTGCCGCAGACGGTGCGCAACATCGAAGCTGCTTTCGAGTCGCTGACTTTGCAAGCGCGTCTACGCGCGGCGGCCTGAACCCGGCTGAACCCCATGGCAGCACGCCATCCTCTCAATGACACCGGCTGAAGCTGCATCAGCGGCCGTGGCCGCAGCACAAGCCAGCGCGCAGGGCGGCGGAGCTGCTGCGCGCCCATCTGCGACATCTGCGGGCTCGGCGGGCTCGGCAGGCTCGGCAGGCTCGGCGGGCGCGGCCGGATCGGCTGGCCCGGCCGGATCGGCTGGCCCGGCCGGCGGTGCAATTGGCAGCGATGCCGCTGCACTGCATGCAGGGTGGGACATCGAGAACGATGCGCTGGCGCATGCCCTGAGTTGGCTCACGGGCCACCATGGCCAGCCGCGCACGCCAGAATCCTTGCTGGCCGGGCAGCCGATCCTGGGCCGTCTGGGGCCCAACGAGGCCCTGCGCGTGCTGCGCGATGCGGGTTTCAGCGCCGGTCTGGTGCAGCGCCAGATCGCCGAGTTGAACCCGCTGCTGCTGCCCGCCGTGCTGCTGCTGCGCGAAGGCGACGCCGCCGTGGTGGTGGCGCGCAGGCTTGAGAACCCGCAGCTCTACGACATCGTGATGCCGGGGCGTGAGCACCACGCCTGCACCGCCACAGAATCGGAATTGCAGGCCGAATACACCGGTCTGGCGCTGGTGGCGACACCGCGTGCCGTGGTGGCCCAGCACAGCCTGCTGGGCAGCGCAGAGATGATGCGCGACCCCGACTCGCACTGGCTGTGGGGCACGATGCGGCGTTTCATCCCGTACTACCGCTCGGCTTTGCTGGCCGCGTTGCTGAGCAACGTGTTGATGCTGACCGCAGGGCTCGTCACGTCGGTGATCTACGACAAGGTCATCCCGCACCAGGCTTACGTGACCTTGTGGGCGCTGGCTGCCGCAGGTGGCATTGCGGTGGTGTTCGACTTTCTGGCCCGCCAGTTGCGGGCCTATCTGATCGACATGGCGGGCCGCAAGAGCGATCTGATCGTCGGCAGCCTGCTGTTTCGCCAGACGCTGGCGGTGCGCATGGAGCAGCGGCCCGAATCTGCAGGCGCCTATTCGCACCACCTGGGTCAGATCGAGATGCTGCGCGAATTTTTTGCTTCTGCCACCCTGGCAGCGGTGTCGGATCTGCCTTTCATCATCGTCTTTGTCGCGATGGTGTTTGTCATTGCCGGGCCGCTGGGCTGGGTGCTGGCCATTGCGGTGCCCACGTTGATCATTCTGGGTTTTCTGATCCAGGGTGCCTTGCGCCGCGCCACCATGGCGCACATGCAGCAAACGGCCGATCTGCACGGCGTGCTGGTCGAAGCGGTGGACGGCCTGGAAGACCTGAAGGCGGCCGGCGCGCAGGGCCGCTTTGTGCGCCAGTACGAACAAGCCACCGCTGCAGCGGCCAACGCGATGCTGCGCTCGCGCAAGGTGATGGCGCTGACGATGAACCTGTCTGCAGTGTCGCAGCAGGCGGTGACGCTGATCATGCTGGTGTGGGGCGTTTTCCTGATCGCCGACAAGGTGATCAGTGCCGGCGCCTTGATCGGCGCCGTGATGTTTGGCGCCCGCGCCATCGCACCGCTGGCCAGCGTGATGCAACTGGCCACCCGTTACCAGGGCGCGCGCGCAGCACTGCGGGCCTTGAACCATGTGATGGCGCAGCCGGTGGACCGGGTCGCCGGCAAGGTCTATGTGCCACGGCCCACGCTCAGCGGCCAGTTGGCGCTGCTGGATGTGGGCTTTGCCTATCCGCAACCTGGATCGGGCGTCGCCACGGCGCAGTCCACTGCAGCAGAGCGGCCACCGCCGCCGACGGTATTGCGCGGCCTGAATCTGCGCATCGAACCTGGCGAACGCCTGGCGATGCTGGGCCGCATCGGCAGCGGCAAGAGCACGGTGCTGCGCCTGATGGCCGGCTTGTATCTGCCCACTGAAGGCCAGGTCGAAGTCGACCACATCGACCTGCGCCAGATCGACCCCAACGACTACCGGGCGCGGGTGGGTTTCGTGGCGCAGGACCCGCGTCTGTTCAACGGCACGCTGCGCGACAACGTGCTGCTGGAGCGCGCCGCTGCGGACCCCGCGCGGCTGGCCGACGTGGCGCGGCTGACGGGCCTGGACCGCCTGGTGGCAACTCACCCCCAGGGCTGGGAGCTGCCGGTGGGTGAGGGCGGTGGCTTGCTGTCGGGTGGCCAGCGCCAACTGGTGGCGCTGGCCCGCTGCCTGATCACGCGACCGCAGATTCTGCTGCTCGATGAGCCCACCAGCTCGATGGATGCGCAAAGCGAAGCGTCCTTCCTGCGCCAGCTCAAGGGCGCTTGCGCGGGCTGCACGCTGGTGGTGGTGACGCACCGGCCCGCAGTGCTGGAGCTGATCGACCGCATCATCGTGGTGGACCAAGGGCGGGTGGTGATGGATGGCCCCAAGGCGGCGGTGCTGAATGCCCTGGCGGGCGGCAAACCGGCAGCGCCTGCGCCTGCAGGGGCGGGTGCAAGCTCGGGGGCGGGTGCAGACACAGCAGCCAACGCCGCTGAAGCGCCCAGCAATGTGCGTCAGCACCCCAGCGCGCAGCCGATGCAGCGGGCCCCTTCGTTGTGAGCACAGGCTGCTTGTGATGAAAGGTCTGGGGCTCTTGTTCAGCCGCCCGCGCTGGCTCAAACGCAAGCCCAGGGATGCTTTGCGCGTGCAGGACATGGCTTATGTCAGCCCCGTGGCAGGCGCCCAGGTGCTGGAACCCGCGCCAGCGGCGATGTGGGCCGTCTACCTGCTGCTGGCGCTGCTCGCGACGGCCGTATGGTGGGCCAGCCAGGCGCAGGTGGACATCGTGGCGCGCGCCAATGCGCGAGTCGTGCCCGATGGCCGCGAACAGGTCATCGCCAGCCTGGAAGGCGGCTTGCTGCGTGAGCTGCTGGTGCGCGAGGGCCAGCGCGTCGAGCGCGGTCAGCCGCTGGCTCTGCTCGACCCCACCCGCGCAGAAGCGCAACAGGCCGAAGGCGAGGCCAAGCGTCTGGCGCTGCGCGCCACCCAGGCGCGGCTGCAAGCAGAAGCCGCCGGTCGGGCGTTGAGCTTCCCGCCCGACCTGCCTGCGGTGGTGACCGACACCGAGACCGAGAGCTTTGAAGCCAGACGTGACGCGATGGCGCAGGCATTGGCCAACATCTCGCGCAGCCTGGGGCTGTTGAACAGGGAACTGGCAGTGGCCGAATCGATGGCCGCCAAGGGGTTGATGAGCGAGGTCGAGGTGATTCGCCTGCGCCGCCAGGTCAATGAGCTGGGCATGCAATCGCAAGACCGCGTCAACCGCTTCAGGCAGGAAGCGCGCGGCGAGCTGGTGCGGGTGCGCACCGAGCTGTCGTTGATGGACGAGCAGATGGTGGTGCGCGAAGACACGGTGCGCCGCAGCACCCTGGTCAGCCCGGTGCGCGGCTTCGTCAAGCAGATCCGCAACAACACACTGGGTGGTGTGGTGGCGCCTGGCGCCCCGGTGATGGAGATCGTGCCGCTGGGCCAGCATGTGATGGTCGAAGCACGCGTGCGGCCGGCGGACATCGGCTTTGTGCAAGTCGGGCAGCCGGTGCTGGTCAAGCTGACGGCCTACAACTTCACCACTTACGGCGGCTTGAAGGGTGTGGTGCAGAGCATCAGCCCCGATGCGCTGGGCGACCCGGAGCGCGCTTCAGCGCCCGACGGCACCTGGTACCGGGCTTTGGTGCGCGCCGAGAGCGACAGCCTGCCATTGCCGCCTGCAGCGGCCAGCAGACGCATCGATGGTTCGCGCAGCTTGCCGGTGCTGCCGGGCATGACCGGCACCGCGGAGATCCGCACCGGTCAGCGCAGCGTGCTGGGCTTCATGCTGCAGCCGCTGATGCGCTCTCAAGAGGCTTTCAGAGAGCGGTGAGGATTGCGCCAGACCCAACAACAAGGCCCGGCGGAATCGGCCGGGCCTTGTTGTTGGTGGAAGCTCAGGTCAGCAACTGCCTGGAGGTGGCAGGGCTCCATGATCCGGGGCCTTGCCCCACACCCTGAAACTTCAGCGAAACAGCCCCAGCCGCTGCGCTTCCAGCGCCGCTTCGGCGCGTGAGCTGACGTTGAGCTTGCGGTAGATCTGTTTCACGTAGTCGGCGATGGTGTGCCGGCTCAGGCCCAGTTGCACGCCGATCTCGGGCAGCGTGTAGCCCTTGGCCACGCGCAGCAGCACTTCGCTTTCGCGGTCGGTCAGGCTCACGTTGGGCATGGCGTTGGCCTGCACCTGGGGTTTGGCCTTGGCGCTGAAGTAGGCCATCACGCGGCGCGCGATGCTGGGGCTCAACGGGGGCTCGCCCTGGCTGATGCGCTGCAATTGCTCGGTGATCAGCTCGCGCGCCTGCTCTTTGAGGATGTAGCCAAAGGCGCCGGCCTGCAGCGCCGGGAACAGATGCTCGTCGTCGTCGTGGATCGTCACCACCACGCTTTGGGCGTCGGGCTGCACGTCGCGCAACTTGGTCACCACCGCCACACCGCTGCCGTCGGGCAAGCCGAGGTCGATCAGCGCCAGGTCGAATTTGACCGCACTCACCATCTCGATGGCGTCGTGCACGCGGGCGCTCTCGGAAATGGTCGCGCCCGGAAAGACCTGCAGCACCAGGTTACGCAGCCAGGAGCGAATCTCGGGCAGGTCTTCAAGCAGCAGAATGGTTTTCATGTCGGGGGCGGGCAGTGGCTCATGCCATCCTATCGGCACTTGGTTGCGCATCTACGCTCCTTCAGTCGCACGAGTCAGGGGAAGCGTGAGACGTATCACGGTTCCAAAGCCGGGCCCGCTTTCAACCAGGCACTGGCCCTGCAACTGTTTGGCGCGGTTTTTCATGCCGGCCAAGCCATGGCCGCGGTCCAGCCGGCCCTCGACCTCGTTGGAGATGCCGTCGCCGTCGTCCTGCACCACCAGTTGAAAGTCGCCATCCTTCAGACTGGCGGTGACGCTGCAGTTGGCTGCGCCACTGTGCTTGATGACGTTGCTGGTGGCCTCGCGCAGGATGCGCGTGGTCTGCACATAGGCACGCGCGCTCAAGGTCTGCGGCAGGTCTTCGGGCGCATTCCACTCGCCGTCGATGCCGGCCTGGGCCAGTCTGGAGACCACTTCTGCGCGCCAGTCGCCCAAAGCATCGGCCAAGCGCACCGGTTTGCCGGTGAGGCCACGCACCGACAGCCGCATTTCCTCAAGCGCTTCGCGGGCCAGCGAACTGATGCGTTCGCTCTCGCTGGTGTGCACGATGGTCAGGAGCTTGGCGCCCAGATCATCATGCAGGTCTGCTGCAATGCGTTTGCGTTCACGCTCAGTCACTTGCTCGACGCGCAACTCGGCCATCTGGCGAAAGTTGCGCTCGATCTCCGCCGCACTTTCGCGCACCCGCTGCTCCAGCTGCAAGCGCATTTCTTCGGCTGTGTTCAGTGCATGGCCTTGTTGCTGCACCAGCCGCAAGCCCATCAGCACCAGGATCAGCGGCAACACCAGGCGGCTGAGGTGCGTCAGCAGCAACGGCGCGCCGGCCCATTGCACAGCAGCTTCCAGCAAGCCCGCCAGCGCCACCGTGGCGAGCAAGGCACCCATCAGCCACGCCGATTTGTTGGGCCACTGCTCGCGCAGGTACAGCCACGCCGCTGCAGCCACCTGAAGCGCCAGCACCAGCGACCAGAAATTGACGACGGCATTGAGCCGCTGCGGGCCGGCTGCAAACAGGCTGATGGCCAGCATCGCGCATTGCAGCGGCAACCACTTGTCCACCCAGCGCAAACGCAAGCCGCCGTAGCGCAGCAGAAACTGCACCGCCGCCCAGGTGATGAAGCCCATCAAGGCGCACACCATGAACTCGGCGTGGGCATGGCTGATCGGCAGCTCGTTCCACCACAGCCGGCTGTTGAACATGGCCCAGCCCACCGAGAGGGCACCGAAATACGCCAGATGGCTCTCACGCCGGTTGACGAAGCCCAGCACGAACATGAAGCCGCCCATCAACAGCAGGGTGGCGCTCAACGCCTGGGGTGCCGAGACTTGCAAGGCGGTGCGCAGCCGGTGCTGTGGGGCCAACATCGACAGCGGCCCGATGCGCAGCACCGACAATGCGCCGGCACGCTGGCGCGAGCCGCTCTCGGCCAGCGCATAGCTGCGCACCTTCAGGTCCAGCGTGTTGTCGCCGCTGTGCCACAGGGCCTGCGGCAGGCTGATCAGCTGCGGGTGGTTGCACTCGTGGCTGGGCACCCGGGCGCCCTGGTTGTCTGTCCGTAGGTTGCCGGCAGCATTGCCGCCGGCCAACAGGCGCAACCAGGTGCCGGACTGCACACCCGAGTGCACGAGTTGGCCGTTGAAGTAGACCTCCAGGTGGCTGCACACGCGGGAGATGTACAACGCCAGCAAGTCAGCCTGGGGCTGCGCAATCGTCTGCTGCAACGTGGCCCGGTACCACACCGTGCCCGAGAAGCCCGGCCTGCTGCTGGCCCATTCGTCAGGCAGAGTGACTTGTGCGGCGGCCGCAGCGTCTGGAAAGCCTGGGTCGTCGGAGGCCACCACCTGCATGCTGCGCACATCTTGTACCGCTCCCGGCGCCTGTGACTGCGCCTGTGCCTGCCCGGGTCCCGGCCACAGGCCCGCCGAAAAGGCCAGACAGGCCATCCAGCAGCACCGCAACAAGAGACGGCACAAGCACTTCAAAGTGTGGATGTTCTGGCAGCGCACGACATGGGGAGGATTCTGCACGTTCAAGCCCGGCCCTGGCTGCAGCCAAGCGCGCCTGATGGATCGCTGGCCCGTAGGCTGTGCCAAATTGCAAGCCTTGCAGTGACCCGTTGCACCCGTGGCACACCCTGCGACAATCAATGCCTCACTTTTTTTGCCGTGCACGCCACTTGATCAAAAGCCACACTTTCGAAGACGCCGACAACCAGCGTCTGGCTCAGCTCTGCGGCCCGCTGGATGCGTATTTGCGACGCATCGAGGAGGTCTTGGGGGTGCAGTTGCAGCGGCGCGGTGAACAGTTTCGCATCGAAGGTGCGCGAGCGGCTCTGCTTTCGTGCGCGGCGCTGCTGGACGAGTTGTATGCAGCGGCACAGCAGCCCATCAGCGATGACGCGCTGGAGTTGGTGCTGCTCAAGTACAGCGGCGCCCAGGCGGCTGCAGGGCAAAAATCAGGGCCCAAATCAGGGCCCGAATCAGGGCCCGGACCGGAGCCCGAAGCACCGCGCATCGTGCTGCACACGCGCCACTCCGACCTGAGTGGTCGCACCCCCCACCAGGTGCAGTATTTGCGCCAGATGCTCAGTCACGACATCACCTTCGGCATCGGCCCTGCAGGCACCGGCAAGACTTTTCTGGCCGTGGCCTGCGCTGTTGACGCGCTCGAGCGCAAGGGCGTGCAGCGCATCGTCTTGACGCGGCCTGCAGTCGAGGCGGGTGAGCGGCTGGGCTTCTTGCCTGGCGATCTGGCGCAGAAGGTAGACCCCTATTTGCGTCCGCTCTATGACGCGTTGTATGACCTGATGGGCCTGGAGCGCGTGACGCGCGCCTTCGAGAAAGGCCTGATCGAGATTGCGCCACTGGCTTTCATGCGTGGCCGCACACTCAACCACGCTTTTGTGATCCTGGACGAAGCGCAGAACACCACGCGCGAGCAGATGAAGATGTTCCTGACCCGCATTGGCTTCGGCAGCCGCTGTGTCGTCAATGGCGATGTCAGCCAGGTTGATTTGCCCGCCGGCACGGCCAGTGGTCTGCTGGACGCGCAGCAGGTGCTGGCCGGTGTGCAAGGCATTGCCTTTACGCGCTTCGAAGCCGACGATGTGGTGCGCCACCCGCTGGTGGGCCTCATCGTCCAGGCCTATGAGCGGGTGCATGGCAGCCAGTCGCGATAGAGCCGCAGCCGGAGCGGGCGCTGCAGGCCGCGCTCGAATCGCATTGGCGCCACCGAAGCCGCGCTTGCAGTCGTCGTTGCAGTCGTCGTTGCAGTTGTCGTTGCACTTGTCGTTGCAGTTTGGCGACCCGCAGCACCGCCAGCATCTGCCGCGCCACAAAGTGCGGCGTTGGTTGCTTGCGGCGCTGCAAGTGCCCGCGCAGTTGACGGTGCGGATTGTTGGCGCTGAAGAGGCCAGGCAGTTGAACAACGACTACCGCAGCAAAGACTACGCCACCAATGTGCTGACCTTTGATTACCAGCGCGAACCCGAAGTGGTGGCAGATCTGGTGCTGTGTGCGCCAGTCGTCGCAGCCGAAGCCAAGGATTTGCGGCTGCCGCTGCAAGCCCACTACGCGCACCTTCTGTTGCACGGCGCTTTGCACGCCCAGGGTTACGACCATCAGACCGAGCCAGAAGCTCAGCAGATGGAAGCACTGGAGACTGCGCTGCTGATCCGTCTGGGTTTTGCCGATCCGTACGGCAGTGGTTTCAAACCGCACACCACATCACTTGCCTGAGCAGGACGGTGGGGTGCCGTCTGCCGTCAAAGCGCGTGCGTCGCAATCCTGAAATCCGGATCTTCTGCATACGGCCGCACCTCGAACCCCAGGCTCACCATCAGCTTCAGCATCGGCTGGTTGTGGGTCAGGATCAAGCCCATGATCTCGCTCAAGCCCTGGCGCCGCGCCAGATCCATGATCGAACGCATCAGCCTGGAGCCCAGGCCCTGACCCTTGTATTCATCGGCCACCAGCAACGAGAACTCGCAACTGTTGCCATCGGGGTTGGTGATGAAACGGCTGACCCCGATGATGCGCTCCACCTCTTCGGTGTTGCTGTCTGGACCCGCGACTGGGCCGGCCTGCGGTTCCACGACAACTGCCACCAGGGCCATCTCGCGGTCGTAGTCGATCAGCGTGAAGCGGGCCAGCATGCGCAGCGGCAGTTCTTGCAGTGCGCTGGCGAAGCGGAAATAGCGGCTCTCTTGCGACAGGCCACGCACCAGCGCCTGCAGCATCTGCGCGTCGTCGGGGTGGATCGGGCGGATCAGGTAGCGGGTCGCCTTGCCGGGCGCTGTGCCGGCAGAAGCTGCAGAAACAGCAGAAGTCGCAGAAACAGCAGAGGTCGCAGACAAGGCCGCTGTTGCAGCGCCTTGTACGCCAGCCTTTGACTCTGGCGCTGCCTTCAGCGGCCATTCCTGCTCCAGCCCCGTCGGGTAGGGCAGGATCGCCAGGTGCTGGTAGCTGCCAGGGGCCTGCTGGGCGTTGCCGACCAGGATACGGGCGTCGACCGCCACCGCACCATCGGCATCGACGATCACGGGGTTGATGTCCATCTCGCGCAGTTGCGGCAATGCGCAGACCATGTCGCTGACGCGTTGCAGCAGCGTTTCGAGCGCCGCCACATTGGCCGCCGGTGCGCCGCGCCATTCGCCGAGCATTTCTGCGGCACGTGACCTGGCGATCAGGTTGTGGGCCAAGAACTGATTCAGCGGCGGCAGCTCGATGGCGCGGTCGTTGATCAACTCGATCATCGTGCCACCGGCGCCAAAGGTGATCACTGGGCCAAAGGCCTGATCCAGACCCACGCCCACATAGACCTCGCGGCCGCGCTGGCGTTGCGCCATCGGCTGTACCGTGATGCCCTCGATGTGCGCGCTGGGCTGGGCCAGCTTCACGGCCTGCAGCATCTCGTGGTAACGGTCGCGCACCTGGGCGGCGTTGTGAACGTCCAGCATCACGCCTTGCACATCGCTCTTGTGGCTGATGTCGGGCGAGGCGATCTTCAGCGCCACCGGGTAGCCCAACTGGCTGGCGATCAGCATGGCCTCGATGGCGCTGCGCGCCAGCATCGTGCGCGTGACCGGGATATGGAAGGCCGCCAACAGCGCCTTGCTCTCCATTTCGGTCAGCAGCGTGCGGCGCTCTGCCAACACGCTCTCGATCAGCAGCCGCGCGCCTTCGGCATCGGGGGCCGGGCCATGCGACAGCGGCGGTGGCGTCTGCTGCAGCAACTGCTGGTTGCGGTAGAAGCTGGCGATGCTGTGAAAGGCATCGACTGCAGCTTCAGGCGTCCGGAACATCGGCATCTGGCTGGCCGCCAGCACGGCGCGGGCAGCCTGTACGCTGGCCTCGCCCAGCCAGCAGCCCACCACTGGCTTGGCTGCCGGCGAGAAGGCTTGCGCAATCTGTTGGGCAATGCCTGTGGTGTCGGTGCCCGCCTTGGGGGCGTGGATCAGCACCACACCGTCGATCTCCTTGTCTGCCAATGCCGCTTGCAGGCAGCGCACATGGTCTTCAGCAGTGGCGGCCTCACCCAGGTCGTCGACGCGCGCGACCTGCAGCCCCAGGCTGTCGGCCCAGTCGGCGGCCAGCACCGCCGGCCCGCCGCCGTTGGTGATGATGGCCAGGCGATCGCCCACCGGCCTGAAGCGTGAGGCCAGGCACTGGGCTGCAGAAAACAGTTGCGTGAACTGCCGCACCCGCACCACACCTGCGCGGCGCAATGCAGCATCAAAAACATCGTCGCTGCCGACGATGGCGGCGGAATGTGTCACGGCCACCTTGGAGCCTGCTGCCTGGCGGCCGGCCTTCATCACCACCACCGGCTTGGCATAGGCCGCAGCGCGCAGCGCGCTCATGAAGCGGCGCGCGTCGCGGATGCCTTCCATGTAGACCAGGATGCTCTGCGTGGCCGCGTCGTTGCTCAAGAAGTCCAGCACCTGCGGCAGCTCAACCGCCGTATTGGGACCCAAAGAAACGACAGCCGAGAAGCCGACACCGTGCGAGGCGGCCCAATCCAGCATCGAGGCCGTCAGCGCACCGCTTTGTGACACCAGGGCCAGCGGGCCGGCGGCTGCCAAGGGCCCCAGCGTGCTGGCGTTGAATTTCAGCGCCGGACGCTGCAAACCCAGCGTGTTGGGGCCCAGCAGATGCACACCAAAGCGGCGCGCGATCTGGTGCAGCTGGGCACACAAGGCGGGGGCGAAGCCGCTGGACAGCACCAGCGCAGCGCGGCAGCGGATGCGGCCCACGATCTCCAGTGCAGAGGCAGCTTGCTCCGCAGGCAGGGCAATCAGCGCCAGATCGGCACGCGACTCGGCCAGTTCGCCCAGCGTGCCGGTCATGCCGATGTCCAGCCAGGTCAGTTGCCCGGCATAGCCGCAGTCGCGCAACGCCAGCCGCAGGTTGGCTGATTCCGGGGTGGGTGCTTGCGCCTCGGGGTCGCCGGCAAAGACGACGACGGATTGCGGCGCAAACAGGGCATTCAGGAAGTGACGGTCCACAGGGTGAGGATGCTTTTGAGCAGCGATCAGCCTCGCTGCGAGCGCTTCAGATGTTTGCGCCTTCGGGCTGCCCACAAGCCTGCCAGGCCCGTCAGCATCAGCAAAGCTGCACCTGGCTCGGGGATGGGCGTGGTGGGCACCACATCCTCAGGCAGGTTGATCGCAGGTGGGATGGCCGGAAAGTCGGGTGCAGGAGGCGGTGTCAGGCCACCCGTGCCCGGGTTGGAACCATCGCCAAAAGAGCCGTCATCCGGGGGTGGCGCGCTGCCGGGTGATTCAGTGGGCAAGCCCGGCAAGCCGCCGCCGCCGCCGCCTGCCTGCGGGCCGGTGCCGCCCAGCCATGGCACGCTGTTGCCTGAACCGCCGCCAAGGCTGCCCAGGCTGGCGAGCAAGAGTGGCCTGGCTGGATCTGCACTGGCCAGTTGCGTAAAGCTGGTGCCCGCGCCCGGGGCTTCAAACTGCAGTTCGCTGGTGTCGAGCGGCGCCACTTCTTGCGGCGGGTTGGCTGCCAACGTCAGTCGCTTGGAGCCTGGCTCGTCGCCGCCAGCAGCTGCACTGGCGCCAGCCGGATCACTGGCGGCAGTCGTCGCAGGCTTTTGCAAGCGCGTGATGCGGCTGAGGTTGCGGCACACCGTGGGCACGATCAGGCAATGCTCGGCTTCGCAGTAGACCAAGCCGCGTTCGACTGCATTCACTGCCCACTTGCTGCGCGTGACGGTCTGGCAGACCGTGCCTTGCGCAAAGTGCATGTCGCGGATCTCTGCGCTGTAGACGGCATTGCCGGTGATGCTGTCGCGGCGGATAACGGCAATCTCGTCGTACTGGCGCTTGCTCATGCGCTCTTTGAGCCTGGCGCGCACAGCGGGAGGGATGTCGGTGTAGCGGTCTACCGCCGCCACCACGTCGCCCTTGAAGGCGTTGGCGCCCGGCCGGTCCCAAGAGCAACTGGGCAGCGTCGGGCCCTGCGCGGTCAGCACAGCACTCAGGGCGGCGGTCAGCAACAAGGACATGGTCGGCGGGTGGGTTTCAAAAGTGACGGCAAAAGCGCTTCAACAGCAGGCGGCCAGCGCAGCAAAGCTCGGCGGCGGCATGTTTCACGGCCAGGGGCCCGTTGTTGCGCATTGTTGCCAATTGGAGGCGTTCGGGCCGTCAACAGTTCGCTTTTGCGACACCCGCGCGGCTGGCTGCGACCTACAGCGCGGCAGAAGTCACGCATTCTTGCCGTCGTCTTCAAACAGCGCCTGCCAGCCCGCTTGGCCGAGCTGGCGCAGGCGGCGCTGGTTGTTGCGGTAGATGTCGGCCGTTTCAGGGTGCTTGTCGACCGCCCGGCTGACGCTGTCCTCCCGCAGCAGGTGCAGTGTGGGGTAGGGCGAGCGGTTGCTGAAGTTGGTGATGTCGTCCCGGCGCGTGCCGGCAAACTGGTATTGCGGGTGAAAACTGGCGATTTGCAGCACGCCGTCCAGTTCAAGCGTTTCAAGCAGCGCTTCGGCCAAGTCCATGAAGGCATTGAAGTCGCCAAAGTCCTGCAGCCACAGCGGGTGCACGATGACCGTGGTGTCGATGCTGTCGGCATCGCTTGCGCACAGATGCTGCATCTCTGATTGCAGGGTCTGCAGCAACTGCTGATCAGTCTGTGCACCGCTCTTGACCCAGCGGATCTGCCCTTTGTGATGCACCGCCTTGGCAAAGGGGCACAGGTTCAAGCCGATCACGGCCTTTTCAAACCAGGCCAGGGTGCGCTGCAGGCACTCGTCGGGCAGGTCGGACGCAGGCGCCGCTGCGCGCTGCTGGCCTGTCGGTTCGTTCATGGCCTCACCGCAGGTGTTTCCACCGCCATGCCCGCTGCGCGCTGGCGCAGATAGAGCTCCAAAGCCGTGAACTCGTCGCTGTGCTGTGCATAGGGCTCGGCGCGCACGCCGGTCATGCAGTTGCGAAAGCGGCGCTGCAGGCTGCCCAGGGTCTGCCACTCCAGTCTGTAAGTCGGGTAGCCGGTGGCGTGGCCCTGCGGGATCGGGCTGCCTGCCAGGCGGCCACCGGCATGGCGGTCATGGCATTCGGCGCAGGACAGATCGATCTGGCCATGGCGTTGTTGCCACAAGGCCTGGCCGCGCGCCAGCCAGGGCTGCAGTCGGGGGTCGGCCACCGACTGCGTCGGCTGGCCGCGCGCTGCCAGGCCCAGCAGGGTCTGCAAGCCCAGCAGTTCATCGTCCTCAGGGCCCAGCGCCGGCTGGTTCAAGTGCCGCCGGCGGCACTGGTTGATGCGCCCGGCCACAGTCAGTGGCCGCCGCAAGATCGCGTCGAAGGCCGGGTAACGCGTGGCCACGTCCTGCAGCGATTGCGGGCTGTGGCAACGGCTGCACTGCGCTTCGAAGCTCGCCCTGGCACCTTGCACCCACAAGAAGGCCGGGTTCTGCGCATCGTCGGTCTGCATGGCCTGCAAAGCCGGGCTCATGGCCTCAAAGGCTGAACGCTTCTGCGTCAGCGGGCTGGCGCTGGACTGGTGCGCTGGCGCAGCCGTGGCAGGGGCCGGGATCGTGCCCTGCGCCAGGCTGTGCGTTGGCCAATGCCCGAGCATCGTCCATAGGCAGGTGACTGCTGCTGCGCGCACAAGACTTGTGCGCAACCTGAGTTGCAGCTTCAGGCGTAGGTGCGGGTGCCGGTGCGGGTGCGGGTCCTGCGGGTGCATCGGCGGTGGCCAGGCGCCGGCGTCCGCAGTCAAGCCACCACCGTGATGCGCGCGCTGGCGCTTTGCTGCAAGCCGTTGTCGCCCGACCAGTCCACCCGCAAGGTGCCGGTCTGCGGTACGCGCATAAAAAACGCCACGTAGGGGTTGGCAGCGATGGCAGCATGCAGGTCTGCAGCAAACACCTGCCGGCCTTCGAAGTGGCATTCGACGCGCCTGACCAGATCGCGTGGCAACGGTGTGCCGGCCGCGCCTTGGCGGTGGCCGGTCTCCATCGGGTGCTGGATGTGCGTGCGCACCTCCACCACTTCACCGGCGCGGGCAGTGGCAGGGACATGCAGCAGGGTGCGGGTCATGGTTGTGGCTCGGTCACTCAGTTCTCAATGCAGGCGGCCAAGGTCACCAGCACATCGATGCTGTGCTGCCAACAGCTGCCATCGTTCAACTCAGCCAGCGCCACCACAGTCTGCGAAGTGGCCAGCCGCATGCGGGTAGACACCTGGGCCACGCCGCTGGCCGGGCTGAGGTGAAACACCGCCACCTCGGGCTGCGGGTTGCGTTGGGTGAACAGGGCCATGCGGCGCACATGCGAGAGCGCGGTCATGGGGCTGGCCATGCGCAAAGTCACCGGCACGGCATTGCCGTTTTCGACCAAAGGCGAGAGCTGCAGTTCCAACTGGCCGAGCCTGGCCGCCATACCGCCTGTGAAGTGGTCAATGGCGGCCTTCATGCCGTCAGGGGTGGCATGCGCTGGGCGCCACAGCAGCGTCGCAGCCAGGCCTGCCGCACTCGCCACGCCGGCATGGATCAGTTCACGGCGGCGCCAGGCTGCCGGGTCTGCAGCCCGCCTTGCGGCCGTCGCTGCTTTCCTCACTTCAAGCCCACCAGGAATACCACCACGTCTTCCACCTGTTGCGCTTGCAACAGCGGCTGCCCTTGCCAGGCCGCGCCGACCCGGTACAGGCCCTCGGTGCGAAAGTACGCCGGCATCAGGCTGTGCGGCTGAATACGCCGGCTGTCGACGATGCGCAACCGCAACTCGGCTTCGGTGAGGCGGCTGCCGATACCTGCCAGGTCCGGCGCCAGATTGCCTTGTTGGCGCACTTCTGCGAAAGGCCCACTGTGGCACAGCAGGCACAAGCCCACCTGGCGGTCAGCGACGATGGCACGCCCACGCGCCGCATTGCCAGGCACCGCAGTCAGCGGCACAGTGATGCCTGGGGCAGCTTCTTGCTGCGGCTGGGCAGCCGCAGTGCCCGCACAGAGAAGCAGCGCCAAAACGACGGCTGCAGCCGGCGCTGCCAGGGCAGTCGGGCTCAGCCTGATGCCCGATGCCCGTTGCTCTGGCATGCGCAGGCTGGCCTGCGATGTTTCTCGCTGTCTCAAACCCGCTTCAGGCTGTGATGCTTCAGCGGCAAGTCGCGGATGCGTTTGCCGGTGGCAGCGAAGATCGCGTTGAGCACTGCCGGTGCTGCCACCGCAATCGTCGGCTCGCCCACGCCGCCCCAAAAGCCGCCACTGGGCATCAGCACGGTTTCGACCTTGGGCATCTCACGCAGCTTCATCATCGGATAGGTGTCGAAATTGGTCTGCACGATGCGCCCGTCCTTGACCGTGCATTCGCCATACAGCGCCGCCGTCAGGCCGTAGACAAAACTGCCTTCGACCTGCGCTTCGATCTGCTGTGGGTTGACGGCATGGCCAGGGTCGGTGGCAGCGACGATGCGGTGCACTTTCAACTCACCCTCGGCGCTGACCGAGACCTCGGCACAAGCTGCGACATAACTGCCAAAACCATGGGTCTGCGCCAGCCCTCTGAAGACCTTCTGGCCGTTGACATCCGGCGCAGCCTGGCCCCAGCCGGCGCGGGCTGCTGCGGCTTCCAGCACTGCCAGGTGCTTGGGGTGCGCCTGCATCAACTCGCGCCGCAACTGCAGCGGGTCCTTGCCGGTGGCGTGCGCGATCTCGTCGAGGAAACACTCCATGTAGATCGCGTTCTGGTTCAGATTCACACCGCGCCAAAAGCCCGGTGGCACATGCGGGTTGCGCATCGCATGGTCGATCAGCAGGTGCGGGAAGCTGTAGCCGATCATGGCTTCGCCGCCGCCTTTGTTCAGCCCTTGAAACACCACCGGGTCGCGCCCCTCGCGCACCGCCTGGGGGAACAGTGCTGCCAGGATGCTCTGGCCGGCGATGCGCATGTGCAGCGCGTTGACCTTGCCTTGCGCGTCCAAGCCGGCCTTGAGCTTGCACTGCGTGATCGGGTGGTACATGCCGTGGGTCATGTCCTCTTCGCGCGACCACAGCAGCTTGACCGGCACGCCGGGCATTTGTTTGGCGATGCTGACGGCTTGGCGTACCCAGTCGTGCGTGGCGCCACGGCGGCCAAAGCCGCCGCCCAGGTGGATCTTGTAGACCTCGCACTGCGCTGGCGGCAGGCCTGCGGCCTCAGCCGTCGCCGCCAAGGCGCCTTCGCCGTTTTGCGTCGGCGTCCAGACTTCGCAGCGCGCCGCCTTGTCGCCAGCAGCCGGCTGGAACAACGCCGTGGCGTTCATCGGCTCCATCGTCGCGTGGTTCTGGAAGGGGTAGCTGTAGGTGGCTTCTATGGTGCGTGCAGCACCCGCCATGGCCTGCATGGCTTCACCCTCGGTGTGGCCGGAGACGGCGCCAGCAGCGCTCAGGCCCTCGGCCACCATGGCCTGGATATCGGCTTGTTGCACCTTGGCGTTTGGCCCCAGGTCCCAGTCGATCTTCAGCGCCTGCAGCCCCTTGTGGGCGCGCCACCAGGTGTCGGCCACCACCGCCACGGCGTTGTCGCCGACGCGCAGCACTTGCTTGACGCCCGGCATCGCCGTCACGGGTGCAGCCTCGAAACTCTTGAGCTTGCCGCCAAACACCGGGCAGGCCCGGATGCTGGCGTTCAGCATGCCGGGCAGTTGCAAGTCAGCGCCGTAGATCTGCTTGCCATTGGTCTTCTCGACCGTGTCGAGGCGGGCCAGGCGCCGGCCTGCCAGATGCCAGTCTTTGGCGTCCTTCAACTGCACATCGGCGGGTGCCGTCAGCGCTGCCGCTGCAGCCGCCACCTGGCCATAGCGCAGCTTGCGCCCAGTGCCGGCATGGCTGATGACGCCGGCCTTGACGCTGCATTCGCCCACCGGCACCTGCCAGGTGTTGGCGGCTGCCTGCACCAGCATCATCCGCGCTGCTGCGCCGCCTTTGCGCACATAGTCCTGCGAGCCGCGGATGCCCTGGCTGCCGCCGGTGCTGAAGTTGCCCCAGGCGCGCTTGCGCGCCAGGCTCTGGCCCGGTGTGGGGTACTCGGTCTGCACCCGCGTCCAGTCGCACTGCAACTCTTCAGCCACCAGTTGCGCCAGCCCCGTCAGCGTGCCTTGGCCCATCTCGCTGCGCGCGATGCGGATGATCACCTGGTCGTCAGGCTGCACGACTACCCAGACGTTGATCTCGGGTTGAGTGGCAGCTGAAGTGGCGGCTGAAGCGGCGGCTGAAGTTCCGGGCGTTGCTGCCTGGCTGGCGAACCCCAACACCAGCGAGCCTGCAGCCACGGCAGCGCCAATGAACGAGCGGCGGTCGAGTGTGAAGTTCGAAGCGCTGGCAGGGCCTGCATCCGAAGCCTGCCCAGCGTCGTCTTGTTGAAGGTGTGCGATCAGCTTGTTCATGACACGCTCCTGCGCAGGTGCACGATGTCCAGACCCGCCGACCTGCGTTCGCCAGCCGCCTGGTGGATGGCTGCACGCACCCGGTTGTAGGTGCCGCAGCGACAGATGTTGGTGATGGCAGCGTCGATGTCGGCGTCGGTCGGTTGGGGCTTGTCGCGCAACAGCGCGGCCGCTGCCATCAACATGCCACTCTGGCAGTAGCCGCATTGCGGCACATCGTTGTCGATCCAGGCCTTTTGCAGGGCGTGGCTGCCATCGGGCGACAGGCCTTCGATGGTGGTGATCTTCTGCGTGGGCTGCACCGCAGAGACCGGCAGTGCACAACTGCGTACCGGCGCGCCGTCCAGATGCACCGTGCACGAGCCGCACTGCGCGACACCACAGCCGTACTTGGTGCCAGTCAGGCCCAGTTGCTCGCGCAGCACCCACAGGAGCGGGGTGTCAGGCTCGGCGGAATGGTTCAAGGTCTTGCCGTTGACGAGCAAAGTGGGCATGGGGCGGCCTGCTGAGGTAAATGCGAATTCGAAGTATTGTCCGCAAACCTTGCGCAGACAAGCCGATGTTGTTCAGAATGGCCGATCCTCAACCGCGTTCAAGACAAGGAGACACCCGATGGCAAAGACCGTGAGCTACAACAGGCCCGATGGCGGCAGCGTCAATGCCTACCTGGCCGAGCCGGCCAACCCGGCGAACTCCCCAGGGCTGGTCGTGATCCAGGAGTGGTGGGGCCTGAACGACCAGATCCGCGGCGTCGCCGATCGCTTTGCGCAAGCTGGCTACCGTGCTTTGGTGCCCGACCTGTACCGCGGCAAGAGCACGATCGATGCCGAAGAAGCCAGCCACTTGATGGACAGCCTGAACTTTGGCGACGCTGCCGGGCAGGATGTGCGGGGCGCGCTGCAGTACCTGAAGGCCAGCGGCAGCGCCAAAGCTGGGGTCACGGGCTTTTGCATGGGTGGCGCGTTGACCGTGCTGTCAGCCGTGCATGTGCCCGAGGTGGATGCCGGTGTCAGCTGGTACGGCTACCCGCCGCTGGAGTTCGTGGACGCCGCCAAGATCAAGGCGCCGCTGATGGGGCATTGGGCTTTGCATGACGTGCCCTTTCCGATTGACGGTGTGGGCAAGCTCGAAGAAAAGCTGCGCGCTGCTGGTGCGGCCTACGAGTTTTACCGCTATGACGCGCAGCATGCCTTCTTCAACGAGACGCAGGTGGGCGACAAGAAATTGCTGCCGATGATCGAGTACCAACCCGAAGCTGCGGCTCTGGCCTGGCAGCGCACGTTGAAGTTTTTTGACCAGCACTTGGGGATGGACCGCAGCTGAAGTGCAGGATGGCCCATCCGGCCCACCCCCTGAGATGCTTTGACAGCGTCCTCAGGGCGCAGCGGCCGGCTGCACCAGCGAGCGCATCAGCTCCTGGAGCAGTTGGCTGGCCTGCTCCAGCAAAGGCCCGCCCGGGCGCTGCGCAGAGGTTGCGAGCCACAGGCTGGTGCTCAGCCGTCGCCCATGCCCCAAGCGCACCGGGTGCGCGCTGAAGTCAGCCTCGCGGCCGCTGGCATGCACGGCGTTCATGCTCAGTAGGGCGGCCAGGCCGTGGCTGTGCACCAGATCGAGGATCGCCGGCACGCTTTCGATCTCCAGACCGATGCGTGGCCTCAAACCCACTTCTGCCAGCACCGTTTCAAGGCGCATGCGGATCGCGTGCGGACGGCTCGGGATGACCAGCTCCCGGGTCGCCAGTTGGCGCAGGTTGATGGCAGCGGCAAGCAGCTTGGCGCCGGCGCGGCCGGGCCGGGCCGTGATCAGAAACAGCGGCTCCTGCCCCAGGGCTTGAAGGTGGATCGCCGGGCTGGGCGTGGCGTTGTAGACCACCGCGCAATCCAGCCGGCCTTGGGCCAGCCATTCGAGCGTGTGGGTCGACAAGCCTTCGACGATGCCCAGGCGCGCCTGCGGAAAGCGCTGCTTGAAGGCCCCGACCAGTGGCGCCGCCAGCAGCCGGCTGACGCTGGGCGGCAGGCCGATGCTCAGCACGCCGGCGGCTGCGCCGCGGTGGTCTGCCAGGTCTTGTCGCACGCGCTCCAGTTGCTGCAGCAGGCCGCGGCCATGGGCCAACAGCAGGCTGCCCGCTGTTGTCAAGGTCACGCCGCGCCCGTTGCGCTCAAACAGCGCCTGGCGCA
>JBBQIB010000041.1:0-20842 GCA_038324515.1 Burkholderiales bacterium
TTTTTTGAACAAACGCTTCGATGGCCGCCTGTCTGCCGATGTGGGGGTGGAAGGCCGCATCCTGCTCGATGCCCTGCGTGCGCACGCGCCGACCATCCACCAACATTGGCACGAACGCGAATTCGGCAAAGCGCTGCGCGAGGTGATGCTGCTGGCCGACCGCGTCAACGCCTACGTGGACCAGCACAAACCCTGGGAGCTGGCCAAGAAGCCCGATCTTGGGCCCGTGCTGCACGACGTGTGCAGCGTCTGCATCGAGGCCTTCAAGGTGCTGACCGTCTACCTCAAGCCGGCTGTGCCGGCGTTGGCGCAGAAGGTCGAACACTTCTTGCAGATCGAGCCGTTGCAATGGGCCGACGCCCAGCGCTCGCTGGGACACCACACCATCGGCGCCTACACGCACCTGATGCAGCGCGTGAGGTCTGAGCAGTTGCAATCCTTGCTGGGCACGCCACCGCAACCAGGTGACGAGACAACAACGCCAACGAGCGCGGCAGCGGCAGCGGCAGCGACAGAAACAGCGGCAGCCCCAACACCATCAACTCAATCCTTGCCCGGCGGCGAGGCGGTGGCCGAAGAGATCACCATCACCGACTTTGCCAAGGTCGATCTGCGCATCGCACGCATCGTGGCCGCTCAGGCGGTGGCCGGCAGCACCAAGCTGCTGCAACTGACCCTGGACGTCGGCGAAGGCGTTGACGCACAGGGCCAAGCCATCTACCGCAACGTCTTCAGCGGCATCGCCGCGCACTGCCCGCCTGAGCAATTGCAGGGCAAGCTGACGGTGGTGGTGGCCAACCTGGCGGCTCGCAAGATGAAGTTCGGGCTCAGCCAAGGCATGGTGCTGGCCGCCAGCCACGGCGACGAAATGGCGCACCCTGGCGTGTTTGTGCTGGAACCCTGGCCAGGCGCTTTGCCCGGCATGCGGGTGCGCTAGATCCTCGACCCCTGGATGCCCAGCAGCCGCCTGCACCCGTTCAGGCCGCGCTTGCTGGATGCGCTGAAAGACTACGACCGCCAGCGTTTTGCCGCCGACCTGGGCGCCGGCATCACCGTGGGCATCGTGGCTTTGCCGCTGGCCCTGGCTTTTGGCATCGCCAGCGGCGTCAAGCCCGAGCAAGGGCTGATCACGGCCATCGTCGCTGGCTTCTTGATCTCTGCTCTGGGCGGCTCGCAGGTGCAGATCGGCGGGCCGGCGGGCGCCTTCATCGTCATCGTCTACGGCATCGTCGAGCGCTACGGTCTGGCCAACCTGCTGATCTCGACCGTCGTTGCCGGCATGCTGATGTTCACGTTGGGCCTGTTCAAACTGGGCGCATTGGTGCGCTACATCCCGGTCTCGATCGTCATCGGCTTTACCAATGGCATTGCGGTGCTGATCGCCTTGTCGCAGTTGCGTGACCTGATGGGTCTGGACATCGACAAGATGCCAGGCGACTTCTTCTCACAGATCAGCACTTTGGGCGCCGCCCTGCACAGCTTCAACATCACGGCTTTTGCATTGGGTTTGGCGTGCATCGTTGGTCTGGCGGTCTGGCCGCTGCTGTTCAAGCCGGGGGGTGCGCTGCCGGCGTCGGTGCGTGAGCGCCGACCACTGCGCATGGCCTCCAGGTTGCCGGCACCGATCGTGGCCTTGGTGACGCTGACCTTGATCACCTGGTGGTTCAACCTGCCGGTGGAGACCATCGGCTCACGCTTTGGCGAGCTGCCGAGTGGTTTGCCGAGCCTGCAATGGCCGGCCCTGAGCTGGAGCAGCCTGCGTGAATTGACGATTCCGATCATCACGATTGCCCTGCTGGGCGCGGTGGAGTCGCTGCTGTGCGCCCGCGTCGCCGACAACATGGGCGAGTTCAAACGCCACGATCCCAACCAGGAATTGATGGCGCAAGGCGTGGCCAACGTGATCACGCCATTTTTTGGCGGCATCCCGGCCACCGGCAACATCGCCCGCACGGTGATCAATGTGCGCGCCGGCGCACGCAGCCCCGTGGCCGGCATCGTGCATGCGCTGACGCTGCTGTTGATCCTGCTGCTGGCAGCACCGCTGGCCTCGCATGTGCCGCTGGCGGTGCTGGCCGGCATCCTGCTCTTTGTGGCCTGGAACATGTTCGAGGGCCACCAGTTCAAGCGCTTGCGCCAGTTCACGGCGCAGTACCGCACGCTGATGGTGGGCACCTTTTTGCTCACCATCGTGTTTGATCTGACGGTGGCGGTGCAGGTCGGGCTGGTATTGTCTTGCGTCTTTTTCATCTGGCGTATGGGCACGCTCTTCAGCGTCAAGCCTGTGCCTGAGGTGCAGACTGTGCCGGGTGTGCACACGCTGGCACTTTACGGTTCGTTGTTCTTTGGCGCGGTGGCCAAGGTCGAAGCCTTGAGCGAACAGCTGCCCGAAGGCACGCGGGCGCTGGTGCTCGACATGCAGCGGCTGGTGTCTTTGGACAGCTCAGGGCTGGATGCGATGGAACAGTTGCAGCGCACCCTGCTCCGGGCTGGCGTGCGATTGGTGTTGGCCAATGTCAACGAGCAACCTCTGTCTCTGATCCGGCGTGCCGGCTTCGAGCAGCTGATAGGGGCGGAGAACATCGTGCCCGACAGCGCGGCGGCGCAGGCGCTGCTGCGGGGTGTCGAGCCATTTGCGGAGCTGAAGTAGTCGACCTGGACGGCAGCGGAGCAGTCACGCTGGTCTGGCACTCCGAGAATGGCTAAGGCAACGCTGAACAAGTCCCTCGCGGCGCCCGCATGCCTGACTCGGGCGGCCTGCGGCGTTGTAAATCCTCGCCATAGCCTGGGCTATGTCTGCGGTTTGCGCCTTGCATCCCATCTCAAACCAGGGCGCGGACACTCGCGGGGACTTGTTCAGCGTCGCCCTCACGGATGACGCATGCCGCTTGCAGAGCTTGCAACAAAAACAACTGCAATGAATGTGCGCGGACCTGTTGGGGTGATTGGCAGTCGATGTCGGCAACGCTGGCCACATCGCCTGTTTGTGGCTGCCTGGCCATCCAGGCCATCAACTGCTGCAGCGCCAAATGCAGTTGCTCGGCATGCGCTGTCTGACCCAGCCCATCGGCAATCTCTGCTGCGTTGGGCAAGGCATGTTGCAAGCATTGCATCAGGGTCGCGCTGGCGGTTGTTGCGGGACCGGTCACTGCTGCCTTCGTCCGCTGGTTGAAGGCCAGCCGGTAGCCCATCTCTGACTTGGTGCGCACATCCCACCACAGTTGGTGCTGTTGCAACCAAGGCCGCACCACGGCCAGCAGGTCTTGCACGCTGCCTGACTTGAGCTCGAATTCGATCTCGTGCACCTCCCGCCGCTGGCCGTTGGCCAGGATCTGCCCACGGTCCAGCGCCAGCTCGATGCGGCTTTGTGACGATGCGGGTGAATCCGGCCCTGCTGCCCATGTCGGCGCCCGCACGTTGGCATGCAACCTGTCGATGTCGGTGCGGTAGACCTCTCGCAGAGCAGCCCCGTCGGCCAACAACAGCAGCAGTTGCTGACCGACCTTCGAATCACGGTGGCGCTGCGGATCAAAGGCGGGCGCCACAGCGGCCATGCCCAGCGGCACTTCATCCTCTTGCCGCTGCAGCATGCCGTCGCCCCGGCCCTTCAGCGTCTGCACCCAATGCTCGCCCTCCAACCGCAAACGCAAGGCCAGACCCGCTTTGGCCAGCCGTTGGTCCGCCGTGTCTGCGTACACCGCCTGCAAACGGGTGCAGTCTGCGCCCAGCGCCAGCACAGCAGCGTGTACCGCCTCGCGCTGGCCTTGGGGGATCTGGAACTTGAGCTCGGTCTCCACGGGGTGACGCCTGAGCTTCAGGACCCTTTCATCTCACGCGGGTCGTCACCCACGCCGGTGCCCAGCACGCGGCCGCCAGCATCAAAGGTCACGCTGAAAAACTTGGACTGCTGGCCGTCCTGCTTGAAGCGCCAGTCCCAGATCTCTTCGTTCTTGAGGTCGTACTTTTTCATCTGCGCGGGACGGCCCAGAATGTTGCGCACCTCCAGCTGGCTCAGGCCCGGCGTGACGCGGGCGAAGTTGTCGGGGGTCAGCAATTGCCGGATCGAGGCGACTTTGCCGTCAGCGCCGATCTTGATCAAGTAGTTGGTCCAACCTTCGGGCTGGCGCGGGTAATCAAAAGTGCGTGAACCATCGGCCTCGACGGTGATCGTCACCGGGTCGCCGAACTCTTTGCGCACCTGCACCTCGGTCGACACCCCTTCCTCCAGCTGCGAGACACGGTCGCAGCCCCCCAAGGCCAAGACGGCCAGCACGGCGGCAGCGGCCCACTTGCGACACAGCACAGCAGACACAGATGTTTTCACCCAACTCTCCTTCTGGCCATGACGGGCCGAAAGAATACCGCGCCCAATGCCAGGGCCCGATGCCGGGGCCCAACACATCAGGCACTAAGATCAGGGGCTATTTTGCCTCTGACCACCCAGACCCCGCCCATGCCTTTGTTCTGGAAGCCCTATACCTCCGACGTGACCCAGTTCATTGAAGAGCTGAAGGCAAAAAAGCCGACCCTGGAGGCTGAGCAGCGCGCCGGCCGTGCCTTGCTGTGGGATAAAACCCTGGACCGCACCGCCAGCGCTGCCTGGGCTTCGGCCAACGTGCCGCAGCAGCCCTACGTCTACCAGACCAAGACGGGCGATTGAACGCCGGCACCGCCACCCCGGCGCGCAGCAGACCGGCGCCCGAATTGCCTCCTGAACGCGACGACGCCCCCCCTCAGGTCGTCGACCAGGTGGCTGTGGCGCGGCTGTACGGCGAGCCGCTGTTTCGGATGCCCCACGATCTGTACATCCCGCCCGATGCGCTGGAGGTCTTTCTGGAGGCCTTCGAGGGCCCGCTGGACCTGCTGCTGTACCTGATCCGGCGCCAGAACTTCAACATCCTGGATATCCCGCTGGCCAGCGTCACACGCCAGTACCTGGAGTATGTGGACCAGATCCGCCGCCACAACCTCGAGCTGGCCAGCGAATACCTGCTGATGGCAGCGATGCTGATCGAGATCAAGTCGCGGATGCTGTTGCCGCCCAAGAAAAGCCCTGATGGTGCAGAGCCAGAAGACCCGCGTGCGGAACTGGTGCGCCGCCTGGTCGAGTACGAGCAGATCAAGTTGGGCGCAGCGCGCATCGATCAACTGCCGGTCGTCGGCCGCGACTTTTTACGGGCGCAGATCCACATCGAGCAAAGCCTGGAGCCACGCTGGCCCGATGTCGCCGCCGACGAGTTGCGTCTGGCCTGGCTGGACATCCTGCAACGCGCCAAACTGACGCAACACCACACCATCAGCCGCGAACAACTGTCGGTGCGCGAGCACATGAGCCTGGTGCTGCGCAAGCTGCAAGGCCAGCGTTTTGTCGAGTTCCACGAGCTGTTTGACAGCGCCCGTGGGGTGCCCATGCTGATCGTGACCTTCATCGCCACGCTGGAGCTCAGCCGCGAAAGGCTGTTGGAGCTGACGCAGGCCGAGGCCTTTGCGCCGATCTACGTACGGCTGGCTTACTCGCCCAGCTGACTCGACACGCCAGAGCACGGCCCGGCGCTTCAGGCGCGGTGACGGTCGATGGCTCGCCGCTGCATCGGCACTCCTGCACTCCTGCACTCCTGCGCTCCTGCACTCCTGCACTCCTGCCCCGCTTTGACTTGCACTGACCTCCTATGCTGAAGAACGCCCTGATTTTTCTGATCGAAGACTGGCAAGCGCCAGCGCTGTCGAGCCTTGAAGAAGCCCTGCAAAGCCACAGCTTCGTCGCCTGTGGCCCATCGCAGGCCGAATCGGTGGGCTGGGTGGCCCCGCGCGGCCAGGCCCATGGCGCCTTGGCCGAGAGCATCGGCGGCCAGATCATCCTGAAGCTGTGCACCGAGAAGAAGGGCGTGCCCGCCAGCGTCATCAACGAGCAGGTCGAGCTGCAACTCGACAACATCGAAGCCGAGAGCGGCCGGCGGCCCAAGGGCAAAGCGGTCAAAGAACTCAAAGAGCAGATCGTGCACAGCCTGTTGCCCCGGGCCTTCCCCAAACGCAGCAGCACGCCGATCTGGATCGACGCCAAGGCAGGCCGCGTGGTGGTCGGCGCCAGCAGCATGAAGCGCGCCGATGCGGCTCTGAGCCAACTCAACGAGCTGATGGGCGGCACCTTGAAGCTGCAGCCGCTGCAGACCCAGCTCTCACCCACCACCGCCATGGCAGGCTGGCTGCGTGAGCAAGAAGGCCCTGCCGGCTTCACGCTCGACCGCGAGTGCGAGCTCAAGCAACCCGATCTGGACAAACCTGCCGTGCGCTACAGCCGCCACGCGCTGGAAATCGCCGAGATCGCAGCCCACATCGAACAAGGCAAACTGCCCACCCAACTCGCCTTGAGCTGGCAAGGCCGGGTGTCTTTTGTGCTGCATGAAAGCGGCGGCTTGCGCAAACTCAAGCTGCTGGACGTCGCGCTGGAAGGACAGGGCGCAGCAACCGACGGCAAAGACGATGGCTTTGACGCCGATGTGGCGCTGACCACCGGTGAGTTGTCACAACTGATACCGGATTTGATCGAAGCCTTGGGTGGGCGACAAATGCCAAGTTGAAGGTCGGCGGCAAGACCTGGCGCCGTCGCAGCGAGCTGCGACACACCAGCGCGTCCAGGCCGGCAGCGAAGAGCAGCCAGTACCTTGCGCTCAAGAGACTGCCAGGCCGTCACTGCTGCGTGGACGGCTTGCCACGGCAGGCTGGCCAGCAGGGCTGCCGCGACGCCGGCATTGTCCTGCCAATGGCGTTCGGCTCGCTCACCCGCACTGCAAGCCGTTCGTTGTGGACGTCAGCGCAGCTTGTCAAGCCGCTGATCCAGATCGGGCGCTGTCAACTGATCGCGCCACCATTCGGCAAAGCGCGTATAGACCGGGGCGTTGGTAGTTTCTTGCTGGCTGCGCGCGGTGGCTGACTCAGTGGGCAAAGCCAGGCTCAGCTTGAATCCTGGATACAGTCTCGCCAAGCGGTCGGTGGCCCATTCGCGCCGGCTGTAGTCCATCTGCGCGTCGCGCGCCGTGGCGAACAGCAGTGCCACCGAATCACGGGTCAGCACGACCTTCACCGGCACACGATTCGATTGACTCTCTTTGTGCGAGACGAATGCATCGAAGTCGCCTGGCCTCAAGTACAGCTTGGCATTGGCATCCACCCTGTACGAGAGCGAGCCTTTTGGGGCAATGGTGATTAACCGCTTGGTCGGCACTTCAAGCGCGTACTGATCGGCCGAGCCGAACGTGGTGGCGGTGAGTTTGCCTGCGGTAAAGCTCAGGTCTTCTCTGGTGCGCTGGTCGACCAAATGAAACTCGATGGCCAATGACTGCGCCGGATCATCAATTTCCAACGCGTGGCTGCCGGGGTTGCTGATCGTGACGTCCAGCAGCAGTGGCTTGGCGAGTGCGGTTTGCGGCGCGGCTTGCAGGGTGATGTGCATCAGAGTCTGTCCTTTCGATGGCGGTCGCATGGTGCGGGACGGGCGCTGAGCGCGCGTCGCAATCGGCGCCGCCGTTTCAACGGGCGTCGGGGTTGGTGCAGCGCCGCTGGAGGCGCCGGCTGGGCCGGGCTCGATGGGAGCGGCGGTTGACTTCACATGGAGGCTCGTTGCGGCCGTCACGGCAGCCACCCCGACTGCCATCCATACGCGTGCGTTCACGGATTGATGCCGCGCAGAATTTTCTTCTCGCGGTCGGTGAACGTGGTGCCGCCAGCGGTTGTGAAATACATGATGCCGGCTTGCGAGGCGGAATGGTCCAGCGACGCCCCAAAAACGTCGCGCTTGAAGAAGGACTTCGTGGCGTGGCCGGCCTCGTGTCGCACCACCTGCTTGACGGTGGCTTCGTCGTTTCCTTTGGGCACCGTGACGCGGCCATTGCCGTGGCTGAGGCCGGCCCAACCGACCCAAGCCTGGTCGGGGTTCTTGCCGGTGTAGTAGTGGCCGCCGCCGCTTTTCGGGAATACATCGACAGTCAGCCAGGCCGGCACCGAGGCGCCACCCAGTTTCCATTCGTTGGTCACCTCGTCGCCACCCAAAGGGGAATACTTTGGGTGGTAGTACTGAATGGCCACCAGCGCGTCGGCAGCGATGCCGGCGGCTGTGACCCATTTCGGCATGGCTGCATGGAAGGCGCTGTCGATGCGTGTGGCCCAGGCCTGCGCCTTGGCCTTGATCCCCGCGCGAGCGGTGTCACGTGTGGCCACCAAGGCGGGATCTGCGCCGGCGTACGTGGCGTTGGCGATCTCTGCGGCGGTGGGCGTCTCAGCCGCAGTTTTCGCTTGCATCGTGGCCCAGGAGCTTTGTGGTGTTGTCGTGTCGACCCACAGCCCGATGTATTTGACACTCAGCGCCGCCGTGATGGCCTGTGGGGCAACGGCGGTGAAGCGCACAAAGGCGGGATCGAAGACTGGCGCAATGTTGGCTGTTGAACCATGGCTCGAGACATGGGTTTGACCGGCCATTTCGTAGACCTTGGTGAAATCAACGAAGCGCCATACGGTGTAGGTGTCGCTTTCCTTGTGCAACAGCTCCGCGTCGCCAGAGTCCTTCACCGTGGCCTTCAGCTTGAAGTCGTCGCCGCCCACGCCCGAGGGTTTGAAGTCAATTTTCGACTTGCCCTGCTCGGCGCCTTCGGCCACTTGCGTGAGCACGACGCCGGTCGACTTGCAGCTGTCGGGACTGGTGGTGGTGGTACTGCCTTGCGCCGCCCAATGCAGCGCATCGGGGTCGACTTTTTTGCCCAAACATTTCGGGTCAGCATGCTTGAAGGAGTCAGTCTTGGTGGTGTTGTCAGCCGGGGGATCGGCAAAGCTGAAATCCACGCGCACGGGCACCTTGGTCAACACCGCATTGCCGGCCGCACTCTTGAGCTTGACGGTGGCAGTCGTCTCGAAGCGGCGTTCGGGGTCGTTCATCATCAGCAACTTGCCGTCGGCGTTCTTGAGTTCGAGCGCGATCTCGGCGACTACGATCTTGAAGCTGACTTCTTGTTTTTCAGGGGCACCACCCTTCAGCGTGATGCGTAGTTTGTAGGGTGAAAAGTGCGGCGACAGCCAGTCGCCTGGATAGTCTGCACCTCCACTGTGGCCGCTGATCTTGCCGTCCCACTTCAGCTCGTGTTTGCCTTCGTCAGATTCGCTGCTGCTCAGGCTGCGTGTCCACAGCGGCTTGGTGGTGTCCATCGCACCCTTGACGGTGTGAAACAGTTCCAGCAACCCCGCAGGCGCAATGTCATCGCGATCGTCAATCGTGAAGCTGCCGACTTTCTCGAAGCTCGGCGCAAACTGCGCGGGCATCTTCAGTGACGTGACCCCGTAAGTGCTCTTCTGGGTGGGTATGACCTCCGGTTCGGCGCGAGGTCCTTTTCCTGAGGGGTCGGTGTCTGCTTCCTCGTCGCTGGTGCCGCCGCCGCCGCCGCCGTCCGGTTCGGCAGGCTCGTGATCGAACCGCGCCAGCTCGGCGAAGTCGTCGTCAAAGCGATGCCGCGCGCTGGGCCCAGGCATCGGCATGGCGATGCGCGGCAGGGTACCGCCGTCAATCTGCTCTTCGATGACTTGAAGCCCTTGTGGGCCAGGAATGCGATGTCCCGCCATAGGAAAATCAGTATAGGAGCCGAGGCCTGGGCAGTCGAGGCCACATGAGCTGGGGATGACCTTCGGCCCGTTCGCTTGTTCGCCAGTGAACCCACCGCGATGCTCACGCCATGACGGCAAACCTCGGCATCGTGCGGCCCTCGATGGTCACCGACTCAACGAACATGAAATGCGGCCGCACCCTTGTGCCGCCGAAGAAGCGGCAGCGCCCTCATCCGGTCGCCTCTCGTCTTGCGCACGAGCAAGAATTGCCCGCGCCGAGGCTTGCCACAAAGACAGACGAATCCCAGGAACGCCAAGGTCTTGGGCTTGCCCAGTCTGCGCCGCTGTCTGCGTTCAGCCGCATAGCGGTCAAACTCCAGCAGGCGCGTTTTCTCCCCGCGCAGTTCGAGCCTAAACTGCACTGACGCTCCATTCCCCTTCACTTAGGGCAACGCTGAACAAGTCCCTCGCGGCGCCCGCCTTGAGCCACTTGCGCACAAGGCGGACGACGTACTCGTCGCCGCTCCGATGGCCAGGTCGAAGAAGCTGCAGCCGCTGCAGACCCAGCTCTCACCAGCCACCGCCTTGGCAAGCTGGCTGCGTGAGCAAGAAGGCCCTGCCGTCTTTACGCTGGACCGCGAATGCGAAATCAAGCCACCCGATCTGGACGAGCCCGCATGCGCTGCAGCCGCTCCGCGCTGGAGATTGCCGAGATCGCAGCCCACATCGAGCCAGGCAAACTGCCTACCCAACTGGCCCTGAGCTGGCAAGGCCGGGGGTCGTTTGTGCTGCACGAAAGCGGCTGCCTGCGCAAACTCAAACTGCTGGACGTGGCGCTGCAGGGCCAAGGCGCAGCAGCCGTCGGCAAAGACGACGTCTGTGATGCCCAAGCCGTGCTAGTCTCGTTGGCTGACTGCAAAGGCTGCCGCGCTCAGGCGCTTTGCCCTTGCGTTGCGACGCGCTCGAACACCCCGTCCCCACCGCTGAACAAGTCCGCAAGCCCGTTGAATACCGCCCTCTTCAAGTGTCAACGGCCAGGCCGAAGCGGCCTGATGCAGGCACGCGGTGCCGTTGCCCCACCCACAGCTTGAAGCGATGCGGCTGCGCGCTTGGCTGACTCCCTGGCGGGCGCTGCTGCTGGCCGCTGTGCTGCTGGCAGTGGAGGCGGCCGGCCTGGCGCACAAAGTGGCTCACGGCGGGTCGGCGCCAGTGCTGCAGTCGCAAGCACTGAATCACGGTCACCGTGATCATCGCGGTGATCCAGGCCATGATGGCCATGACGCACATGGCGCACATGCTGCACATGCTGCCCATGCTGCCCACGCTGGCCACTTCGGCCATGACGCGGGTGGCGCCGAGTGCCGGCTCTACGACCAGCTGCTCGGCCATGCCGACCTGCTGTTGGCGGCCGCAGTCGCGCCTGCGCTGCCTGCGCCCATTGCCGTCGCGCTGCCGCCGGACGTCAGGGCGCGCAGTCGCTCCGCCGTCTGCGCCTACCAGGCGCGCGCCCCGCCCAGGGGCTGAGACCGCGCGACTGTGCGCCTCGCGCGCCCTGCGCGCCTGACCTGGCTTGTGTATCGCCATCCGTTGCCCCTGCAGCGTCTGTTGGCTGCAAACGGCTCCTCTTCCATCCTCGTGCGACGCTGCCCTCGCTGGCGGCGGCGCCGTTCATCTATTGCGCCATGACAACCTCTTCCTTTCCATTCCATCGCCTGACCCTGCTGGCCGCTGCGGCCCTGGCCTGCTGCGCCGCACAGGCGCAGACCTCCACCGCCACCTCCACCTCCACCACTCCAACCACCGTCGTCATCACCGGTAACCCGCTCGGCCGCGCGGCCGTGGCACAGCCTGTCAGCGTGCTGGCCGGCGACGGCCTGGTGTTGCGCCGCGCCGCCACACTGGGCGAGACCCTCGACGGGCTGCCCGGCGTGGCGAGCAGCTACTTCGGGCCCAACAGCAGCCGGCCGGTCATCCGCGGCCTCGACGGCGACCGCGTGCGCCTGCTCGACAACGGCGGCGTGGCCACTGACGCGTCCAACCTCAGCTTCGACCACGCCGTGGCCACCGACCCGCTGATCAGCGAGCGCATCGAGGTGCTGCGCGGCCCGGCGGCGCTGCTCTACGGCGGCAACGCCACCGGCGGTGTCGTCAACAGCATCGACAACCGCATTCCGCGTGCGCCGGCCCAAGGCCTGTCCGGGCGGGCAGAACTGCGCGGCGGCGGAGCAGCCAGCGAGCGTGCCGGCGCGCTGGTGCTTGAGGGCGGCGGCGCCGGCCTGGCCTGGCATGCCGACGCCTACGGCCGCAGCGGCGACAACCTGCGCGTGCCGCTGTACACCCGGGTGGCCGAAGGTGAGCCGCTCGACCCGGCGCGGCGCGTGCGCAATTCCGCCAGCCGCGCCGAGGGTGGCGCTGTCGGCGCCAGTTGGGTCGGCGCGCAGGGCTACCTGGGCGCGGCCGTCGAGACGATGCGCAACCGCTACGGCGTGACCGCCGAGGAAGACGTCACCATCCGCATGCAGCGCGACCGCATCAGTCTGGGCGGCGAACTGCGAGGACTGGGAGGCTTCGTGCGCCAAGCCACCGTTCGCGCCAGCCATACCGACTATGAGCACACCGAATTCGAAGGCTCAGAGGTCGGCACCGTGTTCGCCAGCCGAGGCCTGGATGCACGGGCAGAGTTTCGCCACGCCCCGCTGGGCGGTGTCGAGGGCGTGTTCGGCCTGCAGACCGAGACGCTGGACTTCTCTGCCCTGGGCGCCGAGGCCTTCGTGCCCGGCACGCGCACCCGTTCGCAGGCCGCCTTCGTGGTCGAGGAGTTCGCGCTCGGGCCCGTGGCCTTGACCGCCGGCGCACGGGTCGAGCAGGTGCGTGTGTCGTCCGAGGGCGACGCGCAGAACGCTGAAGAAGAGCGTTTTGGCACACCCTCGACGCGTCGCTTCACGCCGCGCAGCGGCTCGCTGGGCGCGGTCTGGCCTTTGGCGGCGGGCTGGCAGTTGCAGGGCAGCGTCGGCCACACCGAACGCGCGCCGGCCTACTACGAGCTGTACGCCAACGGTTTGCACATCGCAACCGCCGCCTTCGAGCGCGGCGACCGGACCTTGCCGACCGAAAGCAGTCGCCACCTCGAAGCCGGGCTGAGCTGGAAGCGCGGCGCCAACAGCCTGTCGCTGAACCTCTACCAGACCCGCTTCGCGCGTTACATCGCGCTGGATGCCACCGGCCGCCAGATCGAGGTCGATGCGCATGCGCATGCGCATGTGCATGGTTCACCCGGGGACGAAGCTCAAGACGATGCGCATGGCGAAGAGTCGGCCCAGGTGCCCGAGTACGCCTTCAGCGCCGTGCGCGCGCGTTTGCGCGGCATCGAAGTCGACGGCCGCTGGCGGTTGCTGAGCAGCCCCTGGACGCTGGACTTCACCGGCGGCCTGGATCTCGTGCATGGCGTCAACCTCGACACCCAGGAGGCGTTGCCCAGGCTGGCGCCGCTGCGCCTGCGCGCCGGGCTGGAAGTGGCGTGGCAAGGCCTGCGCGCCGCCGTCAGCCTGCGCCACAGCGCGCGTCAGACCCGCGTGCCTGCATTCGACCGCGAGACGCCGGCCTACACCCTGCTGAACCTGTCGGCCAGCGGCCCGCTGCCGGCACTGGGCGCCGATGGGTTGTGGTTCGTTCGTCTGGACAACCTCACCGACGAACTGGCCTTCAACGCCGGCACGGTGGAAACGCTGCGTGACCTGGTGCCGCTGCCCGGGCGTGCACTCTCGGCGGGGGTGCGGGTACGGTTTTGAGCGTGCTCTTTCGGCGTGCGGGGCTTGCGGGGCTTGCGGGGCGTGTGGGGCGTGTGGGGCGTGCAGACGGGTAGCGTTGAAAACGCTGGCAGCGCGACTGGTGACGATCACGCGCACCAGGGCAGGATTCCTTGGCGGGGAACACAGTCATGGGCCCGACCGAACGTCTCTACAAGATCAAACGCCGGCTGGATGCCGGGCGCTGCCTGCCCAAGACGACACTGCTGGCTGAGCCGGGCGTTTCAGCAGCCACGCTGAAGCGCGACTTGCGGCACCTGCGCGAGCGCATGAATGCACCCCTGGTCTTTGACCGCGAGCGGTTTGGCCTGCACGATGAGGAGGCGCGTCAGGCCTGGTTGCTGCGCCAGGGACAGCACCACGGCTTCGATCTGCTTGTCGCTGAGTCCAGCGCAAGGGGACGGCTTTGTGTTTCTCAAGGTCAGCGAGAACGTCGCATTACCTTGGGCGTGGTGCTGTTCGACGGCGCGCTCCAAGCCACCGATGCCACCGCCGTGCGTCATGCGGGGGCAGCCTGTCACTCCGTTGACGATCTGGACGAGGAACTTGTCTATGTCCGTACGCTGTCTGGTAGTTGACAGCAGCCCGCTGATTGCGCTGGCGCGCCTGGACTTGCTGGCGCTGCCGAATCGGATCTTCGGCGAAACCCTGGTCACCGCCACCGTCTGGCAGGAGGTCCTACGAGCCCCCAGCTACTATCTCTCACGCCCGCTGGTCGAGCGACGCTCTGACCGGTTGCTTTATCAGGCGCAGCTGGCGCCGGACGATGACTTGCGGTTGAAGGTGGTACGCAAGACGCAAGCGCAGTGAAAAGTTTCTCGCCGCCTTTCCGGCGCGCTGGTGGCTGGCCGCCTGATTGTGATCCTGCAGCAGGTAACGGCTCCAGTCGTTCTCCACCGAGGCATGCATGGACCACTGGTGCGCCGCTGCGTCCTTGACCTTTTCCATCAGCACAGCGTGGTGGCCCCAGGGCACGGCCATCAGCAGCGCGGCAGAGCAGTGTGCCGCCGCCAACATCAGATCGGCGGTGCCTTCAGCGGCAGCCGCACCTTGTGCCACAGGCTGTGACACAAGGTGCGGCATCCAGTGCCGCCTGCGGGTAGAGGCGGTAGAAGGCCAGCATGCGCTTGATGTTGCGCTCCGAGAAGCCCTTTTCCTCCGGCAGCTCGTTGTGCAGGTCGCGGGCCAGCCGGGGAACACCGCCGTGCCGTAGCCTTCCTGCTGCTGCCGGCTGTCGATCACCTGCCCGATGCGCCAGTACAGGCGGATCATCTCTGCATTCACCGCCATCCAAGCCCGGGCCTTGGCTTGGCGAATGCGCTGTTTGATCTCGCCCAGCAACTGCGCGTACTGCGGCGCGGGGCTCGCGGCCGGGGTGGTGTTTTTGCGCTTCACGCCTTCACCCGCCTCATTGCTGCCTGCTTCTCGAGCACGGGCTTGCCGGTCTGCCGGTGAGCGGCAGCGGTCATCGTCGTCTACAGGCGAACGGCTTCTCAATCCGTTCGCTGTCGTTCTTGAACGGGCGGCCCATCTGGATGCGTTCCAGCACCTCGTCGTTGTGCTCATGGGCCTGGCGCAGGTTCTGGGGCATCGTGGGCGGGTCGCAGATGTCGGCCATAGTCGCGGGGAAGTGCGCCTCGCGGGCAAGGAGGATGTTCTCCGCAGTGGGTCAAGTTGGCCTTGTTTTATTCGGTCAGCAGCGCAGCGTTGGAGACCATGTTTCGGCCGCTCATCAAATTGCACGGCAGATACTGCCGACGCTCCGACCAATGATCAGGAACGGCTGTAGCAGGCCGATAGTTGTGCGTGGCGATGACGAAACGATGCGGCGTAGCCGCATGATCGTTGGCTTGTTTGCCTCCACCCGCGCGGAACTTTGCAACCTCTTCAAAGCGCGAAACAAGCGAAAGTTGATTCGTCTCGTTTGTTACCATCGCGGTAGACCAGCCTGGGGCGCCAAGAGTGTCTTCGCGTTTGACAGCAGGCCAACATTTCACACGCAATGACCGCATGAAACCAGCCCAGCAAGCTTCTGCACCTGAACGCAAGTCAGCGCCTGCCCGGCCCGAACCAGCCGGTGCTGGCATGAAGCCCGCATGCGTACCGGGCAATCGTTCTGAAGTGCATCTGATCGATGCGCAGTTGCTGCAGTGGCAAGACACGCCCGAACCCGGTTTGCGTCTCAAGCCCGTTCGGTATGACGACCAACGGGGGCATTTTTTGGGGCTCGTCAACTTCGCTGCGATGACACGCAGCGGATTGCATCAGCACCGCGGTGTGGCCACCAGCTTCGTGATTGACGGCGGGCTCAGCGACTACCACGGCCCCATCGGATTGCATCAGGCTGGCATCAACTTGCGTGGTGCCACACACGATGCGATGGCCTTTGCCAACACGGTGTTGGTGTCGAAACTGGAAGGGCCGGTGCTCTACCCGCCAGAGCGCGAGCGCCTGAGTGGCCTGCACGCTGGCTCAAAGCATGGCGAAGTGCGCAACCCAGCGCCTGAGATGCCGCCAGACTTCAATGTCGATGTCGATCGATTGACCTGGTTCCAAACCGGTGTCGCGGGCATTCGCCGGCAAACCATCTTCGATTACGCGGGCACCGGCTCTGCGCATCGTTTTGTGCAGTTGTCGATGAAGCCGGGGACCGTTTGCCCGCCCTGGCGCGCTGCTGGGTTGACAGAGTTCTGGGTGCGAGGTGGCAGCGTGCTTGTCAACGGCCAGCTTGCCCGCGCCAATTTCTTCATGGTGGCAGAAGCCGGCGCCCAAGTGCATCTGCATGCGCCGGATGGTGCCTTGCTGCTGGTCTGGGCTGAAGGCGCCGAGCAGTGGCTGGACGAAGCTTCGTCGTCTGGGCCTTTGACTGTCAAGAGCAGCTTGTTCGGGTTCTGACCGCCGCCAGGCAAGCCGCTGACCTGGCCGATGTTTGGGCCGATGTTTTGGCCGATTTTTTGGCCGGTATCTTGGCCTATGCCTGCGTTGTAGACAAGGCTTGCAGCAACTTGGCCACCGTCTTCTTCAACTGTTTTTGTTCTGCAGCACTGACACCGGCAAAGATCTGGCGTTCGCGCTCAGTGGCTGCTGCACCCAGGGTTTCAAAGAGCTGATGGCCGGCGGCGCTGAGCCACAGCAGCGTGCGCCTGGCGTCTTGGGCATCGGGCTGGCGTTGCAGTCTGGCGCTGCGTTGCAAACTGGCCAGCGCTCGGCTGACGCTCATCTTGTCCAGGCCGGTGTGGTCCACGACGTCTCGCGCTGCCACACCGGGGTGGCTGGCCAGCACCACCATCACCCGCCACTCATTCAGACTGAGCTGGTGGCGTCTGGACAAGCTTTCGGTGAAGGGCCTGGCCGTCAAGTTGACCACCCGCACCAGTTGAAAAAACAGCGAGCTGTCGATAGGCAGTGGGGCTGCCTGCTTGGATGGCTTGTCCGACGGGTTCAGGCCCGATGCGGGCAAAAGCAGCTTTGGCTTCAACGGTTCTTTGCAGCCACCTGTTCGATCTTGCTGACGAGCCCGGCGTGGGTGGCGTTCTTCCACTTGACGTAGGTCTCGCGGGTGGCGGCCTGCCAGGTGGCGATTTCGGCTGCACTGGGTTCGTGGACTTCAACGCCCAGTGCACGCACGGCTGCCACATCTTCTGCGAATAACGCACGCACGAGTTTGATCTGCTCTTTGGCTGCATCTTGTGCTGCTGCACGAACAATTTTCTGATCTTCAGCGGTCCAGCTGGCAAACACCGGCCCGGCGATTGCGAACAGCAAGATGTCGTTGGAGTAGTTCCACTTGGTGACGAACTTCTGGCCCAGGGTATTGATCTTGGCCTTGAGGAAAACTTCCAGCGGGTTCTCCTGCGCATCCACCGCGCCAGAGGCCAGTGCAGGTTGCGCATCGGCCCAACTCATGAAGGTAGGATTGGCGCCCATCGTGCCCATGATCTCGCCGTACATCGGGCTGCCGACGACACGGATTTTCAGGCCGCGCATGTCTTGTACGGTCTTGATCGGTCGTTTGCTGTTGCTGATCTGGCGGTAGCCGGTCTCGCCTACTGCCAACGGTTCGGCGCCGGCCTTGCGCACCAGGTCGAAGTACTCGTCCATGATCGCCGGCTGGGTGGTCGCGGCGTCCCAGGCCTTGTGGTCTGGCAGTACGAATGGCAGTGTGAACACACCCAACTCGCGCACTGTGCCGGCCCAATTGACCGGCGCACCACACAGCACATCAATCACGCCTTGGCGCATGGCTGCGAACTCGCGATCTTGTTGCCCTTGCACCAGGCTCGCGCCGGGATACTGTTTGATGTTGATGCGCCCAGCGGTGCGCTCGCGTACCAGGTTGGCAAAGATCTCGCCGCCGCGGCCCCACGCAAAGGCAGGGGGCACCACGGTACTCATCTTGTACTCGGCCTTGTAGGCGCCTTGCGCCCACGCAAACCTGGGCAGTGCCACGCTGGCGGCCAGCAAGCCTGCGCCTTGAATCAAAGTGCGACGTCGGTTCATCATCGGTCTCCTTGTTGAAAAAAATTTCGGGGTTGAGAGTCGGGATCAGTCAGGGTCAGTCAGGGTCAGTCAGGGTCAATCAGCTCAAATTCAATAGCCCAACGAGCGTGGCAGCCACAGCGCAATTTCGGGGAACACCACCACCAGCAGCGTGGCCACCGCAAAACCCAGCACAAGCCAGAAGATGTGCGGCAGCGTTTGCTCCATGCGTACCTGCGCCAGTCGGCACGACACCATGAGGTTGACCGCCATCGGCGGCGTGAACTGGCCGATCGCGATCACCATCGTCAGCACCACGCCAAACCACACCGGATCCCAGCGGTACAGCAGCATCAGCGGGTACAGCAGTGGCAGGAAGATCAGGAAGATCGAGACGCCATCCAGCACCATGCCCACCAGCAACAGGATCAGCAGGCAGATCAGCAGCGCCGCTGTACTCGATAGCCCAGCCGCCTGCACCGCCTCGAGAACGGGGTCGGCCAGCCCCAGTGTGCTGACCGAGTAGGCAAAGATGCCTGCCAGCGCCATCACGACCATGATCACGGCTGAGGTTTCCGCGGCTTCGCGAAAGATGCTGTAGAGGTCACCCAAGCGAATGCTGCGGTGGATCGCCATGCCCACGAAGAGGCCGTAGACCACGGCTACAACTGCCGCCTCGGTGGGCGTGAACCAGCCCAGCCGCATGCCGCCCAGGATCAGCACCGGTGCCGCCAGCCCCCAGGAGGCTCGGCCAAAGGCGCGCCAGAACGCTGGCCTTGGCAAGGCGTTTTCAGCCTGCCCATAACCGCGCCGACGAGACAGCCAAACCGCAGGAATGATCAGTGCCACACCTGCCAGCAAGCCCGGAAACATGCCTGCGGCAAACATCGCCGGCACCGACGTGCCCGGCACAGAAACGCTGTAGACCACAAAGGCGATCGAGGGCGGAATCAGGATGTCGATGGCCGCTGCAGAGCCCACCACGCTGGCTGAGAAAGGTGCTGGATAGCCGGCCTTGAACATCGCGCCGATCATCACGGCGCCTACGGCGGCTGCGGTGGCCGGGCCCGAGCCGGAGATGCCGCCCAGCAGCATGGCCACCAGCACCACCACCATCGGCAGCATGCCTGAGGAGCGCCCAACACAGGCCACCGCAAAGTCCACCAAGCGCTGGGCGACCCCCGAGCGGTCGAAGATGGTTCCTACCAGCACGAACATCGGCAGCGCCAGCAAAGGGTACTTGCCGATGCTGGCTTGCATGTTCTGGGGTGCGGCCAGCAGGCCCATCCAGGGCGCGTCCCAGTTCGCCCAGGCAATGGCCACCAGCCCGCCAAAACCCAATGCCACCCCGATGGGCACACCCGCTGCCATCAGCACGATGAACAATGCAAAGAGCGTGAAGCCGATCATCTTCCGGGCGCAGGGTCTTGGTCAATCTCGTGCGAGACGGCTGCAGGCGCTGTCAGCGGCGCTTTGGCTGAGGCCCAGCCCCGGCCAAACGCTCTGGCTGCAATCGCGGAGCACAACACTGGCACGATCAAGGAGTACCACCAGCGCGGCACGCCCAGCCCCATCGTTGTCTCGCCCCAGCGAATCTCGTCTGCCACCATGCGACCAAACAGCACGGCAAGGCCCATGAAGAGCAATCCGGTGGCGCAACAGGCCGCCACCTGCAGCCTGCGCCGGCGTTGCAGGCTGCCGGTGGCGTACAACACCTCCACGCGGATATGTCGGTCCCGGGCCGCCGCAGCACTGGCGCCGGCCAGGGTCATCACGACCATCAAAAAGACGGAAATTTCTTCGGTCCAGGCAAAGGAATGGTCGCTGAAGTAACGCGTGAGCACGTTGAGCAGTGTGATGACCACCAGCAGACCCATGCACGCCACCGCGAGGCCTTCTTCGAACACCAGAGGTATGCGGTGTCGATCTGGGTGGTTGTGCTTGATCTGCATGCTCAACTTGGCCTTCCGTACTTCTGCGCCCTTCGGCATGCGCTCGTGACCATCCACAAAGCAGCCCGAATTGGTAACGATTGTGACTGCTTAGTCAGTCGTCATAGCTATCGGTTTCCCGTGGTTGAGCTCAGTTGAATCGGGTTCAGCGATTCGAGCGAAGCGCGCTGAGCGCGCGTGCAGTGGCGCTGATCTACAACTGGTGGAGTTGGTACGTGCGGCTTGCAAATCCGAAGAATCGGTGCCGGTCTGCCTCGCTGCCGGTGGTGGAAACATCGGCCTCAAGCTCTCGCCAGGTCTTCCGCGCAGTTTCTCGGAGAAAGTCTCCCGCCAGCGATGCAGGCCAGCCTTGCGCACCTTCAGGCTTACGCGGCACTGATGTGGCCCAACGCACGGACGCTGGGCCGCTGACGGGTCATCATGACGAGACGGTCATCTTTCACGGCGCGGCAGCGGCCAGTGTCATCAGCGAATCCGTCACCGGCACCCGCCCGAGTTGCCAGGTTGCGCTGACACTGCCCTGCTCACTTGCCGTTTGACCCAGGCACCTGCGCCGCCCGGCACGGCGCCCCTCCGCATAAAACCATTACAGAGCCACCCATGTCCGATGCCACGACCCGCTATCAAGAAATGACACAAGGTGTCTCCAGGCGCCTGTCTTCCTTGCGGACCAGCACGCCAGATGTCATGAAGAGCTTTGGCGAGCTCGGCCGAGCGGCCACCGCCGATGGTGTGCTTGACCGCAAGACCAAGGAGCTGATTGCGTTGGCGCTCAGCGTGGCCGTGCGCTGCGAGCCGTGCATCGGGTTTCATATGCAGACGCTGGTCAAGCTGGGCGTCAAGCGCCAGGAAATCGATGAGACGCTGGGTGTGGCCACCTACATGGGTGGCGGGCCGTCGCTGATGTACGCCGCCAGTGCGATCGCGGCCTTCGAGGAGCTTTGCCCGTCGCCGCCGTCCAAATAGCCGCGCCTCGGCCTCTCCAAGCTCAGGATCGCATGCCATCCAGTTGTCCTGGTG
>JBBQIB010000042.1:0-20775 GCA_038324515.1 Burkholderiales bacterium
GCTGGCTGGTCCACATACCAGGGCGCCACGGCGCCATCGATGCTGATGCCGTTGTCGTCGTACAGCACCACCAGTTTGTTGAGCTTCCAGGCCCCGGCCAGCGCGATGGCCTCGTGGCTGATGCCTTCCATCAGGCAGCCGTCGCCGACACAACAGAAGGTCTTGTGATCGACCACCGGGTGGCCGGGACGGTTGAACTCGGCGGCCAGCAGCTTCTCCGCCAGCGCCATGCCCACCGCGTTGGCCAGGCCCTGGCCGAGCGGGCCGGTGGTGGTTTCCACGCCGGGGGTGACGTCGATCTCCGGATGCCCCGGGGTCTTGCTGTGCAACTGCCTGAAGCGGCGCAACTCGTCCATCGGCAAGTCGTAGCCCGACAGATGCAGCAGCGCATACAGCAGCATCGAGGCGTGGCCGTTGCTGAGCACAAAGCGGTCGCGGTCCACCCAATGCGGATCGGCCGGGTTGTGCTTCAGGTGACGGCCCCACAGCGCCACGGCCATCTCGGCCATGCCCATTGGCGCACCGGGGTGGCCGGAGTTGGCCTGCTGAACGGCGTCCATGGCCAGTGCGCGGATGGCATTGGCCATCAAACGGGTGTCTTGGGGAGCGGTGTTGGATGTGGACATGGGCAAGAGCAAGGGCAAGGGCAAAGGTGCGCAGCATGCAATTGCCGCAAACATTTTTGAAGGATCGCGAATTCTAGGAGCCCCCCAAGATGTGGGCTCGGGCGCCAGTTGCTGAGCAGCGTTCGCGCAGCACCTTGGCCGCCAGGTTCCACGATGTGGGCAATGCTTCAGATCAGGGAACACTTTCACGCAGTAGTGTTCGGTTTAATTGGCGCCAACCGGCCGTAAACGCAGCATTGACGCGGGTTACAGGCGATTCATGGGTGTCCACGATTTGGGCACCGACAACAGCCAGGCTGCAGAACAGCTGTTCGAAACCCATGCTGGCCGCGTTCGGGCCGCAAAGCCGGGTGCGCCAGCGCTTGCTGCGTGGCGACGAAGCGGATCCGCTCTGGCGGATTTGACGCGAAGATTCAGGCCAGAACAAGCCGATCAAGAAGCCAGCACCTTGCGCGCCCGATGCAGGCGCACAAAGAGATTCTGCTCGCTGATGCTCAGCGCTTGGCAGACTTCAGAGGTCTCCTGGCCCTGCAACAAGCGCAATTCAACGGCGCGTTTCAGCGAGGCTGGCAGTGCCTCTACGCGCTGCATCAGGCGGCGCAGCAGTTGCCTTTGTTCGGCCACTTCGGCCGGCCCGGGTTGTTGGCAAACCAGCTCGTGCGCCTGGCCAGCATCGTCGTCGTTGTCGTAAGCGTCCAGGCTGTCATGCCCGGTACGGCGGCGAATCAGGTCAACGATCTTGTGTTTGAGGATGGCCACCAGCCAGCTGCGCAACGCACTGCGCCCGCCGAACACGGCGCGCCCCGAGGCCACCGCTTCGAAGACGTCATGCACCAGGTCCTCGGCCAGCGCAGGGTCGAGCAGTTTGCGCTTGGCGTATTGCACCAGGTAGCTGCGGTGGGCCGTCATTTCTGCCCACGACACAGCCACCGAATCCGGCGCTGCGCCAGCACATGGAGGGACGGGTGGAGTGAAGGGTGGGGAGGTAGGCAGGGTGGCGGGCAGGGTGGCGGCTGAGGTCGCGGCTGAGGTCGCGGGCAAGGTGGCGATCTGGGGGGACATGGGCTTCTCCGGTCGTCTGGCCAGGGCGGCAAATGGCGCAGAACCTGAGGACTTCTTTGCGCCTGGACCTCACTGTCGGGCCCGTAGCTCGCGCCTTCATCACCAAAGATCACAACCGGATCACAATCTTGTAAGCCTTGGGCAAGAGCCTGCGACTGCCTCGTTGCCCCCGTTTCGTCGTCATCCAACCGCAGCCATGCCGCACCGAATCCTTGTTGCTGAAGATCAGTCCGATATCCGCGACCTGATCGTGCTGAACCTGCGCGAGGCGGGCTACCGGGTGCAGGCGCTGGCTGACGGTGCCAGCGCCTTGGCGGCGCAACTGCACGAACCGGCCGCATTGCTGGTGCTGGACTTGATGATGCCGGGCATGGACGGGCTGGAAGTCTGCAAGGCCCTGCGCGCCAAGGGCAGCGCAGCGCCCATCCTGATGCTGACGGCCAAAAGCACCGAACTGGACCGCGTGCTGGGGCTGGAGTTGGGCGCAGATGACTACCTGACCAAGCCTTTCTCGATGGCCGAGCTGCTGGCCCGCGTCAAAGCCCTGTTGCGCCGCGCAGAACTGCTGCGTGCAGCACAAGCCGCGCCGGCACAGGGCCAGTTGGTGCGCAATGGTGAGCTCGAAATCGTGCCGGTGCGCCGCGAGGTGCGGGTCGAGGGGCGGGTCTTGGACTTCACGGCGCTGGAGTTCGATCTGCTGCTGCACTTTGCCAGCCACCCCGGCCGGGTTTTCTCGCGCGCTCAGTTGCTCGACGCGGTGTGGGGCTATTCGCACGAAGGTTACGAGCACACCGTGACCACCCACATCAACCGCCTGCGCGCCAAGGTCGAACAAGACCCGATGAGCCCCCGCTTCATCCTGACCGTGCGCGGCGCCGGCTACAAGATGCGGGACGCACCCGCTTGAACAGGCGACGTCCTTGGCTGCCGGATCGGCCGATGTACTCATCGGACGAGGGGCTGACAGGATGACCGTCCGCCTGCGCCTGGCGTTGACGGTCTTTTTGGCCGGCCTGGCCGCTGCGCTGGGTGTGATCGTGACGGTGGCCCTGGCGTTTCAACGTTTCGAGAACGAAAGCAGCTACCAGCGGGCAGACGCCTTCATCGGCCGCGTCGTGGCGCTGCACCCCGACCTGCTCGACCAGCACGAGCGCGCGCCCGACGAGTTGCACGCCTTCTTGCGCAGCCTGGTGCTGTACGACCCTGGCACACGGCTGTACTTGCTGGACCCCAGCGGGCAAGTGATTGCGGCCACCAGCCAAGGTGTCACCGCAAAGCAAGTGGCGATGGCCCCGGTGCGCGAGGCTGTGCAAGCTGCGGCCAGCGGGGATGCGCGCCGCGCGGCGTATGTAATGGGCGAAGACCCTGAAGCGCTGGGCCAGAACACGGTGATCAGTGCGCGGCCGCTGATGCGCTCGCGCATCGGCCCCACCGACCCCGTCGCCGGCTATCTGTACCTGGTGTGCAGGAAGTCAGGGGTGGCCGGGCCGCAATTGGCCTTGTTCGGCAGCACCTTGGCCGGGCCGGCACTGGCAGCCGTGTTGGCCGTGATCGTTCTGACCACGGCGCTGGCAGCCTGGACCATCATCCAGGTGACACGGCCACTGCGCGTGCTCAGCGACGAAGTCGCGCTGGCCGCCCGGCAGGGCTTCAGTGCCGAGCCGCTGCGTGAAGCCGCCGATGTGGCCACGGCAGTGCAGACCCTGGGTCGCATCACCGACGACGAATTCGGGCGCCTGCGCAGCGGCTTTCACACCCTGCTGGCGCGCTTGCATCTGCAGTGGGATCAGCTGCGGCGCCTCGACCACTTCAGACGCGAGAGCGTCAGCAACCTCTCGCACGATCTGCGCAGCCCGCTGACCGCCACGGTGGCCTGTCTGGAAACCCTGGAGCAGCGCTGGGCAGCCAGCCCCCCGCGTGCCGAAGACGCGCGCCTGGTGGAAGTCGCACTGCGCAATACGCGCAACGCCGCAGGCATGGTGCGTGCGCTGGGTGACTTGGCCCTGTTGGACGAGCCGCAATTCAAACTTCAACTGACGCAACTGGACCTGGGCGAAGTGTTGGACGACATCGCCCTCAGGTTTGCTGAGCGCGCAGCCAAGCAAGGGGTGTTGCTGAGCTTCGAGCAACAAGGTGCCGAGCCCTTGATGGCACAAGTCGACACTGAGCTGTTCGAACGTGCCATCGCCAACCTGTTGGACAACGCGCTGAAGTTCAGCGCCCCCGGGCAGGCCGTCAAACTCAGCGCCAGTCGTCAGGCCGGCCCACAGACGACGGTGTGGGTGCAGGTTCAGGACTGCGGCGTGGGCATTTCAGCACAGGATTTGCCGCGCTTGTTTGACCGCCTCTACCAAAGCCACTTGGGGCGTGCTCCCGTCAGCGGCGAGCAGGGCAAAGGCCTGGGATTGGCAATCGTCAAGCGCATCGCCGAGTTGCATGGCGGCCAGATCAGGGTCGAGAGCAAGCTGGGAGCCGGCACCGTGGTGCGGTTGGAGCTGCCGGCCAGCGAGCCGCCATTCAAGCCTTGTCCACCAGCTTGAAGTGCTCCACCACGGGGGGCGCGGCAAAAAACGGCCCCACCAAAGCGCGCCACTGCGCAAACAGCGGCCCTTGCCTGAAGCCTACGGTGTGGTCTTCCAGCGTGTCCCAGAAGATCTGCAGCACGTAGCGCTCGGGCGACTCGATGCCCCGGTTGACATTCGCGCCCTGGTAGCCCTGGGCTTGGCTGACCACCGTGCTCAGGCCTTGCGCAATGGCTGCCTCAAAGGCCGCTTGCTGGCCAGAGTGGATGCGGATGTCGGCAATTTCGAGGATCACGGGCGGTCTCCGGCTGACAGGTTGTTGCCAAGATGGGATGCGCGCAGAGTGTAAGACTGGAATGCACCCCTGAGCCTGGCCCGTGATGCAATTCACAGACCTCGCGGTCTTGAGGTGAGTGGCCTGTTGGCTGCTGCGCTCGCTCACCTCTCTGGCTCAAGTTTGGCTGCGCTGCCCCCGAAAAGAGGTAGGTCGCAGTAGCCTTTGGTACAGGTCGCTGCCAGCGCACCCGACAGGGGGCACAAAGGGGTTGCATGTGGCACAGACCGTCGCGGTAGAAGATCTGCAAATTGGCATGTTCATTCAGCTCGAGGGGGGCTGGCTGTCGCATCCCTTTCCGGTTTCCAGCTTCAAGCTCAGCACCAGTCAGCAGATCGTGTCGGTTCGCGGCCTGGGTCTGAAGCAGGTGCGATGGGTGCCGGAGCAGAGTGATCTGCAGCCGCCCACTGAGCACATCTCTGGAAGCCCAGTGGCGACCGGAGCGTCCGGGAACGGGGGTGCGCGAAGTGTCCTTGCGGGTGATGAAGCAGCTGGCGCTGCCCAGGCCGACTCTGCAGGATTTGTGTCAGTTGTGTCGGTTGTGTCAGTTGTGTCGGAGTTGGAAGCTGCTGCGGCGCGAATGAGGCAGCGCCTCGAGCAAGAGCGTGAAGCTGCACAGCGCTGCAGCCGTCAGCATTCCGAGGCCTGCAAAGCCTTGCGCGAAGCGCTGGACGACGTCGCAGCCCGCCCGCAGCAAGCGGCCCGTGTCACCCAGGCGCTGACACGCGCGATCCTGGACAAGATGCTGAGCAGCCCTGAACAAGGCATTCGCATCGTAGGCCCCGGCGCCGACGTGGAAGCTGCGCATGCGATGAACGTCAGCGTGATTGCGCTGCTGATCGGCCGCTCGCTGGGGCTGCCCGAGCAGGAGATGCTGGACGTCGGTGTCGGTGCCCTGTTGCACGACGTCGGCAAGCAGGCGATGGAAGAGCGCCATTGCCACCTGGACGAAGCCGGCACGCCGGCTTTGTTGCAGGCTTATCGCAGCCATGTGGTGCGGGGTGTGCGGGTTGCAGAGCGCATGGGCTTGAGTGCAGGGGCTGTCACGGTCATCGCGCAGCACCATGAGTTTGCAGACGGCAGCGGCTTTCCGCAGGCCCTGCGGCTGGACAAGTTGTCGCTGGCCTCCAGGATCGTGGCCATCGTCAACCGCTACGACAACCTGTGCAATCCGCAGTCGCGCGCCTTGGCGTTGACGCCGCACGAGGCCGTGGCGACCCTGTTTGCCCAGGGGCGCAGTCGCTTCGACGGTGCCGTGCTGAACACTTTCATTCGCCTGATGGGCGTCTACCCTGCCGGCTCGACCGTGCAACTGACCGATGACCGCTACGCCTTGGTGGTCGGCGCCAACTCCAGCCGTCCGCTGAAGCCTCGCGTCCTGGTGTACGACCCGCAGGTACCCCGTGATGAAGCTTTGCTGATGGAGCTGGACCAGATGCCCGATCTGGGCATCCGACGCAGCATCCCCATGCACAAGGTGCCCAAGCCGGCGCTGGTCTATCTCGATCCCTCGCCACGGGTCAGCTATTTCTTCGAGCCACTGCCCTGCGCAACGCCCGAAGTGGAGCTGGCGGCGTGAGCCGGGCAGCCACGTCGGCGGCGGCTGCCGCCGACGTGGCAAGCCGTGATCTGTCGGCTTGGCAGGCTTTGCTGGAAGCGCTGCCCCTGGCTGCCTGGGTGGTGTCCCTGGCGCAGTGTGAAGTGGTGGCGGCCAATGCAGCAGCAGCGCGGCTGTTGGGCCTGCCCGCAGAGAGTCTCGTCGGGCAGGCGCCTTTGGCATTGGCCTCCTCGCCCGAGGATCTGGCGTGGTGGGACGGTGCGCAGGGCGGGCAGCTCGCGCCGCTGATCTCGGATTCGGTGATCGGCCGTGGCGACGGCAGCCTGCTTCACGTCACCCGCAGCATTCGAGTCTTGAAGCCGGCCAGTGACGCGAAGCTGCTCAACAGCGACAGGCCCATGCATGCCCTCGTCACACTCGTTGACCGCAGCGCCTCGGTGCAGGCCGACGATGCGCGCGAATCGCTGCTGTGCGAGCTGCAAGCCACGCTGGAGGCCACAGCCGACGGTATTCTGGTCACCGATCTGCAGGGCCAGGTCAAGTCATTCAACCGCCGATTTGCAGAAATCTGGTCGGTGCCACCAGAGATCATGGTGCGCCATGACGGCGCGGCTGTTCTGCACTGGATGCGCAAAGCCTTGCTGCAGCCAGCGGCTTTGGACCTGGCCGAGGGATCGCAGCCACACCGCAATGCGGTCTCCGAGCAATTGCAACTGCATGACGGCAAGCTGGTCGAGAGTGTCTGCAGGCCGCTTTCCAGGTCAGGCCGCTTGCAAGGCAGGGTCTGGTCTTTCAGAGACCTCAGCGAGCGCCAGGCTGCACAGCAGCAGATCGAAGCCTTGCGCAGCCACGATCCACTGACCGGCCTGCCCAACCGGCGCAGTTGGAGTGAGCATGTGGGCAGTGCGCTGGCAGATCTGCGCCCGGGCGTGCCTGGCTTTGCCGTCATGCTGGTGGATCTGGACCGCTTTCGGCAACTCAACGACAGTCTGGGCTTGAAAAGCGGTGACGCGGTGTTGCTGGAGCTGGCGCGCCGCATGGCCGCCTGCCTGCGCCAAGGCGACTACATGGCCCGCCTGGGCGGCGACCAGTTTGCGGTCTGGATGCAGCTGAGCGGCGGGCAGGGCCAGGCTCACTCTGCAGGTGCCAGCGCCCGCCGCATCATCCGAGCAGTGGCCGAGCCTTGCCAGGTCGATGGTGCGCCATTCACCGTGACCTGCAGCATCGGTCTGGCTTTGGCGCCGGCACACGGCAACACGGCTGACGAATTGTTGCGGCATGCACAAGCCGCGATGCGCGAGGCCAAGGCGGCCGGCAGAGCAGATTTCAGGCTGCACCGTGTGCGCCGCGAGGTCGATGGACGCGCCCAACTGCAAATGGACCATGCCATGCGCCAGGCGCTGGTCAGCAACCGTTTCAGGCTGCATTACCAGCCGCAGGTCAGCTTGGCCGACGGACAGATCGCGGGCGTCGAAGCCCTGCTGCGCTGGCACGACCCGATTCTGGGTGAGGTGGCGCCAGCGCGCTTCATCCCGGTGGCAGAAGAGTCAGGTTTCGTGGTGGCCCTGGGTGACTGGGTGCTCAGCCAGGCCATTCGCCAAGGCACGATGTGGCATCAGCGCGCACGCTCGACGCCGATTGCGGTCAACGTGTCTGCCCTGCAGTTTCAGCAACCCGATTTTGTGGAGCGGCTGGCCGGCATGCTGGCCGTCAGTGGCCTGCCGCCCGAGCTGCTGGAGTTGGAGCTGACCGAGTCGATCCTGCTGCAAGACGCTGAAGAAGCGCTGCTGCGCCTGCATGCGCTGACGGCATTGGGGGTACAGCTGTCGATCGACGACTTTGGCACCGGTTATTCGAGCCTGGCCTACCTGAAGCGTCTGCCGATCCGCAAACTGAAGATCGACCGCAGCTTCATCGCTGGCCTGCCTGAGCAAAGCATTGATGTCGGCATCGTGCGGGCGATCCTGCAGATGGCCCGTGCGCTGCAGATGCGGGTCATTGCCGAAGGTGTGGAGACCGAAGCCCAGCGGCTTTTCTTGCAGCGTGCCGGCTGCGATCTTTACCAGGGCTTCCTGTTTGCCCCTGGGCTCGAGGCGGTGCGTCTGGAGGCTGAATTTTTCGAGCGCCCGCCCGTGTGGGCGCTGCGACCCAGTCCGGGCCGTATTCCGATCCGTCTGGTGCGTGGCTGAGATTGCTCGGCTGATTGGATGTTGGGCCCAACCAGCAGGCACAATACTGCTCCATGATCTACAAGTTCAAGTCCAGGGCGACAAGCGATCTCATCATGCTGGCGCCGCAGGCCGAGCAATTCTTTCGGCTGGCCGGCCGTGAGCCTGCGCCGCAAGGCGTCATCGAGGTCGAGGCGATGCCGCAACTGCTGAGCGCACTCGAATCTGCGATGGCAGCTGAGCAAGACGTCACGGATGCCGACCCGGCGGTTGCCCAACCCGGGTCTGGCAAGCATTCGACAGGCGCGGGCGACACTGACCACGACGCGCCAGGTCTGCGCCAGCGGCTGTGGCCGATGGTGGAGATGCTGCGCCGCGCCCACGCCGCCGCAGAGCGGGTGGTCTGGGGCGTGTAAGCCGCAGCGCCGCTGGGTCGCTTGCCAGTGGACAACAGCTGTACCGGGGCGCAGGTACGCCAGGCCCTGGCGGGCCATGTCTTGGCAGAGGCCAAGTTGTCGGGCACCTGCACGCGCGACCCCGGACTCTTGGCAGAGGTCAACGCACGCGCCCCGCAAGAGGCGATGAGCGAGTGAAGTGCATCTGGGGTCATTCGCTGAGCCCGCTTCTTCAGTGAGTACCGACCCCATGGCGCAAGCGGTGCGTCTGGTGCTGGTGCGCCATGGCCAGACGGCATGGAACGCGCAAAGGCGGCTGCAAGGCCACCAGGACATTGCGCTGGACGCCACCGGCCAGTGGCAGGCGCAACGTCTGGCGCTGGCGCTGAGCGACGAGGGCATCCAGCATTTGTACAGCAGCGACAGCCAGCGCGCCCAGGCCACCTTGGCCCCGCTGGCACAGCGGCTGGGTTTGACGCTGGGGCTGGAGCCCGGGCTGCGGGAGCGCTCTTTCGGCCAGCTCGAAGGGCTGAACTTTGACGAGATCGAAGCCCTTTTCCCAGAGGCCGCGCGGCAGCGGCGCCAGCGCGAGCCTGAAGCTCAACCCGGCGGGGGTGAATCCTTGCTGGCCTTTGAAAGCCGCTGTCTGGGTGCGCTGCATGCGTTGCTGGCCCGCCATCCTGGCCAGGTGGTGGCGGTGGCCAGTCACGGCGGCGTGCTGGACTGCGTTTATCGCGCAGCCTTGGGCCTGGCGCTGCAAGCGCCGCGTACCTGGTCGCTGGACAACGCCACCGTCAATCGTCTGCTGTGGACGCCAGACGCTTTTGCTCTGGTGGGCTGGAACGACAGCACGCACCTGGACCGCACTGCGTAGCTCAGCTCGCTCAGACTTCCAGCAACCCTTGTCCGCCCATTGCAGCAGGAGGTGGCGCCAAGCCCAGGTGGCGCCAGGCGGCGGCTGTGGCCATGCGGCCGCGCGGTGTGCGCTGCAAGAAACCTTGCTGGATCAAAAAGGGCTCGATCACGTCTTCGATCGTGCCGCTTTCCTCGCCAATGGCTGCCGCGACGTTGTCCAGCCCTACCGGTCCGCCGGCAAAGCGATGGATCACGGCTTCCAGAAGCTTGCGGTCCATGACGTCGAAGCCCAGGGGGTCGACGTCCAGCATCTTCAGGGCCAGGTCGGCAATCCTGCAGTCCACGCTGCCGTTGGCCTTGACCTGCGCATAGTCGCGCACGCGACGCAACAGGCGGTTGGCGATGCGTGGCGTGCCGCGCGATCGGCGGGCAATCTCCAGCGCACCTTCAGCGTCGATCGGCACCTGCAACAGACCTGCAGAGCGGGTGACGATGCGTGTCAATTCTTCCGGCGTGTAGAACTCCAGCCGCGCCACGATGCCGAAGCGATCACGCAAGGGGTTGGTCAGCATGCCGGCACGGGTGGTGGCACCGACCAGCGTGAAGGGTTGCAGATCCAGTTTGATGCTGCGTGCTGCGGGGCCCTCGCCGATCATGATGTCGATCTGGTAGTCCTCCAGCGCCGGGTAGAGGATCTCTTCGACGACCGGGCTCAGGCGGTGGATCTCGTCGATGAACAGCACATCGTTCTTTTCGAGATTGGTCAGGATGGCCGCCAGGTCCTTGGGCTTTTCCAGCACCGGGCCGCTGGTCTGGCGCAGGTTCACGCCCAGCTCATTGGCGATGATGTGGCTCAGCGTGGTCTTGCCCAACCCAGGCGGGCCGAAGAGCAGCACATGATCCAGCGCTTCTGCGCGGTGCCGGGCCGCGCCGATGAAGATTTCCAACTGTTCACGGGCCTTGACCTGGCCGACGTAGTCGTTGAGGCCTTTGGGCCGCAGCGCACGTTCGACGGCTTCTTCGTTGGGCGAGCTCTGCATCGGGCTCAGCACCCGCGCAGGCGCAGCGTCGGCAAAGGTGTCGGTCTGGATGGCCATACAGCATTATGGAACCGTCCAGGGCTGGCGCCATCCCCTGACAAGCTGCCTGATTTCATTCGGCCCCCACTTTGGCCCCACAGCCTTGCCCGGCCTGCCGCAAGGGTCCGCAGAGTGATTGGATCAGCATCGCTCTGCGGTCGGAGGCAGAGATAATCGCTGCTTGAAACTTCACATGGACAGATCGATGAGTTCTTACAAATTGGCGGGCAAGCACCTGCTGCCGCAACTTGTGGGGGCCCTGCTGGCAGGCAGTTTGGGTCTGGCCATGGCTCAGACTGCACCCACGGTTGAGGGCGCCTGGGCGCGGCCCACCGTGCAGGGCCAGGCTGGGGGCGGCGGGTTTTTGAAGATCACCGGCGGGACGCAATCCGACCGGCTGTTGTCAGCCAGCGCGCCCATCAGCAAGGTGGTCGAGCTGCACACGATGGAAATGGACGGCAACGTGATGCGCATGCGGCCCGTGCCGGGCGTGGACATTCCCGCCGGCCAGGTGGTGGAGTTCAAGCCTGGCGGCCTGCACGTGATGTTCGTGGGTCTCAACCAGACCCTCAAAAGCGGCCAGACGATTCCGCTGGTCTTGCGTTTTGAGAAGGCGGGTGAGTTGAAGGTCGACATGAAGATCATGCAAAAGCCGGCAGATGCCGCTCACCAGCATCACAAGCCCTGAAGCTGCTCAAGCCAGGCTTGGCACTGCGCGAACATGCCCGCTCAGAGCCACGGCAACGCACGCTCTTTGACCTGAAGTTCAGCGGCTGAGGGCCTTCAATGCCAGCCGGATGCCCTCGCTGACACCCACCTGGGCTGGCAGGGCCTTGAGCGCAGTTTGCGCTTCTCGTTCGTTGTAGCCCAGGGCCTGCAGCGCTTGCAGGATGTCGTTCTGTGTGTCTTCCAACGGTGTGGAGGCTCTGTCGTTGGCAGAATCCAGACCCTCGGGGCCCAGCTTGCCTTTCAGTTCGAGCAGCAGCCTCTCGGCGGTCTTTTTGCCGATGCCGGGCACCTTGACCAGCCGCGCACTGTCCTGCCTGCCAACCGCACTGGCCAGCTCGGTCACGCTCAAGCCGGAAAGAATGGCCAGCGCCGTGCGCGGGCCCACGCCACTGATCTTGACCAGCAGCCTGAAGGCGCTGCGCTCTGCAGCGCTCAGAAAACCGAACAGCACTTGCGCGTCTTCGCGCACCACAAAATGCGTCAGCAGCGTGACCTCGGCGCCGATCGCCGGCAAGTTGAAATAGGTGCTCATCGGCACATCCACTTCGTAACCCACGCCGTGCACCGACAGCAGTATCTGGGGTGGCGACTTTTCCAGCAGCCGGCCGCTCAGACAGCCGATCATGGCGCGCACAGGCTCGAGGTCAGGAGGCTGGCCAGGGCTCGACTTTTGGCGTCCACTGACCGAGACCAGGCAGTCCTGATCACGGCAGGTTCGGGGTCAGGAGGACTGAACTTCAAGGCTAGGGTTCAAGACAAGGAGAGCGGGATATGAATCGAAGCGAGTTTACGGCAGCCGTTCCCGTGGGCGCCTCTGTCGGCGCCTCTGAGGCCGCCGCGGTGGGCGCATCAGGCTTGGCAGGGGCAACCCGGGTCTCAGCCCTGCTCGGCGGCGGTCTCGGGCTGGCCGCGCCAGCAGCGATCGGCTGGCCAGCGGCTGCGCAGGTCGCTTCGATCCTGGGCGAGAGCGAGACAGCTCTGGGGGTCCGTGCGGCGCTTCAGCGTGGGGCCTTGGCAGCGGTGGCCTCGTTGGGTCGCAGCGACGGTTTCATGGGCAACGATCTGGATCGCATCCCGCTGCCGGGAGTCCTGCAGGACGCTGCCAAGCTGCTGACTCAGCCCTGACGTGACAGCTCAAACAGCAACGCGGCCGGCAACGAATCGGCCACTGCATCCCGGCCCACCATCGCCAGCTGGCGATTGCCTGCGTTGACCACTTCAAAGGCCTTGCCGCTGTCGGAAATGCAGATGTAGGTGGTGTTCTCCCAGGACTTGGGCAAGCTGAGGCGCCAGTCTTCGAAGCCAGGGCCGGCCAGTGCCACGTCGTAGATCACCGCATCTGGCGCAGCATCGGCGTAGAGCATGGTTCCTTGTTCGAGGGCTTGGGCTGACTCGACCGCCACACCCAGTGGCATCAAGGTGTGCGACACGCTGCTCAACAAGCTGCGGTGGGCCGATAGAGCCAACACTCTGCGGCCGGCCAGCGGGCGATTTTGCAGATCGTTTTGCAGCCATTCGGACTCTGGCGTCTCTGACGGCGATTCGTCGACCACCGGCACCACCGTCGTTGGAAAGATGATATCAACCGTCGTCCTGCCTCGCGTATCGCTGCGTTGCAGCGGCAGTCGCAGCACGGTGGCCATTTGCTGCAGCAGCCGCCACGAGACGGTGTCGAGCTTGCCTGCGTTCGATGCGGGCGCAGCAGCGTCCACAAGCTCTTCATCCGGGCTTTGGAAGGCAAAGGCTGTCACGAGCCGCGCATGGGCCGGCCAAGGCTTGATGTCCAGCGTGATGTCGATGCGTGAGCGGGTGTGCTGAAAGCTCCAATCCAGCAGCGTGCTCAGCAGCGAGAACATCAATGTGGCGTCGCCCAGTACCTGAGCTTGGGCCAGGACATGGCGTACCTCGATGCCTCGCTCTTCCAATTCGCGGCCCCGCCAGCGCAACGCTTCGCGCAGCAGGCGCGGCAGATCGAGCCGCTCGGTGGCAATTTGCAGGTTGCCCACGCCAAGCCTGGCGATCTGCTGCGCAGATTTTGCGGTCGACCGGGCCGTTTCGATCTCGCTGCGCAAGGCGTTCAGACTGGCTCGATCGATTTGGCCAGTGGATGCCAGATGCAGCACACGCTCCAGCGCCTGCGACAGGCTTTCACCCACTTCGCTGCCGATTTGTGCGACCAGGGAATCCAGATCCAAGAAGTTCTTGCCAATAAGGGCGCGTGCCCGCGGCGCACGGCTGGTGCTTCGGATAAAGGGCGGCTCTGCCAGTTTCATGAGGTCCGGTCCGGAGTGAATCAGGAGGCGTACGAAGGTTCTGGGCTTGCATGGATGAGTCAGCCCACTCGGGGCCGTCAATCGCTGCCTGGCTGTGCTGTTCGGTGCCGTCAGCCAGCTCCCAACAATACAAGCGCGCAAGCGTGCGGGTTGAGTGACGGGTTCGCCACCCCATGACTCTGGGGGGGAGCTCAAGGGATGCTTTCGGTATTTTGCTTTGGATGCGCCGCGTTGTTGCCCGACTCAAGATGGGGCTGCAGCAAGTTGACTGCAGCGCCGCGGGTGCTGGACTGCAGCGGGCTTGATGGGGCGCGAATCGCTGGCCTGTTCAGCCGCCGATCACCCCTTGCCGGTGCAAGGATTGCAAATCTTCCGAGCTGTAACCGAGCGTGCCCAGTACTTCGTCAGTGTGTTGTCCTAACAACGGAGGTGGACGTAAAGCTTGCACGGGGGTGGCCGACATCTTGATCGGGCTGGCCACAAGTTCCAGTGCGTCGGTATGGGGGTGCTTGAACTTGACCGTCATCTGCCTGTGTTGGACCTGCGGATCGGCAAAGACATCGTCCAGGTCATTGATCGGCCCGCACGGCACCTTGGCGGCATCCAGCAGCTTCAGCCATTGCGAGCGGCCGCGTGACTTCATCTGGCCCGCCAGCAGCGGCACCAGAACATCACGGTGCTTCACTCTGTCAGCATTGCGCATGAAGCGCGCGTCGCTGGCCAGCTCCGAGCAGCCTGCGACCTGGCAAAAGCGACCGAACTGCTGGTCGTTGCCGACCGCCAGGATCAGGTGCCCGTCTGCTGCTTCAAAGACCTGGTAAGGCACGATGTTCTGATGGGCATTGCCGGCGCGTTGGGGGGCCTTGCGAGTGACCAGGTAGTTGGCGCCCAGGTTGGCCAGCATCGCCACCTGGGTGTCGAGCAAGGCCATGTCGATGACTTGGCCTTCGCCCGTGGCGTCCCGGTGTCGCAGCGCGGCCAGGATGGCGACGGTGGCATACATGCCAGTGAACAGGTCGGCCACTGCCACGCCCACCTTCTGTGGTCCGCCACCGGGCAGATCATCGCGTTCACCGGTCACGCTCATCAAGCCACCCAGGCCCTGCACCGCGTAGTCATAGCCCGCGCGGTCGGCGTAAGGCCCGGTCTGGCCGTAGCCGGTGATGGAGCAATAAATCAGGCGTGGCCATCGCGCCCGCAAACTGGCGGCATCCAGGCCGTAGCGTTGCATGTCGCCGACCTTGAAGTTCTCGACTACCACGTCGCTGCCAGCTGCCAGCCGCCGCACGATTTCCTGCCCCTGAGGCTGGGCGATGTCCACACACACCGAACGCTTGTTGCGATTGGCGCCCAGAAAGTAAGCCGCTTCGGCGGTGTTCCGGCCTGAGCGATCCTGCAAGAACGGGGGGCCCCAGCCGCGGGTGTCGTCGCCTCCCGGGTGGCCGTCGCTGGCCGGTCTCTCGATCTTGATCACTTCTGCGCCCAGGTCGGCCAAAGTCTGGGTGCACCAGGGCCCGGCCAGCACACGCGACAGGTCCAGCACCCGAATGCCTTTCAGCGCACCGGGTGTCAGGGGTGGGTTGACGGGACTGGCTGGAATCATGGCTGTTCCTGTTTGCGTTGTTGATGCAGCACAGGCCTGTGGCTGGGTGGGTGGGCTGGCTGGCGGGAGGGGGTGGCGCGGAGTATTTTGGATTGTCCAGCAGCCGCCCGGATAATCGTTGCATGTCTCGGCCAGCACTCCCAGCCAAGCGGATCGCAAGCGCAAGGCGAGCCCGCTTCTTTGCATCAAGGCCCGCTTGCGCAGCAGCGAAGCCGCGCGCCGGCAGCCTTGCTCGGCTGGCTGCCGTCATCGGTGCTGCCGTGCTGCTTGGCGCGCTCGCCGGCTGCACGCCAGCACTCGATTGGCGAGACGCCCGCCCCAGCGGCAGCGCGCTGCAGTTGCTGTTTCCCTGCAAGCCCAGTGCCCAGCAGCGCGAGCTGCAGTTGGCCGGACAGTCGGTCAAGCTGTCGCTGCATGCTTGCACGGCAGCCGGCCAGACCTGGGGCCTGGCTTACGCCGACATGGGCGAGGTGTCGAAGGTGGCGGGTGCGCTGGATGAACTGCTGCACAGCGCGGCGGCCAATCTGGGCGCTGCAACGGCGCCCGGGACGCGCCAACTCATCCCCGGGGCGTCGCCGGAGGCGCTGAGCCAGCGCGCCCAGATCGATGGCCGCCTGCCTGACGGCACTTCGGTCCGCATGCAGTGCATCGTCTTTGCGCGCGGCACCCTGGTCTACCAGCTCAGCGCCTTGGGCCAGACGCTGGACCAGGATGCTGTCCAGACCTTCATCGAGTCGATCCGCTTTGCGCCCTGATGACGCGGTTCCGGCCAAGCCGGCAAGCGTTACCGCTGCTGGCAGGGAGGTAGGCGCCCGGCAGGCGATTCAGATCTTCCTGGCCTTTGCCTTTGTGTACTTCTTCGCGGCACTGCTGCGTGGCATCACGGCCACCCTGGCGCCTGTCTTCAGCGAGTCTCTGGCGCTCGATGCCGCTGATCTGGGCTTGCTGGCCGGGGCCTATTTTCTTGGCTTTGCGCTGCTGCAGTTGCCGTTGGGCAGAGCCCTGGATCGCTGGGGCCCGCGCAGAACCCTGCTGGCCCTGATGCTGCTGGCCGTGCTGGGCTGTGTCGCCTTCTCGCAGGCGCACTCGCTGACGGCGCTGATTGCAGCCAGGTTCCTCACCGGTGCCGGCCTGGCAGCCTGCCTGATGGCGCCGTTGACCTGCTTCAGGCGCATTCTCTCGCCGGCAGCGCAACTGCGCGCCAACTCCTGGATGCTGATGACAGGGTCGTTGGGCATGCTGGCCTCCACGCTGCCGGTGCAGTGGCTGCTGCCGCTGATGGGCTGGAGGGGGCTGTTTCTCGGGCTGGCCGCCTGTTTGCTGATCTGCCTGCTGATGGTGGCTTCGCAAGTGCCGCGTGATCCGGTGGCTGCGGCAGATGCCTCTCGTCACAAGGCCGGGTATCTCCAGATCGCGGCCCACCCGCTGTTCATGCGTATGGCCCCGCTGGGTTTTGTGCTGTACGGGGGCATGATCGCGATCCAGTCGTTGTGGGCCGGACCGTGGTTGACTCAGGTGGTGGGGGCTTCGCCAGGCCAAGCTGCTCAAGGGCTGTTCGCCATCAACTTGTCGATGCTTTGCGCCTTCATGCTGTGGGGGGCAGTGATGCCCAGATTGGTCGGGCGTGGGTTGGGTGCCGTGCAGCTGATGCAATGGGGCTTGCCACTGCCGTTGATTTTGCTGGCCCTCAACCTGCTGCTGGGTTCAGGTGCTGGTGCGTGGCACTGGGCAGCCTGGTGTGTGTCTTGCACCTTCGTGTCCTTGAGCCAGCCGGCCATTGGCGTGGCGTTTCCGGCCGGTCTTGCAGGGCGCGCGCTTTCGGCCTTCAACCTCGTGATCTTTTCGGGGGTGTTTTGCGTCCAGTGGGGCTTGGGGCTGGTGATCGATGTTTTGCAAGCCTGGGGTCAGCCCCCTGCTTTGGCTTTCAGGCTGGCGCTGGCGGGCTACGGGGCCCTGTGCCTGCTGGCCTATCTATGGTTCTTGCGACCGCTCCGCCTCGGGGCTGCGCACTCGGCCGCTTGAGAGCGCCGCCGGCCGACGGCCATGCCGTCGTCGCCCCTCCGAGCGGGTGAGGAAGCTTGGGAGCGGCCCTGCGCATTCCTCTGCGCCTTGCGGCAGGGTTGCGCCTGCAGCTGTGAGCAGGCGCACAGCACACGGCAAAAGCTGCCCATAATGGGTGGCTCAAGCTCATGGCCAGTCTGTTGATCGTCGCCCATGCCCCGTTGGCCTCATCGTTGATGGCCGTGGCGCGACACGTCTACCCCGATTGCGGGTCAGTGATGGCGCCCATCGATGTCGATGCCAGCGGCGGCCTGATTGCTGCGGTGGAGTTGGTCAGGGCGGGTTTGTTGGCCCTGCCTGGCCCCGAGTGCCTGATCCTCACCGACGTCTTTGGTGCCACACCGTGCAATGCGGCCGTGGAAGCTGCAGCTGGCTCGCGCATCAGGATCGTCGCCGGAGTGAATGTGCCCATGCTCTGGCGGACCTTGTGCTATGTCGATTTGCCGCTGAACGAGTTGGTGCAGCGGGCCTTGACCGGCGCTGCCTCCGGTGTCATGCATGTCGGCGTGCCACGACGCCAAAATCAAAACATCCTTTCTGGACGCGATGCTCAGCACCCGAATCCGCATCAGCAATAAGCTTGGCCTGCATGCCCGTGCTTCTGCAAAGTTGACCAAGCTGGCCAGCAGCTTCAAGAGCGATTTGAACTTGAGTCGCGAGGGCAGGCGCGTGAATGCCAAAAGCATCATGGGTGTGATGATGCTTGCTGCTGGCATCGGCACAGAGATAGAGATCGAAGCTGAAGGTGAAGATGAACAAGTTGCGGTCGCTGCGCTGTGTGAGCTGATCGAATCCAGGTTCGGCGAGTCCGAATGAGACGCGGTGACTGGGCGTTGCCCGCGCCTGGAGCGATTGATTCGGCGTTACCTCAGCACTTGAACTGAACAAAGATGGCCAAGTCAGAGCGCTCCAATCCTGCCGTCAGCAGCCGGACCAGCATCCAGATGTTCGGCATCCCCGTGTCGCGCGGCGTCGCGATCGGACGCGCCGTGATGGTGGCATCCAGCCGGGTCGATGTGGCCCACTATTTCGTCAGCGACGAGCAGGTTGAACACGAAGTGCAAAGGCTGCGTGATGCGCGCGACCAGGTGGCTCGTGAGCTTGAAACCCTCAAGCACGATCTGCCCGATGAAGCCCCTGCAGAACTTGCAGCCCTGCTGGACGTGCATCTGATGCTGTTGCACGATGAAAGCCTTGCCGACGCCACCAAGGTCTGGATTGCAGAGCGCCACTACAACGCTGAGTGGGCTCTTTCCGCGCAGCTCGAGGTGCTGGCGCGGCAATTCGACGAGATGGAAGACGCCTATTTGCGCGAGCGCAAGGCTGATCTTGAGCAGGTCGTCGAGCGGCTGCTTCGCGCCATTGCCGGGCGCCCGAGCCTGACGGCTTCTGGCAAGGCGGCAGTTGCCCCTGCGTCCGCCACCGCGTCGGGCGAAGCAGCGAGAGTGGAAGACCCGCTTGTATTGATTGCCAACGACGTCGCCCCCGCGGACATGATCAGCTTCAAGCGCAGTGTCTTCACCGGCTTTGTCACCGACGTAGGGGGGCGCACCTCGCACACGGCCATCGTGGCGCGCAGCATGGACATTCCGGCGGTGGTGGGGGCTCGAGAGGCGAGCAGGCTGATTCGCCAGGATGACATGCTGATCATTGACGGCGAAGCCGGTGTGGTGATCGTCAATCCTTCCGACATCGTGCTGGAGGAATACCGCTTCAAGCGCAAGCAAAGCGACCTTGAACAAGCGCGCTTGAATCGGTTGCGCAACACACCGGCTGTCACGATGGACGGCCAGAGCATCGAGCTCCTGGCCAACATCGAGTCGGCAGATGACGGGCCGGCAGCTTTGGCCGCTGGCGCAGTCGGGGTGGGCCTGTTTCGCAGTGAATTTCTGTTCATGAATCGCGGCGGCGCCCTGCCCGATGAAGACGAGCAGTTCGAGGCCTACCGCGCTGCGGTGCTGGCCATGCAAGGCTTGCCCGTGACGATCCGTACCGTGGATGTGGGCGCGGACAAGCCTCTGGAGCGGATGAGCGCGCAAGAGTTGCGGCACGACCATGGTTTGAACCCGGCGCTGGGCCTGCGCGCCATCCGCTGGAGCCTGTCGGAACCCGGCATGTTCAGACAACAGTTGCGGGCGCTGCTGCGCGCCAGCGCCAGCGGCAAAGTGCGCATCCTGATTCCGATGGTCGCGCATTTCAGTGAAGTGCGGCTGACCCTGGAGGCGGTGGCCAAGGCGCGCCAGCAACTTGACGATGCAGGCGTGGCGTACGGCAGCTGCGAGCTGGGCGCCATGATCGAGGTGCCGGCTGCAGCGTTGATGATCGATCGGCTGCTGGATCACTTCGATTTCGTTTCGATCGGTACCAACGACCTGATTCAGTACACCCTGGCCATTGACCGCGCCGATGAGTCGGTCGCCCATCTGTACGACCCATGGCACCCCGCCGTACTGCAATTGCTTCATCGGACCATTGCCAGCGCCAACGCCAAGGGCCGCGCAGTTTCGGTATGCGGCGAGATGGCAGCGGACACCGGTTTCACGGACCTGCTGTTGGCCATGGGCCTGCGCAGCTTTTCGATGCACCCTTCACGCATCGCCGCGATCAAGCAGCGCGTGCTGCGCGCCGACACCCTGCTGCTCAGTGGTGTGCTGAATCAGGTGCTGCGCTCCGACGATCCAGCCCAGGCGATGCGAGAGGCGACACAGGCGCGCAACGCCGTCTGAGCGAGTCAGCGCGGCAGCAATTGAGCCCGCCAACTTTGAGCCACTTTTCAGGCCACTTGCACCCCTGAAAATCTCGTGCTATAGTCTGCGGCTCGGTTGGTGAGAGGCAAGAACAACTGCAGAGGTCGGAAAGCCGGGGGTGGCAACACTCCAATAGTTTCCAGATCGACGCAGATTGCGAATGCTCGGATTTCGATCCAGTTGGTTTAGTCTTTTTGTCCAGTCTTTTGGTCCAGTCTTTTGGTCCAGTTTTTTGATCCACACCGCGATTCCGGCCAGTTGCGCGTCTCTGAAGAACAAGTTGAATTGCTCACGCAGTTCGGGGGTCCCTCAGTGACTGCAAGTTCAAACAGCGGGATTGGTTGAAGATCAGATAAATAGTTTTGCCGAGGTGTTGACAGCGATTCGGAAAAGATGCCATAATCGATGTCTTTGCTGAATAAAAATCAGCGCTCGAGCGAAGTGCAATTCTGAAGCAGATTCAGACATGACTTCGAGTCGAGCCAGCAGGTTCTTTAACAAATAACAGCCGATAAGCGTGGGCGTTTGAAGGCAGGTGCCAAGTCAATGCAGTAATGCATTGACGAGGTCTCATGACCTTAAACGCTCATGGAAACTGAAGTGAAGTTCACTTCAATTCCTAAGAGCAAATCAAGATCGAACTGAAGAGTTTGATCCTGGCTCAGATTGAACGCTGGCGGCATGCCTTACACATGCAAGTCGAACGGTAACGCGGGGCAACCTGGCGACGAGTGGCGAACGGGTGAGTAATACATCGGAACGT
>JBBQIB010000043.1:0-20667 GCA_038324515.1 Burkholderiales bacterium
GCTGGCGCGTCTGGGTGGGCAAGACCCTGGTGAGCTGCCCAAGAGCGTGGCTGCGATGGGCATCAGCGCCAAGCCCAGCGGCTTCATGGCCCTGCTGTCCAGCCACCCGCCGATCGAAGATCGTATCCGCGTGCTGCAGTCTGCGCCCTGAGTTTCGGGCCGCGTTCTGCGGCTTGAAGAGCAAAGCGAAAGAGGCCCTTCCTGGGCCTCTTTCGCGCTTCAGGCGACGCGCCGGTGCCACTTTGTGCTGCGCGCTCTTGTTGCACGCGGGTGCTGCACGCTTGTGCTGCACTTTTGGGGCGGTCCTGCAGGTCCCGGATCATGCTTTGCTGCGTGGCACCCTGCCCATCAGATAAAACTCCTCGTTCGGCCGCATGCCCGCCAGGTTGGCGATGCGGTTGCTGAGGCCGAAAAAGGCCGTGATGGCGCCGATGTCCCAGATGTCTTCGTCGTCAAAGCCGTGCGCCTTCAATGCTTCCAGGTCGCTGGTTTCGATCGTGTGCGAGGCCTGGCAGACCTTGATTGCAAAGTTCAACATCGCCCCTTGCCGCGGCGTGATGTCGGCCTTCAGCGGGTTGACGGCCACCTGGTCAGCCAGCAGCGGCTTCTTCTCATAGACTCGCAGGATCGCGCCATGCGCGACCACGCAATACAGGCAGTGGTTGATGGCGCTGGTGGCCACGATGATCATCTCGCGCTCGCCCTTGCTCAGTGAGCCAGTCTCTTTCATCAGCAAAGCGTCGTGATAGGCGATGAAGGCACGCCACTCGGCGGGTCTGTGTGCCAATGCCAGGAAGACATTGGGCACGAAGCCGGCCTTTTGCTGCACTTCAAGAATGCGCTCGCGCATGTCCGGCGGCAGATCCACCAGTTCCGGGACTGGAAAGCGTGAGATGGGCGGAGTCGAAGAGGATTGTTCAGCGCTGTGCATGGGCTTGAGCCTTGGGTGATGCCGTGGGAATTGCCGTAGGTATCGGCGTGAGTATCGGGGTGAGTATCGGCGTGAGTATCAGCTTGGGCAAAACGAATGAAGCTGAATCCAGCAGCAATCGGCGGGTGCATCAGCCCGTCGAAAACTGTGTGGCGTGCAAGCGAGCATAGACCCCACCCTTGGCCAGCAACTCTGCATGGGTGCCTGCCTCCACCATGCGGCCGCTTTGCAGGGCCACCACGCGGTCAGCATGTTCGATGGTGGACAAGCGGTGCGCGATCACGAGCGTCGTACGGCCCTGCATCAGCTTGTCCAACGCATCCTGCACTGCACGCTCCGATTCGCTGTCCAGCGCCGAAGTGGCCTCGTCCAGGATCAGCACAGGTGCATCTTTGATGATCGCTCGGGCAATCGCCAAGCGTTGCCGCTGGCCGCCAGACAGTTCGCTGCCGTTGTGGCCAATCAGGGTGTCCATGCCTTGGGGCAGAGCATCCACAAACTCCAGCAGGTGCGCAGCTTTCAGCGCATCGCGGATTGCTTCGCGACTGATCCGGGCGCCCAGGCTGACGTTGTAGGCCACCGAGTCGTTGAAGAGCACCACATCCTGGCTGACCAGCGCCAATTGACGCCGCAGCGCGAGCAAATCCCAGTCGGCCAGCGCCACGCCATCCAGCCTGATCTGCCCGCTGCTGGCCTCGATGAAGCGGGGCAGCAGGTTGACAAGTGTGGACTTGCCCGCGCCCGAGGGCCCCACCAAGGCCACCGTCTCGCCTGCACTCACGTGCAGGGAGAAGTGGTCCAGTGCGGGGGCGGAGTCTTCTCGGTAACGCAGGCTGACCGTGTCAAAGACGATGTCGCCGCGGGCCCGTGTGGGCTGGGTCGTCGTGGCTTCAGCGCTGGCGCCGTGGCTGCCGCCTTGCTCCACCTCGCCGTGGTCGATCAGGTTCAAGCCGCGCTCAACCGCAGCCAGCCCGCGGGTCAGCGGCGCAACCACGTCCGACAGGTGCTTGGCAGGCGCCACCAGTTGCAGCATGGCCGTCACAAAGGCCACAAACTCGCCGACCGTGGTGGCGCCGCTGCGCCCTTGTGCCATCGCAATCATGATGACGACCGATAACGCGCAGGCCGAGAGAATCTGCGTCACGGGAGTCATGCTGCCACCGGCCACCACCGCCTTGAGCATCAGGCGCCGCACTGCATCTGCCTTGCCGACAAAGCGCTGTTGTTGTGCCGGCTGCGCGCCGAACAGGCGCACGATGCGCCAGGTCAGCATGTTCTCCTCGACCACGTAGGCCAACTCGTCGGTGGCCTGCTGGCCCTGTATTGTCAGCTGATGCAGCCGCCGCCCCAGCATGCGCATGATGACCGCCACGGCCGGAAACAACAGGCCGACGATCAATGTCAACTGCCAGTTCAAAGTCAGCAGATAGATCAGCAAGGCGATCAGGATCAGCGAGTCACGCACCAGCGTCAGCAGCGAGCCGGCCAGCAAGCCCATGCCGGTTTGTGCTTCGAAGACCAGCGTGTTGGTCATCGCACTGGCGCTGTGTTGGCTCAACAATGAGGGCGCACACTTTTGCAGCCAGTCAAAGAGCCTCTTGCGCACGGCCAGCAGCGCGCGCTGCGCGGTCCAGGCCAGCCCGTACTGGGCCACGAAGCCAGCCAGGCTGCGCACCACGAACAAGCCGATGATGGCCACCGGTACCATCCACAGCGGCAAGCCATCGGGCTTGAAGCCTCTGTCCAGCAACAGCCGCAGCAGTTCGGCAATCATCGGTTCGGTGGCGGCAGTGACGACGGCGGCCAAGCCGGCCGCGATCAGCCCCATGCGGCTGGCCCGCACATAGGGCCATAACCGGGCCAGCCGCTTCAAAAGGTTGGGCATGGGTCGGGATTATCGCGGCGCCCCGCCGTGGAGCCTGTGGTAGTGCCTGCTGTCGTGCCTTGCAGCGGCCTTGCAGTTGCTCGTTGCCTTTGCTCCTCTTTTGCCTGGGCCTTCTGCAGCCACCACTTGGGGCGTTCGTGAACCCGCTGCCTACAATCGACCCTGGCTTGACTTGGATTGACATGTTTTCTGATTCTTCTTTCTCCAGGTTTGCGCGAAGGTCGCTCGCACGCCGCAATTTTCTCGGCAAGCTGCTGGTCGGTGGCCCCGGCGCCGTGGCTGCGGTCGCTGGGACGGGCGCCGCTGGCCTGTGGTCCGGCGCAGCCCGGGCTGCCGACTTCAGGGTCGAGATCACGGGCGTGGGGGCGACTCAGTTGCCGGTGGTGGTGTCGAGCTTTCGTGATGAAGAGACCGCTGGCTTGCCGGTCTCTGCGGTCATCCGTGCCGATCTTGAACGCAGCGGCCTGTTTCGACTGATCAACGTCGACTTGCCGATGAACGAGCGCAGCATCGTCGACCTGGCGCCGTGGCGCGCGCGTGGCGTGGATGCGCTGGTAGCGGGTTCGGTCACCAAGCTGGCCGATGGCCGCCTGGATGTGCGCTACAAGCTATGGGATGCCGTGCGCAGCGAAGAGCTGCTGGGCCAGAGCAAGGTCGTGCAAAGCGCCGACCTGCGGCTGGCTGCGCACCGCGTGGCTGACGAGATCTACCGTTCACTGATTGGCGAGCGTGGCGTGTTCTCGACCCGTATCGCTTTTGTCGTCAAGTCCGGGCAGCGCCACACCCTGCACGTCACCGATGCTGACGGTGAAGGTGGGCAGATCGCGCTGTCCAGCGGTGAGCCGATCATTTCGCCGGCCTGGTCGCCAGATGGCAAGCAATTGGCCTATGTGTCTTTCGAGGACCAGAAGGCAGTGGTGTGGGTGCAGAACCTGGGCACAGGCGCACGCCAGCGGGTCGCCAATTTCCGGGGCTCCAACAGCGCGCCTGCATGGTCACCCGACGGCCAACGTCTGGCAGTGGCCTTGTCTCAGGAAGGGCAGACCCAGCTGTACATGGTCACGCCCACAGGCGGTGCGCCGCAGCGCTTGACGCGCAGCAGCGGCATCGACACTGAGCCGGTGTTTTCACCTGACGGCAAGAGACTGTATTTCGTCAGCGACCGCGGTGGTGGGCCGCAGATCTACCGCATGCCTGCTGCGGGGGGTGCGGCGGAGCGCATCACTTTCAACGGCAACTACAACATCAGCCCTGCGATCAGCCCCGATGGCAAGCTGCTGGCTTGTGTGACGCGGCAGAACTCGGCTTACCGTGTGGTGACGCAGGATCTTGAAAACGGAACCTTCATGGCCCTGACCGACACTCAGGATGATGAAAGCCCCAGTTTTGCACCCAACGGCCGCATGCTGGTTTATGCCACGCGGGTGCGCGGCACCGATGTGCTGATGACCAGCACGCTGGACGGCAAGATCAAGACACGATTGCTGAGCAGCGGGGCGCAGATGCGCGAGCCGGCCTGGGGGCCGTTCGGTCGCTGATCCCATCCAGGTGGATCCGGCCTTGCCAGGCTGGGTTCATCATCGATTTGAATTTGACACCCTGAAAGGAAAACCATGGCCATCACAGCAGCAAAGAGGATTTTCACCAGCCCGCAGGCTCACCTGAACCCAGGGCACTCGAAGCCCGGACGCGCAGGGCTCGGCCTTGCCTTGCTGGCGGCCACGCTGCTGCTGGCAGCCTGTGAGACCAGCACCCGTCTCGACACCCCGGGTGCCCTGGCGCCCGTCGAAACCCGAACGCCCGTGGTGAGCGGCAACGCCGCAGCTGCAGCCAATGCCGGCGCAGGCACCGCGGCCACGGCGGCCGCGACCACATCCCCGTCGACTTTGGCTGGCACCAACCTGGCTGCCGCCAACGCAACTTCAGCCGCCGCTGCTGCTGCGCAGACCACCGCCAACGCGCAGCGCGTCGTTTACTTCGACTTTGACAGCTTCGTCATCCGTGACGACTTCAGAGGCATGCTGGACGCCCACGCCAAGCTGCTGAGTCAGGCTGCCAACAAGCGCATGGTGATCGAAGGCCACACCGACGAAAGAGGTGGCCGTGAGTACAACCTGGCTTTGGGGCAGAGGCGTGCTGAAGCGGTGCTGCGCTCGCTGGCGCTGCTGGGCGTCAACGATTCCAGGCTGGAGGCAGTCAGCTTTGGGCAGGAACGTCCGGCGGCCCAGGGCTCCGACGAGGCCAGCTATGCAATGAACCGTCGCGCCGAGCTGAAGGATCGTTGAGGTGCGGGCTGCCAGCGTTGTGCGTGCCTTGGCTGCGGGTTTGGTGCTTGCCTGCTTGTTGCCGGTGCGACCTGCCCATGCGCTCTTTGGTGATGAAGAGGCGCGCAAAGCCATCATCGATCTGCGCGCCCGAGTGGCGCAGGTCGATGACGCCCAGCGCGCCAGGCACGCAGAAGCGATGGCGGCACAGACCAGGCTGAGTGAACAGCTGGGCGAGCGCATGACCGAGCAGCTGGGCGTGTTGCGTCGCAGTTTGCTGGAGTTGAACAACCAGCTCGAGGCTTTGCGTGCAGAAAACGCCCAACTGCGCGGCAGGAACGAAGAGACGCGGCACGTACTGGGTGACCTGCAAAAGAGTCAACAAGACGTTGGACAGACGCTGGACGATCGATTGCGCAAGCTCGAACCGGTGAAGACCACTGTCGAAGGGCGCGAGGTGCTGGTCGCGCCCGAAGAACGACGGGCATTTGACGAAGCCATGGTGGCCATCAGGGGAGGCGACTTCGAGCGCTCGGTGCAGATGCTGTCCGGCTTTCAGCGCCGCTACCCGGCCAGCCCCTTGATCGACACAGCGCGTTTCTGGCTGGGCAACGCCTATTATGGCAAGCGTGACTACGGCTCCGCCATCGCCAGTTTCCGCGATTTTGTCGCCGATGCGCCGTCGCACCCCAGGGCCCCTGAAGCGATGTTGGCGATGGCCAACAGCCAGGCCGAGACCAAGGATGCCAAGGCCACGCGCAAGACCCTGGAAGACCTGATCAAGGCTTATCCCAAGTCTGAAGCGGCACAGGCCGGTCGCCAGCGTTTGGCAGCACTGAAGTAGAGCTGCACCAATCTGCATTTGCTCTGCAAATGCTGCAACCCTTGCCGGTGGCGCTGCAGCAACGCAGTGCAACCTAGAATTTGGCGATGCAGGAAAGTGAACTCGTGGGCTTGACGGCTCAGGTGCTGTGGGCAGCCTTTGGCTTGTCCTTGCTCTTTGGCGCCATCGCACAACGCACCCATTTCTGCACCATGGGTGCGGTAGCCGACATCGTCAACATCGGCGACTGGACTCGCATGCGCATGTGGGTCATGGCGATGGGTGTGGCGGTGCTCGGCTTCAATGCGATGGTCGCAGCAGGTTGGGTGCAAGCCGGCAACAGCGTTTATGGCAGCGCGCGGCTGGTCTGGCTGTCCAACCTGGTCGGTGGCTTGATGTTCGGCTTTGGCATGGTGCTGGCGTCGGGCTGCGGCAGCAAGACACTGGTGCGCATTGGTGGCGGCAGTCTCAAAAGCCTGGTGGTGTTCATGGTGCTGGGGCTGGCCGCCTACGCCACCTTGCGTGGCATCACTGGCGTGGTGCGGGTGCAGACTCTGGATACCGTGGCGTTGAACCTGCAGTCTTCGCAGGATCTGCCCTCGCTTCTGGCCCTTTGGGGCGGCTGGGACAGGAACGCGCTGGCGCTGCCGCTGGGCATGGCCATCGGTGGCGCCATGTTGGCTTTTGCGCTTTGGCGACCGGAAGGCCGCAGTGGCGAGGTGTTGTTGGCGGGGCTGGGTCTGGGGGCGTTGATCGTTGGCGTCTGGTGGGTCTCCGGGCGCTTGGGTTATGTCGCAGAACATCCGCTGACCCTCGAAGAGACCTTCCTGGCCACCAACACCCAGCGCATGGAATCCCTGACTTTTGTGGCACCCATGGCCTACACGCTGGATTGGCTGATCCTGTTCAGCGACAAGAGCAAATTGCTCTCGTTGGGCATCGTCAGCACGCTGGGCGTCGTGCTGGGCTCGGCCGTTGTGGCGCTGGCCAACCGCAGTTTCAGATGGGAGGGTTTTGCGGGTAACGAAGACACCGCCAACCACCTGGTCGGTGCTGTGCTGATGGGTGTGGGCGGGGTCACGGCAATGGGCTGCACCGTGGGGCAGGGCATGACGGGTGTGTCGACGCTGGCGGTGGGCAGTTTCATTGCGCTGGCGGGAATTCTGGCCGGCGGTGTGATGGGTGTGCGGTGGCAGGTCTGGCGCCTGGAGCGCCAGTTGTGAACGTTGCGCAGCCTGTTTGCCTCGATGATCTGCGCCCGCAGGAGGTGGCGATGCAGACCTCGCCAGCCGATGCAGATCTGGAGCGCCGCTTCGGCGGTTTGCGCAGGTTGTACGGGGATCAGGCTTACCTGCGGCTCAGACGCGGCAAGGCAGCGGTGGTCGGCGTCGGCGGCGTGGGCTCGTGGGCTGCCGAGGCGCTGGCCCGCTGCGGTCTGGCCAGCCTGGTGCTGATCGATCTGGACCATGTGGCCGAGTCCAACATCAACCGCCAGGTTCAGGCCCTGAGCTCGACCCTGGGGCAGGCCAAGGTGCAGGCATTGAAAGAGCGCATTCTGGACCTGCATCCAGGCTGCACAGTGCATGCTGTCGAAGCCTTTGTAGAGCCAGAAAGCTGGCCCGCCATGTTGCCCATCGACGTCGACGTGGTGATCGACGCTTGTGACCAGGTGCGCGCCAAGTTGGCGCTGGCCAGTTGGTCCGGACAGTCCCGGGTGCCGGTGGTCTGCGTCGGTGCTGCAGGGGGCAAACGGCAGCCGCAAGCTGTCGAGGTGCAAGACCTCGCCAGCGTCACCCACGACCCCTTGCTGGCCAGCCTGCGGCAGCGTTGGCGCAAGGCGGGTGACGGAGCCCGTCGAGGGCCGATGGGCTTGGCTTGCGTGTTCTCGCGCGAGGCGGTGCAAGAAGCCCGCCGGTGTGAGGGGGCAGCGACTGCCAGCGACGGCAGCCTGAATTGCCATGGGTATGGATCCAGCGTCACCGTCACAGCCACCTTCGGCATGGTGGCTGCTGCTGAGGCCCTGCGCACTTGGATCGAACCGGGTGAGCCCGCTTGATGTCGTCCGGAGCCAACGTTCGGAGCCAGCTGCGAAGCGGGCTATACTGTGAGGCTGTTCAAAATTTGCATCTCTTTTGCAGTTCATTTGCAGATTTTTTTGCAGATCTTTTGCAGGTTTGGTGGTCGATTCCAGCCCTGCAGCAAAGGCATCTGATCGTCAGTGGCGGCTACGCGATGGGTTGTGAAGTTTCTTCGCAGCCGATTTACATAGCACATGGGTCGTTAGCTCAGTTGGTAGAGCAGCGGACTTTTAATCCGTTGGTCGCGTGTTCGAGTCACGCACGACCCACCATATGCCTCTGGCCCGGCCTGGCATGCCCAGCTCCCTGCCGGCAGCCTGGGACAATGCCGCACTGGCTGGGCGCGGTGTTGTCAAGCCTTCGGCGGGTGATGGCGCCTGCGGTAGCAGACGAAGTCAAAGGCTGGCGCCTCAGGTTGCGCGCCTTGTGAAGGCTGCGTCGCCGCGCTTGCAACAGTGTGCTGGGCTGCCTGCGCGGTGGTCGCTGCGGGTCGGCCAGATACGCGGCTGACTTCGTCAAAGCTGCTGCGATGCCAGGGGGGAAAGTGCGTGTCTCCGGGCAAGTCGGCGTGCACCTCGGTCAGCAGCAACTCGTCGGCCAGCGGCAGCGCCAAGGCGTACAGCTCAGCGCCGCCGATGATGTAGATGCGCGGCGCAGGCGCGGCCAGTTGCAAGGCTTGCGGCAATGACTGCACGGCTTGCGCGGCTGCGGGTTTGAAGCCTTTGTCGCGGCTGAGCACGATGTTTTGCCGGCCCGGCAGCGGCCTGAAGCGTGGCGGCAACGAGTCCCAGGTCTTGCGGCCCATGATCACCGGTGCGCCCCGGGTGCTGTCCCTGAAGTGCTGCTGGTCGATCGGATCTTTGAAGACCAGTTCGTTGCCGCTGCCGATGACGCCGTTGCGCGCCACGGCGGCTATCAGCACCAGTTGTGCGGTGCTGGCAGTGCTCATGGCCTGGCAAAGCGCGTGATGCCGCTTCGTGTCAGCACCAGCAAGGCGCCGTCAGTGGCGCTCAGCATGTCCACCGGGTTGCCATCGACTCTGCCAAAGCTGTACGCCGGGTAGGCGTGGCCGTTGCCGCTGGTTTTACCGCTGCTGTTGCCGATATCCAGCAATCCGATGAAGCCGCTGACGAAGTCGGCGAAGAAGTAGTTGCCTTGCCAGGGCGCACCCAGCGGGCCTTGCGCGGGATAGAAACTGCCTCCAGCGATCGCCGAGCCGATGAAGAAGCCACCCGGCCCTGACCCGGGTGGGTTGCTGTCCACATGCGGGTAGGCAAACAGAGGCGAAGTGATGCCTGGCGCCAAGCCATCGGGGCCCTCGGACCTGGGCCAGCCATAGTCGGCGCCGGCCGCGCCCAGGTTGATTTCTTCCCAACTGACCTGCCCGACGTCGTTGATGTGCATGCGCCCGCTGCCAGGCTGCACGGCAAAAGTGAAGGGGTTACGCAGGCCATGCGCCCAGATGGCGCGCGCCAGGCCGCTGCGGCTGGCGTAGTGCGGGTTGTCGGGAGGGATGCTGCCGTCATCATTGAGGCGCAGCAGCTTGCCCAGCGGGCTGTTCAGGTCCGGCGCCAGGGCTGGGTTGGCGTTGTCACCCACGCCCACATACAACTTGCCGTCGACACCGAAATGCATGGCGCCACCGTTGTGGTTGGTGGCACCTGAAAGTGTCGGCAGTGCCACCAAGGTGCGCAGGCTGCCCGCCAGCGCGACATCGGGGTTGGCAGGGTCCAGGCGGACCTGGCTGATGCGGTTGTGCGAGCCGCCTTCGGTGCTGGTGTGGTGCAGGTAGATCAGCCCGTTGGCGGCGAACTGCGGATGCAGCGCGACGCCGATCAAGCCGCGCTCGCCACGTGCGTCCACCGCCAGGCGCAGCACCGGCGTGGGCTGCAGCTGGCTGGCCTTGATGAGCCTCAGGTTGCCGTTTTGCTCGGCCACAAACAGTCGTCCGTCGGCTGCAGCGGCAAATGCCGTGGCCGAGCTGAGACCACTGATCCAGTTGCTGTGCCGCACCACACCTGCAGGGGCTGCGCGATCGCCGCCCAGCTGAACCTGGAGGCTTTGCCAGTCAGATGCCTTGCCCGCCAGATCGTGCGCGCGTGCCCGCAGCACATGCTGGCCGGAAGCCCATTGGCCGGTGTCGAGATCGAGCTGGCCCGAAGCCGTCGTGCCACTGACCATGACGTTCCCCACCGTGACACCATCAACCTGGAACTCGATGCGCGCCAGCGCGACATCGTCGCTGGCGGTGGCGCTGAATCGAAGGTTGCCTTGCAGACCTTGGGCCAGTGCCGGCGGTTGGATGATGAGAAGTTGGGGGGCCCGGCTGTCACTGGTTGCGGCCGGGGCAGGCGTCGGCGGTGGTACGGGCACTGGCACTGGCACTGGCACTGGCACTGGCACAGGCACAGGCACAGGCACAGGCACAGGCACAGGCACCGGTGAGGGCGCAGTGGCAGAGGTGCCGCCGCCGCTTGGGCTGCCGCCCGTTGTCTCGCCACCGCCGCCGCCACCACCACCACCACCACCACCACCACAAGCCAACAGCAGGGCGCACGCGCTCAATGCAGCCGTTGCCTGCGTTGCACGCCGGTTGCGATGGTCTGGTTGAATTTTGCTCATCGTCTGCGCGCCATGTCGTTTGGTGGGAGGTGGTGAACAGGCCAAGCCAATTCAGACCGCAACAGGCGCCGGGATGGCTGGGTGCGGCTCGTAGTCTTGCAACTCGAAGTCTTCGAAGTTGTAGTCGAAGAGGTTGTCAGGCCGGCGCTGAATCCGTAACTGCGGGTAAGGGCGCGGCGCGCGGCTGAGCTGCAACTCAACCTGCTCGCGGTGGTTGTCGTAGATGTGGCAATCGCCGCCGCTCCAGACCAGATCGCCCGCTTGCAGATCACATTGCTGCGCCAGCATATGCACCAGCAGCGCGTAACTTGCGATGTTGAAAGGCAGGCCCAGAAAGATGTCGGCACTGCGCTGGTACAGGTGGCAGGACAACTTGCCTTGGGCGACATGGAACTGGAAGAATGCGTGGCAGGGCTGCAGCGCCATGCGCGACAAATCGGCCACGTTCCAGGCGCTCACCACGATGCGGCGGCTGTCGGGGTCGTGGCGCAGTTGTTGCACGACTTCTGCCATCTGGTCGATGTGGCCACCGTCGGGCATGGGCCAGCTGCGCCACTGCACGCCGTAAACCGGGCCCAACTCGCCTTCAGGGCTGGCCCATTCGTTCCAGATGCGCACACCGCGCTCTTGCAGCCAGCGCACGTTGCTGTCGCCACGCAAGAACCACAGCAACTCCAGCGCCACACTCTTGAAATGCACCTTCTTGGTCGTGATCAGCGGGAATCCCTGCTGCAGATCAAAACGCATCTGGTGGCCGAAGATGCTGCGTGTGCCGGTGCCGGTGCGGTCGCCTTTGGCGACTCCGTGCGCGTTGACATGCCGCATCAAGGCCTCGTACGGAAACTCAAGCGCAGGGTGGGCGATGGAGGTCATGGGCAAGGAGTCTCTAAAAGCTGAGTTGCAAATTATCTTTGGTCTGTCCTTGATCGAACTGCATCGCTGCCAGCCGCGCGTACAAGCCGCCGCGCGCGACCAGTTCTTCGTGGTTGCCGATGTCCACAATCTTGCCCTGGTCCAGCACCACGATGCGGTCCGCCTTCAGCACCGTGGCCAGGCGGTGGGCAATGACGAGCGTGGTGCGGTCGGCCATCGCCGCTTCCAGTGCAGCTTGCACCATGCGCTCGCTCTCTGCGTCCAGTGCGCTGGTGGCTTCGTCCAGCAGCAGCAACGGCGGGTTTTTGAGCATCGCGCGGGCGATGCTGATGCGTTGGCGCTGGCCGCCTGACAGCCTGACGCCGCGCTCGCCAAGATAGGTGGCGTAGCCCTCGGGCAGGGCTTCGATGAAAGTGTCGGCATAGGCGGCTTTGGCGGCGGCTTTGACCTCGGCGTCGCTGGCTTCGGGCCGGCCGTAACGGATGTTTTCCAGCGCACTGGTCGAAAACACCGTGCTGTCCTGCGGCACGATGCCCACGCGTTGCCTGAGGGTGGCGAGCGACACTTCGCGCAGCGGCACGCCGTCGATCAGCACACGGCCTTGCTGCACGTCGTAAAAGCGCATCAGCAGTTGAAATACCGTGCTCTTGCCGGCGCCGCTGGGCCCCACCAGGGCCAGCGTCTCGCCGCGCCGGATGTGCAGCGAAAAGTCGCTGAGCGCTGCTGTTTTGGGCCGCGAGGGGTAGTGAAAACTCACTTGCTCGAAGACGACCTCCGAGCCTCCCGGCAAAGAAGGCATCGGCCGCGGCTGGGGCGGGTCGGTGACGGGTGAGTTGGAGGCCAGCAGCTCCATCAGCCGCTCGGTCGCCCCTGCCGCGCGCAGCATCTCGCCATAGATCTCTGACAACACGGCCACCGCGCCTACAAAGATGATCACGAAGACCACCGTCTGCCCCAGGTGCCCCGCACTGATCTCGCCGGCGATCACGGCTTGCGTGCCTTGATACAGGCCCCACAGCAGGGCTGCAAAGGTGGCGCTGATCATGAAAGCCACCAGCAGCGCGCGCACCCGGGTGCGTTTGCGCGCGATCTCGAAGGCCGCTTCGGTGCTCAGGTCAAAGCGCTCTGATTCGCGCGTTTCCTGCACAAAACCCTGCACCACCGGTATCTCATTCAGCACTTCGGCAGCGATGGCGCTCGAGTCGGCCACCCGGTCCTGGCTGGCGCGGCTGAGTTTGCGCACGCGGCGGCCAAAGTAGATGCTGGGCAGCACCACCAGCACCAGGATCGCCAGCACCTGCGTCATCACCACCGGGTTGGTGATGACCAGTGCGATCAGCGCGCCGGCGCCCATCACCACGTTGCGCAAACCCATGCTCAGCGATGAGCCGACCACCGTTTGCACCAGCGTGGTGTCGGTGGTCAGGCGGCTGAGGACCTCGCCGGTCTTGGTGGTCTCAAAAAATTCCGGGCTTTGGCGCAGAACGTGGGCGTAGACCGCGTTGCGCAAGTCGGCGGTGATGCGCTCACCGAGCCAGCTGACGACATAGAAGCGCGCCGCAGAGAACACCGCCAGCGCCACCGCGACGCCAAACAGCGCGAGAAAGTGGCCGCGCAGGGCCAGCACGCGCTCGCCGGGGTCGGTGGCCACCAGTCCCTGGTCGATCAGCACCTTCAGCGCCACCGGAAACGCCAAGGTGCTGAGCGCAGCCAGCACCAGAAACAGGGCCGCCATCGCGACCACGCCCCGGTAAGGTTTGATGAATGGCACCAGCCCCGACAAAGAGCGCGGGCTGGAGGCGGCGGAACGTGAGCTGACTTCTGGCATGGCAGGAGTCTATGGTGGCGCTGCAGACGGACGACACCGGCTGCTTTCGGGTTGCAGTCGGGCTGCTTTCGGGCTGCCTTCGGGTTGACATTCGGCACTGCGCAGCCTTTTGGGGGCCGACCCGCAGCGTCCCACAGCGCGGAACAATGCTCGACACCGCCCGACATCGCCCGACACCGCCCAACATCGCCTCACCGCGGCCCCCGCGACCTGGACCCCCCCGCTTTGAGCGTGACAAGCCCCCGACCCCCTATACAAATGCCCCTTCAGATGCTGCGGCTTGTGGTCGAATAGCAAGCTAGGTATATCAAGACAGATGACGCCCCCCAAAAGACCCGCTTCCCCAGCAGCGCAGCCGCCTCATGCGCGACTTGTGCCTTTGCGCGCTGGCGCAGGCTCTGCTGCGGCCCAGTCGCAGGGCACGCCGCTGCCGCTGCCCTTGTCCACCGATGCCAGCCTGCCGGGCGCAGGCTTCCCGCAAGGCAATGGGAAGACTCGCAGCGGCCGCTGGGAGGCGCTGGCCTGGTGCTGCAGCGCCGCGCTGCTTGCAGCGGGGCTGGCCTGGGTGGGCGTGGCGCTGCTGGGCCCCAAGGCGGCCTGGGTGGCGCCCTTGGCAGCGGCAGTGGGCGCGCTTGCGGCTGCGCTGCCGATGGCTGCGATCGCGACGCGCCGGCCTGCGCCTGCTGATGCTGTCCAGCCCCCGGTTGTGCAGGTGGCGATGGCACCCATGGGTGTGCCGCGGGTACTTTTTTCAGAGCTGGCAGCCCGCGAATGGGCGCGTGCCAGGCGCTACGGCAGTGGTGCCGCCCTGCTGGTGGTCAACGTGGACCGCGCGGCACGCCTGAATCAGGCCCGCGGGCCGCGTGCCACCGATGCCGTACTGGCTGCGCTGTTGCGTGAAACCGCCCCGATGTTGCGCTCGGCAGATTTGCTGACCCGCTACTCGGAGTCGGAAATGGCCGTCTTTCTGGCCCCCGCTGACGCCACAGGGGCACTCGATGTGGCCGAGCGCATTCGCGAGCGCATCGAGCAGTTGGAAGTGCCGCTGCCCGCCCATCCTGCGCAGCAAACGGCTGCGTCGGCGGCCAACGAACCCGTTGCGCAAGCCTTGCGTGTCACTGTCAGCATTGGCGTGGCGCATCTGCGCCCGGCCCACCTGGATCTGCAGGCTTTGCTGGACGATGCAGAGAACGCTGCAGTGGCAGCCCGCCACGCCGGCGGCAATTGCGTGCGCGCTGCGCCTCTGGGGCTGAACCATCCTTCGGCGGCTGGCGATGAGCGCGACGGCCAGTGGACAGAGCCGAAGGCCTGAGTCCACCTGACGCAGGGCTGGGCGGAGCGCGTCAACCCAAGCGCAGCGGCCCGCTGTAACCCGTCATCTCCAGGTAGCCCAGGCCGACACGCAGGCCGTTCCTGTTCAGCAGTTCGCTCAGGCCTTCCCAGTAAATGGTGCCCGTGCTTTGGCGGCTGTCCAGTTCTTGCTCATCCATCAGCGCGTGCACCGTGAACTCTCCTACAGGGCACTGCACACGCCATTGCACCGGGTAACTGGCCCCGCTGGCCGGGCTGCGCCAACGCCGTTGCGGCTGCATCTGTACTTGGGTGGCAGCAAAGCTCGTCGCTTCGGTGACGCCTACAGCCCGGTAGCTGCCACCCGCCCACAGCGCGCTGCCGTCGGCGCGGCGCAGCACAAACACCGTCAAGGCGGCACCGTCAGAGAGGTTGATGCCGATCCAGTCCCAGCCGACGGCCTGCGGGTGCAGCAGTTGCTCGCTCCACTCGTGGTCCAGCCACGCCCGACCCTGCAGCGTGCCCTGTGATCGCGCGGGCCCGGATGCGGGCGACAGGCTGAGCTCGCAGCGCATCGCCAATTGCGGCTCGCTGTAGTAGTGGCTGGCCTGCTGTTCTCCGGGCCCCTTGCGCGAGAAGCCGTTGTCGCCCTGCAGCAGCACGGCTTGGGTGCGCTGCAACGCCAGCACCAGCCTGAAGTCCGCTGCATCGATGTTGGCGCGCCAGGCCGAGCCCTCGCGCTTGAGCCACCAATTGCCCAGTGCCACGTGGCCATCGTTCACCGATGCGTGGCCCAACGCCGCGCCAGCCAGCCCCGACCAGCGGGCGATGCGTTGGTCGTGCAGGTGGCGGCGCTGCTACAGGTCGGTCAGCGCTGCATGGGCAAACAGCAACTGGCGGGCTGCAAAGCGGCTTTTCGAGCCGGCCGCCAGGCCCGTGGCACTGCGAAAGAAGGTCAGCTGCACGCCGTGCGTCGGCGCTTCTGGCGTGCCGAGCCAGCCGGTGGCGTACCACCATTCGATGCTGGCGCCCAAATGCGCGCCATGGTCACGCGGAAAGACCAGCGCACGGCCTCGGCGTACTGGGTCGTCTTCATCGGTGGTGGCTGATCTGGCTGTGGCGGAGGGCGCGGTGGCGTCTGCAGAAGTACCCACAAAAGTGCCCAAAGAAGTGTCCGCAGCAGTGTTCGAAGAAGCAGCCCTCGATGCGATCGTGAAGGCTGGCCCGCCAGCCAGCAGCGCTCGCAGTGCCAGTCGGCGCCGCGGGCTCACCAGTCTTCCTTCACTGACAACACCGCTTGCCTGGCGGTGGCACTGCGGGCGCTGAGGGCTGCCGTCAAGGTGCCGGCCAGCATCACCGCCACGCACAGCGCCAGCAGCCGGCCGCCGGGGATCACCAGCGCCATCGTCCAGTGAAAACTCTGCGGGTTGACCACCCACACCAGCACCATGCTGATCGCCAGACCCAGCAGCAGCCCGATCAAGGTGCCGGCTGCCACCCAGGCGGCCCCTTCGCCCGCCACCACGGCCATCGTCTGGCGGCGTGTCAGCCCCAGGTGGGCCAGCAGGCCGAACTCTTTGCGGCGCGCCAGCACTTGCGCCGACAGGCTGGCAGCGATGCCGACCAGGCCGATCACGATGGCCACTGCCTGCAGGTAGTAAGTGACGGCAAAACTGCGGTCGAAGATGCGCAGCGATAGACGCCGCAACTCGGCGCTGGAGGCAAATTCGAGCATCGCCGGGTTGGCCACCAAGCCACGCAGGCCTTGCTGCACCGCCGCCAGGTCGGCGCCAGGCAACAACCACAGTGCCACGTCGTTGATGTGCATGTCGCCGCTCAGGCGCTGGTAGTCGGTTTGCGCGACAACCACCGAGCCAAACTGGCGTGCATAGTCGCGCCAGACCCCCAGCACGCGGCCACGCAGCAGCGTGTCGCCCAGCGGCAGGTCGAGAACACCGCCGGCCTCAGCGCCGTACAAGGCGACCATCGCTTCGCTGACATAGACGGCCGTCTCGCCGGGCTGCAGCAGACTGCTCGGCAACGGTGTTTGCAGCAAAGGCAGCGCTTGGGCAGCGTCCGGCAGCGGCCTGGCCACCAGCGCCACGGCGGGCCGCCCCGGCGCCAGGTTGAGCATGCGCACACGCGAGCCTTGCGCCGCTTGCACGCCGGGCAAGGCCGCTGCGCGGCGCACAAAGTCTTCGGGCAGCCAGATCTGGGCTGCTGCGGCGCCGCTGCCGGCGCTGCGTGCATACAGGTCAGCCGGCAACACGCTGTCCAGCCACTGGCTGACGCCGGTTCTGAAGCTCGCCACCATCACCGTCAGCGCCACGGACAGCGCGAGACTGGCGACCACGCCGGCCACGGCAGCCGTCGCCGTGCTGCGCTGAAACTTGGCCCGCTGCAAGGCCAGCAACACCAGTGCGCTGCGCCCTTCGGGCACCCGGGCCAGGATCAGGTGCACGATCGTGGGCACCAGGGCGACGCCGCCGAAGAGCAACGCAGCGACGGCGGCATAGGCGGCCAGCGGCAGGCCCGCCACGGCGGGCAGCAAAGCGGCGCCCCCTCCTGCGGCCAGAAGCAAGAGTCCTGGCCAAGCGCTGGGGGCTTGACCGGCCGTGCTGCCCAGGCCCTTCAGCGCCTGCGCTGGCGCCAAGGCTTGCGCCTGGCGAGCCGGCCACCAACCGCCAATCAACGCCGAACCCACGCCCAATGCGCAAAACACTGCGGCGCTGAGCAAGTCCCATTGCAGCGCCGGTGTGATGCCCGGAAAGTAGCCACCGCCCAAGTCGCCTGCCAGCAGCCGCAACGCTGCGGCTGCCATCGCGGTGCCCAGCAGCAGGCCCAACAGGCTGCCGGCCAGCCCCAGCGCTGCACACTCGCCCAGCACCCCCAGGCGACGCTGGCGCGGACCCATGCCCAGCACACCCAGCAGCGCAAAGGCCGGTGTGCGTTGCGCAACCGACAAGGACACCACCGAGAACACCAGAAAAGCGCCGACGAACAAAGCCACCAGCGCCAGCACCGTCAGGTTGACGCGGTAGGCCCGCGACAGGTTGGAGACGCGCTGCTCGGCCTGATCGGGGCTGGAGGCCAACACGCCGGGCGGCAGTTGCAGGCGATCCAGCAATGCCTGCACATCGGCGCCGGGCTGCAGGCGCAGGTCCAGCCGCGTGAGCTGGCCGATGGCGCCAAAGCGTTCCTGGGCGCCTGCCAGGTCCATCACCAGCAGCGGGCCACCGCCGGCAGCCACGCTGCCGGCCAGGCGCAGCTCGGTGGTGGCTGCGCCAGCTTGCAGGCGCACCGAGTTTTGAGTTGCCCCAGTCGGCGGGTCCGGCAGCCGTTGCTGCAAAGCGGCGTTGGCAAAGGCCAGTTCAGGGTCCAGAAAAGCCAGGCGGCCCGCGCCAGTGTCCGGCAGCGGCAACAGGGCTGGGGCCAGCGGCGCGGCCAGCAGCGCGTCCAGCCCCAGCACGCGCAGCGCCAGGCGGCTGCCGTCGGGCAGCAGCAGGTAGGTGTCGATCTCCAGCACCGGGCTGGCGATGCGCACTGCCGGGTCCAGCGCCACCTGGTCGAACAAGCGGTCGTCCAGTGGCGTGCCGCGCAGGCTCAGATCGGGCTCGCCATTGGCGGTGCGCACGGCTTGCGAGAACTCGTTGAGCGCCGAGTTGTTGATCAAGTGCACCGAAAAGGCCAGCGCCACGCCCAGCGCCACCGCCATCAGCGCCGCGCCGTGGCGCCACGGGTGGTGGCGCCACTCGCGCAGCGTCAGCAGCACCCACAAGGGCAGGGTCATGCGGGCGACCGGGGTGGTTTGCTTGGTTGCAGTCATCCGTCGGCCGCTGTGCTGCCAGCGGCCGCCGGCACTGTCTCGATGCCCTGGGGCCCCAACCGCAAGATGCGGTCGGCAGCAGCGGCGGCGGCCGCCGAGTGGGTCACCAGCAGGCAAGCACAGCCGGATTCTTCGACCTGATGGCGCAGCACCGCCATCACCCGTTGCGCGGTGTTGGGGTCGAGGTTGCCGGTGGGCTCGTCGGCCAGGATCAGTGCCGGGCTGTGCACCACCGCGCGGGCAATCGCCACGCGTTGCAACTGGCCGCCAGAAAGCTGTGCTGGCAGCCGATCGGCCAAAGACGCCAGACCCACCGCCTGCAACATGTGCTGCACGCGCTGGGCATGTGGCAAATGCAGCAGACGCAGCGGCAGGCTGACGTTTTCTGCCACCGTGAGGTGCGGCAAGACGTGAAAGGCCTGGAACACAAAACCCAGCTTTTCGCGCCGCAGCCTGGCGCTGGCGTCGTCGTCCATCCCGGCCAGGCTCTGGCCGTCGATGTGCACGGTGCCGCTGTCGGCCTGGTCCAGGCCGGCGATACAGTTCAGCAGCGTGGACTTGCCGACACCCGATTCGCCCAGCAAAGCCACAAACTCGCCGCGTTGCAATTGCAGCGAGACTTGGGCGAAGACGGGGGTGTCGCCGTAGCGCTTGCTCAGGTTGTTCAGGCTCAACATCAGAACCCGCCATGATGCCGCAAGGTCCCTGCCGCAGCCCAGGCAAGGCTTTGGAGGGCCCACACCCGTGGCTGGCACGGGCCCCGAAAGCTGCTGTCGGGCTGCGTGATATCGTGAGTTTCGTCGGCGTTCAGCACCCCCAACGGTGCGGCTCGACTGTCTGCAGTTGCGAGCCTGTCGCCCCGTCGATTCACTTCCATCCTTGAGAGCCCTCAACCCATGTCCTATCAGATCGACTTGTCTGGCCGTGTCGCCTTTGTCACCGGGGCCTCCAGCGGTTTGGGCGCGCAATTTGCCAAAACCCTGGCTGCAGCGGGTGCCGGCGTGGTGTTGGCAGCGCGGCGGATAGAGCGGCTGAAGACCTTGCGCGCAGAGATCGAGTCGCTGGGCGGTGACGCTCACGTGGTGGGCCTGGACGTCACCGATCCTGTCAGCGTGCGGGCTGCCGTGGCGCATGCAGAAACCGAAATGGGTGCCATCGACATCCTGATCAACAACTCCGGCGTCAGCAACACCAAGAAGCTGGTGGATGTGACGCCTGACGACTACGACTTCGTGATGGACACCAACACCCGTGGCGCCTTCTTCATGGCGCAGGAAGTGGCCAAGCGCATGATCGCGCGCAGCAAGGGCGAAGCGCCGGGCACCTTCACCGGCGGGCGCATCGTCAACATCGCTTCGATGGCCGGCTTGCGTGTCTTGTCGCAGATCGGCGTGTACTGCATGAGCAAGGCCGCGGTGATCCACATGACGCGCGCGATGGCACTGGAGTGGGGGCGATTCGGCATCAACGTCAACGCCATCTGCCCGGGCTACATCGACACCGAGATCAACCACCACCACTGGAAAACCGAGGCCGGGCAGAAGCTGGTGCAGATGCTGCCGCGCAAGCGCGTGGGCCAGGTGCAGGATCTGGATGCGGTGTTGATGATGCTGTGCGCCAACCAGAGCCACTTCGTCAACGGCGCGGTGATTGCGGCAGATGACGGCTTTGGCGTTTGATGGCGGGCCATGCAAGGATCTGCTGAACGACTGCCGCAGCGTGACCTGGCACGTGCGCTGAGCCCCGTAGAGGCGCGCGTGCTGGGGGTGTTGGTCGAGAAGCAGTCCACGGTGCCCGACACCTACCCGCTGTCGCTGAATGCACTGGTCGCCGGCTGCAACCAGAAGACCGCGCGCCAGCCGGTGATGGAAGCGAGCGAGAGCGATGTGCTGGCCGCGTTGGACGGGCTGAAGAGCTTGAGCCTGGCGCAGGAAGGTTCAGGCAGCCGGGTGGTCAAGTTCGAGCACAACTTCAGCCGCGGTTTGGGCGTACCCACACAAGCGGCGGCATTGCTGACGGTCTTGATGTTGCGCGGCCCGCAGACAGCGGCTGAGCTGCGCCTGAACAGCGAGCGTTTGCACCGCTTCGCAGACATCTCTTCGGTCGAAGGTTTTCTGGATGAGTTGGCCGCCAAGACGCCGGCGCTGGTGGTCAAGCTGCCGCGCGCTGCAGGTGCTCGCGAAGCGCGCTGGGCGCATTTGCTGTGCGGCGAGCCACAACTGCCGCCGGGGGCCAGTGAAGCGACGG
>JBBQIB010000044.1:0-20537 GCA_038324515.1 Burkholderiales bacterium
CCACCAGCCAGCCGATCACACCCATGTCGGCCCAGCTCAGCGTGGGGTAGTTGAAAATGCTGCTGTACTTGGCCTTGCCGTTGTGCAGTGCCTGCAGCATCTGGTCGCGGCTGGTGCCCAGGGTTTCTGCAGCGGCATACAAGTACAAGCCATGCCCGGCTTCGTCCTGGATCTTGGCCAGCAGGATCGCTTTGCGTTTGAGCGTGGGCGCGCGAGTCACCCAGTTGCCCTCGGGCAGCATGCCGACGATCTCGCTGTGCGCGTGCTGACTGATCTGCCGCACCAGCGTCTTGCGGTAGTGCTCAGGCATCCAGTCCTTGGCTTCGATCGGGGTGCCGGCGTCGATGCGTGCATCGAAACGGGCTTCGAGTTGGGCTTCTTCTGCGCTGCGCAAAGCCTTGCGCTGTTCTTTGGGCGCGGTGTCCATCGCTTGGGTGTACATGCTCGGGCTCCGTGGGATTGATGGCGTGGGGGCTGGCTTCAGACTGACTTCGAAACTACTTGGAAACTACTTGGAAACTACTCGGCGCGTTGGTCGACGACGCGCCGCGCCTTGCCCACCAAGGTTCTTTCGATGGTGTCGGGCAGGCCCACGTCGACCGTGGCGCTGACGCCGATCAGGGTCTTGATGCGATGTTGCAGCTCAAGCGCGATGGTCTCGCGGTTGGCGTTACGGTGCTCGGGCGTCAACTCGCAGCGCACGCTCAAAGCGTCGAGCTTGTCTTGCCGCGTCACCACCAGTTGGTACTGGCCGCCCAGCTGGCCTTGCTGCAGCACCAGCTCTTCGACCTGGGTGGGGAACAGGTTGACGCCGCGGATGATCAGCATGTCGTCACTGCGGCCAACGATCTTGCCCATGCGACGCATGCTGCGTGCGGTGGGCGCCAGCAAACGCGTCAGGTCTCGGGTGCGGTAGCGGATGACGGGCAGCGCTTGCTTGCTCAAGGTCGTGAAGACCAGCTCACCTTCGCTGCCTTCAGGCAGCACTTGGCCGCTGACCGGGTCGATGATCTCGGGGTAAAAATGGTCTTCCCAGATCACCGGGCCGTCCTTGCTCTCGATGCATTCATTGGCCACACCGGGGCCCATGACCTCGCTCAGGCCGTAAATGTCCACCGCATCGATGGCAGCACTTTGCTCGATGTCGGCGCGCATCGCTTCGGTCCAGGGCTCGGCGCCAAAGATGCCGACGCTGATCGACATGGCGCGCGGGTCTTTGCCCTGGCGCTTGTACTCTTCGACGATCACCTGCATGTAGCTGGGCGTGACCATGATGATGTCGGGCTTGAAGTCTTCGATCAGTTGCACTTGCTTTTCGGTCTGGCCGCCACCCATCGGGATCACCGTGCAACCCAGACGCTCGGCGCCGTAGTGCGCGCCCAGGCCACCGGTGAACAGGCCGTAGCCATAGGACACATGCACCATGTCCCCTGCCCTGCCGCCACTGGCGCGAATGCTGCGGGCCACCAGGTCGGCCCAGGTGTCGATGTCAGCCTGCGTGTAACCCACCACCGTGGGTTTGCCGGTGGTGCCGCTGCTGGCGTGGATGCGCACCACCTGCTCACGCGGCACGGCAAACATGCCAAACGGATAGTTGTTGCGCAAGTCGGCTTTGGTGGTGAAAGGAAAGCGCGCCAGATCGCCCAGGCTGCGGCAATCGTCAGGGTGCACGCCGGCCGCGTCAAAGGTCTGACGATAGTGCGGCACGTTGTCGTAGGCCAGCTTCAAGGTCTGCTGCAAGCGCTGCAACTGCAGGGCCTGCAACTCATCAGCGCTGGCTTTTTCGATGGCCTCCAATTCAGAAGGCTTGGGCTGCTTGACCGGCATTGGCAGGCTTTCTGTTCAGGATCTGTCGGCCTGCAGCGCCGCTGCAGTCTTGCCAATGGGCAAACCTTCCACCACCGGCTTGCCTTTGACGGTGTAAGAGCGGCCACGAAAAGCGGCGATGGCGTCGTTGTGCTGGTTGTGCACCACCACGTCGTACACGCCCGTGCGGCCCGACTTGCTGACCTCGGAGGCCGTGGCCGTCAACACATCGCCCTTGCGCGCCGCTGCCAACAGGTTGATATCGAAGCCCGAGGCCACCGTGACTTCGTTGTAGGCGTTGCAGGCAAATGCAAAAGCGCTGTCAGCCAGCGTGCTGACCATTCCGCCATGGCAAATGTCGTGGCCGTTGAGCATGTCTTCGCGCACTGTCATGCGCAACTGCGCACTGCCAGGGCCAACCGCGAGCACTTCGATACCCAGTGCTTTGGAGGCACGATCGTCGGCCCACATTTCTTCAAACGTGGCTTGCGCAATGTCTTGTGGGCTCATGGCAGTTCAGCGATCCTTGAAAACGGGTGGACGTTTGGCCATGAAGGCAGCCACACCTTCGCCAAAATCGGCTTGACGGCCCAGCGTGCGCTGGGTGTTGGCCTCCAGCGTGATGGCATCCGCAAAGTCCATGGGCGCAGCAGCGTCCAGCACCCGGCGTGTCTCGGCCAGGGCCTGACTGGGCAAGGCGGCCAGCTTGTGCGCCAGGGCCATGGTCTTGTCCAGCAACTGCGCGTCATCCACGCAGGACCAGATCAAACCCATCTTCTCGGCGTCTTCCGCAGACAGTTTGTCGCCCGTCATGGCCAGGCCCAAAGCGCGCGCGCGCCCTACCAGACGCGGCAACAACCAGGTGCCGCCGCAGTCGGGCACGAGGCCGATCTTGATGAAGGCCTGGATGAAACTGGCGCTGCGCGCCGCCACCACCATGTCGCAGCAAAGCGCCAGGTTGGCGCCAGCACCTGCAGCCACACCGTTGACCATCGCCAGCACCGGCACCGGCATGCTGCGCACACGGGTCGCCAGTGGGCGGTAGTGGCGCTCGATGACGGCGCCCACATCCAGTTCACCGGGCGCGCCCACCATCGCTGGGTCGTTCAAGTCCTGCCCGGCGCAAAAGCCCCGCCCAGCGCCAGTGATCACCACGGCACGCACCTCGCGGTCCTGTGCGGCCGTGTCGAGCGCCGGCAGCAGCTCGGCGTGCATCTGGGCGGTGAAGCTGTTCAGCGCCGCCGGGCGATTCAGCGTCAGCGTGCGCACGGCGCCAGAGGTGGTTTGCAGAACCAGGGCTTCGGTCATGGATGGCTTCCTTCAATTACCCGACCAGTTGGTCGACGAATTCTAGGCGCAGCAGCGCGGGCTGGGCAAGCAGGCAGGGCAAGCGGGCCGAAGCGGAGACAATGAGCCACCTCAGCTGGCCAAGGCCGACCCAGAGCCTACCGGCAGTCGGGCCCAAGATGCAACCGTACGTCCCCTCTACCGCCAAGGCCCAGTCGCATCAGCAGCTGCTTGCTTGCAGAGATCGCGTCGCCACCCCGCGTCTGATCCTGCTGGCCCCGATGGAAGGTGTGCTGGACCACAGCCTGCGTGAGGTCATCTCCAGTTTTGGTGGCATCGACCGCTGCGTCTCTGAGTTCATCCGCATCACCGACCAATTGTTGCCGCGGCGGGTGTTCACGCGGCTGATGCCAGAGCTGCTGACTGGCAGCCGCACGGCGTTCGGCACGCCAGTGCGCGCCCAGTTGCTGGGTTCCGACCCCTCTTGCCTGGCCGACAACGCAGCGCGTCTGGCCAGCCTGCGGCCCGAAGGCATCGATCTGAACTTTGGCTGTCCAGCCAAGACGGTCAACCGGCACCGCGGCGGCGCGGTGTTGCTGGACGAGCCCGAGCTGGTGCACCGCATCGTCGCTGCCGTGCGCCGGGCCGTGCCGGCGCACATCCCCGTCTCGGCCAAGATGCGCCTGGGCCACCTCGACGAAAGCCGCATGCTGGACTGCGCCCAGGCGATCGACAGCGCCGGTGCTGCAGAGTTGGTGGTGCATGCGCGCACCAAGCTGCAAGGCTACAAACCGCCGGCCTATTGGGATTGCATCGCGCAGATTCGCCAATCGGTCAGCCTGCCGGTGGTGGCCAACGGCGAGGTTTGGACCGTGGCCGACGCACAGCGATGCCTGCAAGAGTCACGTTGCGATGCGTTGATGCTGGGGCGCGGGCTGGTCTCGGACCCCGGCTTGGCGTTGGCGCTGCGAGGAGCACCATTGCCGGACTGGCATCAGGTGCGACAAGGCGTGGCACGTTATGCGCAGCTGATCAAGCCCAGAGTGGAGCCGCGCCATCGAGGCGGCCGGCTGAAACAGTGGCTGAACATGCTGCGCCGGAGCTATCCGCAGGCCCAACATTTGTACGAACGGATGCGGGCGCTCAACGACCCGCAGGCGATTGACAACCTGCTGGCCCAGGAAACATTGCTGGTGGCGGCTTGAAGCCCACTCGAAAGCGCGTTGCGAAGCCCTGAAATTGAAACTTCAGGCGCCGGGCACGGGTTCCGGGACTCCGCCCAATCTTGCGGTCGGTTCTCGCCTGTAGTGACGCTCAGTATCTCAGCGCACAAGCTCTGAGACCCGACGAACAGATTGTCCTTGACAAGCCATTTCTGCAGCCTCACCTGCCGGCGCCAAAGCGCTTTTCCAGGTAGGCCAGCAGCGTGCGCACACCCTGCGCTTCGCCACCCACCGGCCGGCCGGACCGAGCGCTGTTGTTCCAGGCAAAGACATCGATGTGCAGCCAGTCTTGCTGGTGCGGTACAAAGTCTTCCAGGAACAGCGCCGCCGTTACCGCACCCGCCATCGACCCGCCGGTATTGACGATGTCAGCCACATCACTCTCGATCTGACCATGGTAGGGCTGCCACAGCGGCAGGTGCCACAGCGGGTCGTGCAGGCTCAGGCCCAGGTCCACCAGCTCGCGGGCTTGCGCCATGCTGCGGCCAAACAGCGCCGGCAGCTGCGGGCCCAGCGCCACCCGCGCAGCGCCGGTCAGCGTGGCCATGTCGATCATCAGGGCGGGCTCAGATTCGGCGCCATAGGCCAACGCGTCACACAGGATCACGCGGCCTTCAGCGTCGGTATTGCCGATCTCGATGTGCAGGCCCTTGCGGGTCTTGAAGACATCGCCCGGCCGATAGGCGTTGCCGGCGATGGCGTTTTCAACCGCAGGGATCAACACCTGCAAGCGCACCGGCAAGCCCAGTGCCATCACCATCTGCGCCAGGCCCATCACGTTGGCTGCACCGCCCATGTCCTTCTTCATCTGGCGCATGCCGTCGGCACCTTTGATGTTCAGGCCGCCGCTGTCGAAACACACCCCCTTGCCCACCAGCGTGACGAGCGGATCCTTGGCCTTGCCCCAGAGCAGCTCGATCAGGCGCGGCGCGCGCGCGCTGTCGGCAGCACGGCCCACCGCATGGATGGCAGGAAAGCCGGCGGCCAGCAACTTGCTGCCCACCGTCTGCTTGAACCTGGCACCAAACTGGCGCGCCAGCTTCTGCGCCGCCTGCGCCAGGTGCGCCGGGCCGAGGTCTTCTGCCGGCGTGTTGACGAGGTCGCGGGTCAGTGTGATGGCCTCGGCCAGCACCAGGCCGCGTCGGCTGGCGGCGCTGGCAGGCAGATGCAGGCGCGCATTGGCCCTTCGCGCAGCCTTGTATTTGGCAAATCCGTAGCTGCCCAGCGCCCACGACAGGGCTGCGGCCTGGTCATCCATCTGCAGCCCGCCGGCCTCGGCTGCAGCCAGGTGATAGCGGCCTTCGGGCAGCGATTTGGGCAAAGCCGCCAATGCAAAGGGGTGTTCTGCGCCCGGGATACCCGCCCAGACCTTGCTGAGCTGGCCCTCGGGGCCGTGCACCAGAGCCTGCGTATCAGCGGCGCCATTGAAAGTGAGCGTCTGCAGCCAGCGCGCTTCGGCTGTATCGAGCTTGGGCTGCAGGGCCTGGAAGCTGGCGCAGTCGACCACCACGATGGGCACGCTGTGGCGCTCGGGTTTCTTCAGCTCGACGCTCATGGTTCAGGTTCCCTTCAAAGAGTCTGATGGACCATGTGAGCCGTGGTCGGATTGAGACCGGGCTCAGCATGATCGGGCTTGCAGCGTCGTTTCACGCCACCGGTTGTCGTTTCGTCGGTAACGCCATCGTGATGCCGTTCAAGACCTTGTTCGTGGTGGGCCTGACCGGGCTCATCAACGCCATCCCCTTCAGCAGCGTCTGGTGGTTCAAATGGGTGGCGCTGGGCATGGGCATTGCCACCGTCGTCGCACTGGCCCGTGGCGCAAGGGCGCTGCTGCTGCCGGCGTTGGTGGCCTGGGTGGGCACCAAGATCTACCGGCGCTATGGCGAGGCTGCGCGTCAGCAGTTCGACGACTGGGCAGCCAAAAGCCAAGCTCAGGCCAGTCAAGTGCTGAACGCGCTGAGAGCAGTCGGCCCGGATACCGCAGGCCTGAACCGCAGCAATGGCACGACTGGCAGAGAGGGCGGGGCCAACAAACGAACAGCTGGGTGACACAAGCAAGGGCTGCCAGACTGCCAGACCCTGGATGCGCCCCCGTCAGCCGCCGGGCGCGTCGTTGGCTGCGTCAACACCGTTGGCCAAGGCACCAGGAGCAGCAGGCACGGCAGGTGCAACCACTGCAGGCTCGGTGGCCACGCGCTGCGCATGCAACTGCACCATCTTGCGCATCTGGCCCATCGAAGCCCAATGCAGATGCATCAAGCCCAGCATGCCGTTGCGGTGCAACTCCACCACCGTGGCGTCAGGCAGCGCCGTCACCTTGGCGTCGTCCAGCGTCATGAAACCATCCACCGCGTGTTTGCTGCCGTCGGGCAAAGTGGCTTCAAAGCGCATGTCCTGCAGCAGATCCAGCTCGCGCAGGCGCTTGCAGATCAGCCGGGTGCGCTGGATTTCTTGCTCCAGCAACTCCAGCTGCCGCTGCATCTCGACCACCAGTTCGGCCGGCTTGCCTTCTGCTGTGAACAGCGGCGTGCCCTCGGTCTGGCTGGTGCCGGGAAAGGCGATGTCGATGCACACCGCATAGCGCTGCTCGTTCATGCGCGCGATGCAGAAGGGGTACATGCGCATCACCGCCGGCATGTAGCCACCGCGCCATTGCGGGCCTTGAATGAACAGGTTGTCGCCCTGGCGCAGCCCCATCAAAGCAATCGGGGCGATCGAATCGCTGCCGTCATCGTCCTTGCCGGCACGCACGAAGACGATCGGGTAGTCCAGGCAGGCATCGCCAAACTCCACCGTGGCCAAGAACACCGCATTGAGTTCTTTGGCCACCGACCAGTCGGTCACCGGCAATTGCAGCTTGACGTTGCGGTGGGTGTTGAGATCGAGTGCTGCGGGCTGCTTGTGCAGGTTCTGATTGATCAAGAGTCTTCTCCGGGGTTTTCGGCGCGCTGAACCAGCACCTTGTCTACACGTTTGCCGTCCAGATCGACGACTTCAAATTTCCAGCCGCCCCAGACCACGGTGTCGGTGGTGCGTGGCAGGCGGCCGAGCAAAAGCATGATCATGCCAGCCAGCGTGTTGTAGCGGCCGCGGTCTTCTTCTGGCAGCTCTTTGATGTCCAGACGGTCTTTCAACTCTGGCACCGGAATCAGGCCGTCCATCAGCCAACTGCCATCCGCGCGGACCAAAGCCCAGGCTTCTTCGTCGGTGTCGCCGCCAAACTCTCCGGTGATCGCTTCCAGCAAATCCCGCTCGGTGATCACGCCTTGCACGGCGCCGTACTCGTCCACCACAAAGACGATGTCGGTGCGGGTCTGCCTGAAGTTCTCCAGCAGCTCCATGCCCGATAAGGTCTCGGGCACAAACACCGGCGGCTTGATCAGGTCGGCAATCACCAGCGGCTGGCCACGCGACAAGGGTTGCAGCAGGCTGCCTGCGTCCAGCACGCCGCGCACATCGTCCAGCGAACCCCTGCACACGGGGTACCGTGCGTGCACTTCGGTCGTCATGCGCTCGAGCAGCACCTCTACCGGGTCGGCCTCGTCCAGCCAGACGATCTCGGCGCGCGGGATCATCATGCTGCCGATCTGGCGGTCGTCCAGCCGGAAAACGTTGCGCACCATCTGGTGCTCCTGGGCCTCGATCACGCCGGCGTCCACGCCTTCTTCCAGGCTGGCGGCGATCTCTTCTTCGGTCACCGACCGGGAAGGCCCGCCAGTAATGCCCAGCAGCTTGAGGATGGCGATGGTGCTGATGCTGAGCAAGGCCACCAGCGGGCGGGCTGCGGTGGATATCAAGTTCATCGGCCGAGATACCAGCCGCGCCACCACCTCAGGGAACATCTGCCCCACCCGCTTGGGCACCAACTCACCGAAGATGATGGTCAGGATGGTGATCAGAATCACCACCCCGGCGGTGGCGGCAATCGAGGCCACGCCTTCGCTGATGCCAAATCCAGTTTGCAGCCAATGGCTCAGCGGCGCAGAGAACGCCGCCTCACCCACGATGCCGTTGAGTATGCCAATCGAGGTGATGCCGATCTGCACCGTCGACAAGAACTTGGTCGGGTTGTCGTGCAGCTCCATGGCCGCCTGCGCGCCGGATTCGCCAGCCTCCACCATGACCTGCAGGCGCGCCTTTCGGCTGGCCGTCAAGGCCATCTCAGACATCGCAAAAACGCCGTTGAGCAGAATCAGAAAAACAAGAAGGGCAAATTCCATGCGCGCCGCCCGGCCGTGGCGGGTGCGGAAATGAAGGTCAGCAAGCGTAGCAGAATCGCATGATGATTTTATTGATTGGAGACGTCCAGGGCTGTGCCGCGACATTGCAGCGGCTGCTGGATCAATCCGGCTTCTCGGCCTCGCGCGACCGGTTGGTGTTGTTGGGCGACCTGGTCAACCGCGGGCCCGACTCCCTGGGCGTGCTGCAAATGGTGGCCAGGCTGGGTGGTGCAGCACGCTGTTTGCTGGGCAATCACGACCTGCACCTGCTGGCCGTGGCCCATGGTGCGCGCCGCTTGAGCCGCAAAGACACCTTTGAGCCGATCCTGCAGTCGCCGCAGGCGGCGCAATGGCTGGACTGGCTGCGCCAGCAACCCCTGGCCCTGATGGAGTCAGGCTGGCTGTGTGTGCACGCAGGCGTGGTCCCACAGTGGGACTGCGCGCAGACCCTGGCGCTGGCCGCAGAAGTGCAGCAGGTACTGCGCGGCGCGGCGCTCGACGAGTTTTTGCACCAGATGTACGCCGACGAACCCGAGCAGTGGGACGAATCCCTGAGCGGCGTTGCACGCACCCGCTTTGTGGTCAATGCGCTGACCCGCATCCGCTTTTGCAATGCTCAGGGTCGGCTTGACTTCAAGACCAAGGAAGGCCGCGATGCCGCCCCCGCAGGCTATCAACCCTGGTTCGAAGTGACCGGCCGCAAGACCGCCGGGCAACCCATCGCCTTTGGCCACTGGAGCACCCTGGGCTTGCTGAATCAGCCCACGCTGCTGGGGCTCGACACCGGCTGCGTCTGGGGTGGACACCTGAGCGCAATGCGAGTGGACGAAGGCCGGCGCGAGCTGATCCAGGTCGAGTGCAGCGCGGGAAGAAGAATCCCATGATGTGTTCAAGCACGTGAATTTGGCTTGATCTCCAGCTCAACTCGGGGTCTGCCCTTCGCTTAAACTCTCGCGCTCTGGAGAGCTGGCAGAGTGGTCGATTGCACCGGTCTTGAAAACCGGCAACCCGCAAGGGTTCCAGGGTTCGAATCCCTGGCTCTCCGCCAATCTGGACAACACCTGCGCGTGACGCTTGCGTGACGCTGCCCTGCCTAACCTGCTTGCAGTCTCAACTCAAGGGGTCTGCAGATGTTCAGGTTCAAACATTTTTCCAGGGCACTGGTCTCAGCTGCCAGCTGCTGTCTGTTGGTGGCAGGCCCTGCCGCCACCGCGCTGGCTGCGTCGCCCAAGGTGGCCGTCGGCTCGGATTTCATCGTGGTCTCGCACTCCGACGGCAGTGTCTGGGCCTGGGGGCTGGGCAACGACGGCCAGCTTGGCAACGGATTGCGCACTTCCAGCAGCCGGCCAGTACGGGTCAGCGGGCTCAATGGCGTGGTGGATGTGTTTGCAGGCGACTTCTTTGCTGCGGCGCTGAAGGCCGACGGCACGGTCTGGGTCTGGGGCTCGGGCGGCAACGGGGTGCTGGGCAGCAATCTGGCTGATTTCACGACACGCGCGCCGACGCCACAACACATCCCGGAGTTGTCGGGCATCTGGACCCTGGCGCTGGGCCGCAACGGCGACAGCGCCTTTGCCGCCGACACTCAAGGCCGCGTCTACCAGTGGGGCAACAACAGCATGGGCCAGGCCGGCACGGGTGCTGTCAGCGGCAACGCGGCGTGGCGCAAAGTGCCGGCTCAGGTGCCCGGGCTGGCGGAAGTGTTTGCGCTGGCGGCGGCGGACGGCACCTTTGTCGCCGCTTCGTGGCAGGGCGCGGTGTGGGGCTGGGGCGCCAATGAATTCGGCGCACTGGGGGCAACTGCGCGCAGCCAGCGCGGTGGGCTGCCATTGGCTGTACAGCCCATTCCCGGAGCTACAGACGTGGTGGCGCTGGCCAGTCTGACGATCAACGACGACGCCCAGTTTGCTGTGCAGCGCGATGGTCGCGTACTGGGCTGGGGCACCAACACTGCCTCACACGCCAGTTGCGGACAACTGCCCAGTGGTGTGCCCACGCTGAGTGCACCGCGGCCGGTCAACGGCCTGAACCAGATCTTTGCTGCCGCCGGCGGCACAGCGCATGCGCTGTTCCTCGCGGAAAGTGGAACGGTACAGGGATGCGGTGCCAACGCGACCGGTCAGTTGGGCGACAACAGCACATTGGGAACCCAAAACGGCAAGGCCGGTCCGTTGCGGGTCAGCCTACCGGTGGCCGCCGTCGCAGTGGGTGCCGGCCGCAACAGCAGCGCTGCGGTGGCCGTGGATGGCAGCGTCTGGGTTTGGGGGCAGCTCTCGGGCGGCGCTGCCGGCAATGGCGGTCCGAGCGCCAACAACACCACGCTGCAGTTCCTGAGCCCGCAGGCTGTGGTGGGCGAATTGGGCACTGGCCGCTTCAACGCGGGTGCACTGGCCAGCGCGCCTGCGCTGTACACCGGCACCCAGACCGGGCCGCTGGGCCGGGTCAACATCGATGTCGGCTTTTCGCCGCTGACAGAGGACATCGGCCGCGAAGCGCGCATCTACCTGGCAGCGCAATTGCCCGACGGCACCCTGTACCTGTTCAGCGATGCGACCGGTTGGCAACTCTATGGCGGCGGCGCAGTCACGCCGTACCTGAACGGCGTACTGTCCCGCCACGTCGCACTGCCGCTGTACCGGGCCGCCGACTTGAGTGGCACCGCGGGCATCCGGCTGCTGGTCGGCTATGGGCTGGGCAGCAACGATGAAGAGGCCCAAGCCAGTCTGCTCAACCGGGGCACCCATGGCGAGGCGCTGCTGCTGCGCTGACGGCCAGGGCCTGCAGAACTTGGGCGTGACGCCGCCGTGACGCTCTTCTTTCTACATTGAATCACAACGGCTGATCCACCGGCATCCAGACCCCTGGGGCTGCAAACGGACAAGTTCAAAGACAACCCACAGGCGGACGATCCGCCCTCTCAAACACCTGGAGCACTCACCATGCATGCACTCAAGTTTCGGGCCACCTTGGCCAGTGGCGCACTGGCGCTTTACGCCGTAACCAGCCACGCTTCTCCCGTTGTCGTGGTCGACCAGACCAATGACTACTTTGGATCAGCCTTCAACATCCACGTTCCCCATTTGATCTGGGCCCAGGAAATCCGCACGGGCCTCGCCGGCCAGCTGTTGGGCGTTGAGCTGTACTACCTGCTCCAAGGCGTGCGCCAGGACTTCCGGGTCTTCATCAACCGCGGCAGCGGTTGGCAAACCGATGCTGATGACTACAGCCTCGTGGTCCCTGCGCCATCCAGCATGGGCTGGTTCATCGTCGACCTCGCCGCAGCGGCCTTGAACTTCGGCGCCGAAGAAACTTTTCTGCTGGGTGTGCAGGGCATCGGGCCGGACGCGGGGTGCTGCAACCTGGGCGGCAGCGCCGACAACTACGCTCGCGGTCAGTTCTACCGATCTTCCTTTGGTTTCCCCAGCATTCGGGATGACACTGACCTCGCCTTTCGCACCCACATGTCGGTGAATGCAGTGCCCGAGCCGCAGCCCTGGGCCCTGTTGCTCGCGGGTCTTGGTTTGCTGGGTTGGAGCCGTCGCAGCCAACGCAGCTGAATGTTTCTACCCTTGCGTCAACGCTTGCAAGAACACTTGCAACAACGCTTGCAACCACGCTTGCAACAACGCTCGCAGACGGCGCAGCCATGCGCCATCCAGATCGGCGAAGATGCGCCCATGGCAACACCTGCACCCGCTGGCGCGATGGGTCTGCGACTGTACGGCGATGCTGCGCTGCTGCTGAGCGACGGGCGCTGCGTGGTGCTGGAGCGCCGCGCTGCAGCGCTGTTGGCGTTGGTGGCACTGCAGCCGCACATCAGCCGCTCGCAAGTGTCTCGGCTGCTGTGGCCAGACGCCCCCAACCCGCGCCACAACCTGCGCCAGCAATTGCTGCGCTTCAAGCAGCAGTGGGGCCACAGCCCGATCGAGGGCGATGAGCTGTTGAGCCTGTGCGCAACGGTGCGCTTGCAAGCGCCAGCGGATCAGCCGCTGCTGGCCGACCACGCTTACGACGACTGCGACGACTTTGCACGCTGGCTGGAAGAACAGCGCAGCCGTTGGCAGGCGCAGCAGGTGGCCGAGATCGAAAGTGCTTTGGCCCAGGCAGAAGCGCAGGGCGAGTTGCTGCAAGCGCGCGATCTGGCCGAGCGACTGGTCGCCACAGACCCGGGTGCCGAAGCCCATCACCGCGCACTGATGCGTGTGCATTACCTGCGTGACGACACGGCCGCCGGGCTGGCGGCCTATAGGCGCTTGAGCGCACAACTGGCGCAGGAGATGGGTGCCCAGCCCTCGGCCGCCACCGAACAACTGGCCCACGCACTGCGCCAGGCGGCCCCCAAAGCCATCCCCCAGTTGCGCGTGATTGCCCCGACGCTGTTGCGCCCGCCGCGCACCATCGGTGCTCGCGACAGACTGCAATCCATTCACCAGGCGCTGGCCGCTGGACAGGTGGTGCTGCTGCTGGGCGAAGCCGGCCTGGGCAAGAGCCGCTTGCTGGCCGAGGCGCTGCGTTGCGGGCGGCAGGCTGGCGTCAGCGCCCGCCCGGGCGATGCCCAGGTGCCCTACGCCACGCTGGCACGGCTGTTGCGCCACCTGATGGCCCGCAGCCAGGCGCTGGCGCTGCCAGCACCTGCCAACCCGGCGCTGGAGCGCTTGCTGCCGGAATTGCGACACTCTGAAACTGCGCTGCCGCTGCCCGTCGACGGCGCCCGGCTGTTGTTGCAGGAGTCGGTGCAATCACTGCTGACCGCCGCGCAGGTGGAAGAAGTGGCGGTGGACGATCTGCACTTTGCCGACGCGGCCAGCCTGGAGCTGCTGCAAGCCCTGTTGTTGGCCGAGCCACTGCAACCCATCCGCTGGCTGCTGGCGCAGCGGCCTGCACAGGGTGATGCTGCTCTGGATGCGCTGCGCGAGGGCCTGCTCGAATGCGGCCGCTTGCACACGCTGACGCTGACGCCGCTGGATGTGGGCCAGGTGGGTCAGCTGCTGCACAGCCTGGCGCTGCCGGGTTTGCAAACCCAGACCTGGGCGCCAAGGCTGCATCGGCACACCGGCGGCAACCCGCTGTTTGTGCTTGAGACCCTCAAGCAGATGCGCAGCCTGGACGATGCAGAGCTCAAGCTGCCTGCATCTTCCACCGTGGGCGCACTCATCCAGCGGCGCCTGAAGTCGCTGAGCCCGGATGCGTTGGCACTGGCCCGGCTGGCGGCGATTGCCGGGCCCGACTTCAGCCCCACGTTGGCCGAGGCAGTGACCGGACGCCACGCCTTGGCTCAGGCCGACGCCTGGGCCGAGCTGGAAGCCGCTCAGGTGCTGCGCGGCGCGGCCTTTGCACATGACCTGGTGCTTGAAACCACCCTGAGTGGCCTGACACAGCCCATCGCACAGCACCTGCACGCAGCCGTGGCGCGCCACCTGCAGCAGCACGGTGGTGAGCCTGCGCGGCTGGCGGCGCACTGGCTGGCTGCACAACAGCATGCCGCGGCGCTGCCCTGGCTGCTGCAGGCAGCCGACCGGGCGCGCGACGCCATGCGCCGGCGCGAAGAAGCCGAGTTCATCGAGCGCGCTGCCGCCATCACCGCCACGATGCCACTGGCCGCCGGGCCCTCGGCCGTTGATTTGTACCTGCGCGCTTACCTCACGCGCGAGTGCGTTGATGCGGTCGCCCCTTCCCTGCCGCTGCTGGACCAGGCGCTGGCCGTAGCAGGCAGTGCCGCCGAGCGCACCCGTGTGCTGGCCACACGCGCTTCAGGCCGCATCAAGATGTACGAACTGGCGGGCGCAGTGGCGGACTTTCGTGCCGCGCTGGCGCAGGCCGCCACGCTGAACGACGAACGCCTGCAGTTGGACATCGTGTCCGATCTGGGCGCCGCGTTGTCGATGCATGACCGCCACGAAGAGGCGGTGGCGCTGCTGGCCGAGCATTGGCCGCGTGTGGCGCAACTGGACAACCCACCCGGGTCGTGGTTCAGCCAGCACGCGATGGTGCTGGACAACGCGGGCCGCCCGCAGGAAGCACTGCCGCTGCACGAGCAGGCGCTGAACATTGCGCGGGCACGCGGCGAGCACTCCGAAGCCATCATCCTGTGCGCCAACATGGCCATCAGCTGCATCGACGTCGGCGAGTTGAGACGCGCCGACTCGCTGCTGCAACAAGGCGAGCAACTGCGCTTGCAGCACGACGCGCTGGGTGGCACCAATGTCAACAGCTGGGATCTGCAAGCCCAGGTCCACCGCGAGCTCGGTCGATACACCCGCAGCTTGCAAGCCAGCGCGCTCGCACTGACCCACGACCGCGCCCAGCGCCAGGCCCGCCTGCCGATGAACCAATTGCACCGCGCCTGGACCTGGCAGGCGATGGGCCAGTGGAGCCGCGCGCTGCAGGACCTGATGCCCGACGAAGCCTATGCCGAAGTGCCAGGCTGGGTGCTGGCCCGCAGCTGGCAACTGCGCGATCGCATCGCGCGCGGCTTGGGCTTGCCCGCAGGTGACTTCTTGAAACGCGCCGATGCCAGCCTGCAGCCGGCCATGCTGCGCACGATGCGCGACTCGGTGGCGCTGGACACCGCGCTGGCGCAGGCGCAAAACGAGCGCGCCGAGGCACTGCGCGAAGCGGCGCAAGCCGATGGCTTTCATGGCCTGCGCTGGCACGCAGAGTGGGTGTGCGCGCAATTGGCGCTGGCGGCCGGCAATCATCCAGGTGCGCGCCACCACGCCACCGCCTGCCTGCAGCGTCCGGCCCATCACGCGCCGATCGATCTGGCGCTGGGAAGCTGGTGGCACGGACTGTGGGTGATCTGGCTGGCGCTCGGCGAAGTCGATCAGGCACAAGCGGCCCGCGCCGAAGGTTTGGCGTGGATCCACCGCTGCCTGCAACATGAACTGGCGCCGGAATTCCACGGCGCGTTTCGCGAAGCGGTATCTGCGCATCGGGCACTGCTGCTGGGGAGCCGGCTGCCTGCTTGAAGCAGCGGCGGATCAGCTCAAGCGTTGGCGCAGGCTGCAAGTCTGAGCACACAGGCCTGGATCGTGACGAGCCACGAAGATCTGGGTCAGGCCGGCAAAGCAGCGGTTGCTGAGATTGAAGTTCAGTGTCTGCCCTGAAGCCCGCTCAATCCGCATACCCCGGCAGTTCGCGGTCCAGCACGCGCATCATGGCCTCGAAGTAGAGCCGCTCGCGCTCGGCGCGCGGGTGGCGGTCTTCGGGGTTGGGCGCGCACACCAGCGCCACCACATCGTCCGTCAACACCTGCACAGGCTGCCCGCTGGACATCGCCAGCAATTGGGTGCGACAAGCGCGCTCCAGCTTGTACAGGCGCTTGTAGGCCTGCGCAACGGTGTCGCCAATCGTCAGCACGCCGTGGTTCTTCATGAACAGGATTGACTTGTTGCCCGACTTGCACCCCGGCTTGCAACCCATCACCGCCGCCAGCCGCTCGCCTTCTTCCAGCGTGGCGGCCAGCCCGGTGTAGGTGTCGTCGTAGGCCATCTGGTCGACCAGAAAGGCCGCCGTCTGGCTGGCGGCCAGCAGCCGGTTGTCGCTCAGCATGTTCAGCGCCAGCGCCCAGGGCTGGTGGGTGTGCAGCACCACTTGAGCGCCGGTGATGCGGTGGATGGGCGCGTGGATGCACTGCGCAGACAGCTCGACCACGCCTTCGCCTTGCAGCGTGGCGCCGGTCTCGTCAAACACCATCATGTCGCTGGCCCGCGCTTCTGACCAGTGGCGGCCAAAGGGCAGGATCAGATACTCACCCGGGCGGCCCGGCACCGTCATCGTGAAGTGGTTGTCGATGCCTTCGTCGAATTCATCCAGCACCGCCAGACGATGCGCTGCGGCCAGATGCACTCTGGCCTGCTGGATAGCGCCTTGCTCCAGGGTCGACAGTTTGGCGGGTCGTAAGGTGTGCAGGCTCATCAAGGCTCCAGTTTGCGAGGCGCAAGTTTAGGGGCTGCGCGTGCTGGCGCTCAATAGCCTGCCGGTGCCATGAGGGACCGAGGGACTCAGAGCGAACCGGGCACCGTCCAGCCCTGGAACCAGAGATTGGCACCCCCAGCAGGGTTGACCGCGCCGATGTAGTTGGTCGCATCGAGGAAGGTGGTCAGCGCCGTACTTTCGGCGTTGGCCGCGTTGAACGCCGCAAAGCTGATGGGTGCGGCCAGCCGGGCGCCAGCGGCCGATGGCACATAAGTGGCGCTCAAACCCGGGTTGGCCACTGTCACTGTGGCTTGGCTCAGCACGGTGTCGCCAAAGGGCCCGCAGTTGGTGATGACGTTGTTGAAGCCGATCGCGGTGTTGCGCAGTGCTTGGGCGCTGCTGCCGCTGATCGTCACACAAGAGCTGGCAGCACTGGTGGCCGGCGCCGTGATGATGCTGTTGTGGAAGAAGCCGCCCGAGCGCGCCTTCAGCACAACCATCGTGGTGGCCGAGCCGCCTGCGATGAAGGTCATGTTCGACAACGTGGGCTTGGACAAGAAGCCGGTGGTGCTGCCGTCGGTATCGGCTTCTACCGTGTTGCCTTCGCTCTGCGCGCCTTGGCGCACGATGGCGTACTGGATGTTGCCGGTATAGCCTTCGTCCCAGTCGATGCTGTCGTCACCGGCGTTGGTCACTACCAGATGCCTGACGTTGACTGCACCACCGTAAAACTCGATGCCGTCGTCAGAGTTGTCGTGGATCTGGATGTAGTCCATCGTGGTGCCCGAACCCACGCCCACCAGCGAGATGCCATTGATCTCGTTGCCGGGCGCAAACTGAAAGCCGCCTTCGGTGACCACCACATAGCGCAGCACGCCGCTGTTGTCGTCGGCCGTGTAGCCGCCCGCAAATCCAGACTCACCTTCGCTGTCGATGTTGCAGGCCACCGCCGGATTGGTGCCGCAAACGTTGTGCTGTCCGTAGCCGTGCAGGATCAAGCCGCCCCACTCGCCCGAGCCGTTCAGGTCAGCGTCGTCAGAGCTGAAGACGATGGGCCGCTGCGCCGTGCCTTCGGCCACGATGCGCGAGCCGCGCGTGATGATCAGGTTGGCAAAGCTGCCGGTGGCGCCCTTGATCTGCGTGCCGGCCTCTACCGTCAGCACCACGTTCAGGACTGGGCTGCCATTGGACAGCACGCCTCGGGTGGCCGACATGCGGCCATTGCCGTTGCCCACCGTCACGCGTTCGGCCATGTACCAGACGATGTTGGCGTCCAGGGTGCGGCTGGTGGTGATGGTCGATGGCAGTTGGCAGACGTTGTTGCCGTTGGCATCGATGGGGCGCGACGAAGCCCAGGTCGGGCAGCTGGATGGGCTGCCTGCCGCCGTACCCATGCCGCCGCCCGTGGTTCCGGTCGTGGTGTTGTTGGTGGTCGTGACGTTGTCACCTTCGATGACGATGGAACTGCTTTCGTCGCCTCCACCACAAGCCGTGAGAACACCTGCGGCACAAACCACAGCGCTGAGTAGCCATTTGTTGAACATGAGAACTCCTTCAAAGAATGATGAAAAGACGCGCCAGAGGCGGTCTGGGTGGGGCAAAGTGGCGCCGGCACGGGACGTGCCTGCACCAACGAACCTGGGGCTGGCAAACCAGCGTGCGGGTTAGAAGGTCCATTCCAGCCGCGCCTCAACTTCGGTGCCGCGGCGGTATTGCTGGAAGATCTGGCCGCCCTGGCTGAACTTGACTTCGCTGTTGAGCAGGTTGGTGGCCTTGGCGCTGAACTCCAGGCCTTTGGCAAAGCGCCAGCGGTAATTGAGGTTCAGGCTCAGGCGCGGCTCTTCCAGCACGTCGGGCAGGTCGTTGACACCGACGTCTTGAATGCTCTTGCCGTTCTGATTCAGCAGCAGCGTCAACTCCTGACCTGAAGGAATGTGGTCAAAGCCGACAATCAGGTTGGTGGTGTAGCCGGGCTGGCCTTGCAGATCACGTTTGCCGCCGTCTTGCAGCACCACTTCAGACTTGATCAAACTCAGGTTGAGTGCAACGAAGACGCTTCGGCTCAAATCCGCGCCCAGCGCAAAGTCGCGCCGGCCTTCGACCTCGATGCCGTATATGCGGGCTTTGCTGGCATTTTGGTAAGTGCGGGAGTTGCCCGCCGTGCCAGAAGCCGCTTGCACCACCCGCTCGATCGGGTCGCGCAGGTCTTTGAAAAACAGCGCGACGCTGCTGTTCTGGCCACCTGGGCCATAGCGCTCGTAGCGCAAGTCGAAGTTGTTGATCTTCGACGGCTTGAGCAGCGGGTTGCCGCGCACCCTGAGGTCGAACTCGGTGTCGTAGAAGGTGGCGTTGGAGGTCTCCTTGAAATCCGGCCTGGCCACCGTGCGTGACAGGCCCAGGCGCAACTGCTGCGCGTCGTCGATCAACCAGTTCAGCGACAACGAAGGCAACAGCGCACCTTCATCAATCAGTGAGCGCACGGCCATCTGATCGCCTTGCAGGCCGAAGGTCTGGGTGCTTTGTTTGTAGTGCTCGTAGCGCGCACCGGCGACAACCTCGAAGTCGCCCAGCAACACGTCATAAGCCAGATAGCCGGCGTATTGCCGCAACTCGGCCTCATAACTGTCGCTGGCCAGCGTCTCGTTCAGATAGGCGTAGCCGGTGGCCGTGTTGCCGGTGATGGTGCGGGCGTTGACCACATCGTTGACTCGCCGGTTGGGCGCACTGGTGTTGAGCAGCAGCCCGCCCTGGTAGCCGAAGCTGCGGGACTCGGATTCGCGGTCGCGCCGGATCAGCTGCGCGCCATATTGCAACTTGCCCGGGCCCAGACTGCTCTCCCAGTCGGTGCTGATGTCCAGGTTGTTGTCGGTCAGCTCGTCGAAGCGGCGCAACAAGCCTGGCACCGACAGGTTGTACAGCCCATCGCCGCCACGCAAGTCAAAACGCACCTCACGCCTGTCGGGTGAGTAGCGCAGCGCCTGGCTGCCGGTCAGCTGCCACTTGGCCAGTGTCTCGCCGAGCTTGTGCGAGCCTTCGAACTGCTGCGACACAAACTGGCGCTCGGTCCACTGCATGCTGTAGCGGTAAGAGGGCAGCAACTCGTCGCCGTCAAAACCTTCAGACACGCGCACGGCGCTCTCGGTGTTGCGCGACAGCAGCGTGATCGCGCCCAGCGAGTGCTGGCCCAGGCGCAGGCCCAGAGCAGCCAAGGCACTGGCGTCCACCTGGGTGCCGTGTTCTACAAAAACAAAGTCGTCCAGCACCTGGCCGTTGCTGCCGTAGGTGCGCGAGATGCCGCGCTCACGTTGGGCTGTGCTGTTGCTGAAGTTGGCGGCACCAAAGAGGCCCAATCGGCCACCGCCGTCCAGATCCAGCAAGTTGCCGTAGCTGCCGCTGAGCGACAACTTGGGCGCCGCCCGGGTGCGGCGCCAGTCCCAGCCGTCCTGCAGCAACAGGCCGCCCACCTGCAGCAACTCGTTGCGTGCATTGGCCGAAAACTCGTCGCTGTAGCTCAGTGCAGTGCCGATCAGCGGCAGCAGGCCGTTCTCGCGCCGGGCACCATCGTCCACGCCAAAGTAGTCCCAGTCACCGCGCACTGAATCAGCGTAGATCGACTGTCCGGTCAGGCCAAGGTTGGCCCCCAGCGCAGCACTGAACTTGCCGCCAATGCGCGGCGGCAAGTTCTGGGTGGTGATGCTCAAGCTGCCACCCGTGCTCTCGCCGGGCATCTCGGGCGTGAAAGTCTTGCGTACCGCCAGTTGCGCCACCAGGTTGCTGGGGAACAGGTCCAACGGCACCGTGCGGCGCGAGGGGTCGGTGCTGGGCAGCGTCGCGCCGTTGAGCGTGGTCGTGACGTAGCGGTCACCCAGGCCGCGGATGAAGAGGTAGCGGCTGTCCTGCACCGTGATGCTGGGCACATTGAGCACCGATGCAGCCACGTCAGAGCCGCCATAACGAGAGATTTCGGCCGCATCAATGGTGTCGACGATGCCGCTGACAAACTGCTCATCCAGGCCACGAACCTGCGGCAAGCGGCGCGTGGCGATGACCACCTGGGTGCCTGCGGCTGCGGGTGCAGCTGTGG
>JBBQIB010000045.1:0-20189 GCA_038324515.1 Burkholderiales bacterium
GGCGCAGCCAGGTTGGGCACCACGCCCAGCCCGGCAAAGAATCCGCTTTGGGTGCTCAGCCAACCCAGCAAGCCCAGACCCGCCAGGCTCAAAGCGAAGATGCCGACCATGCGCTTGAGTACATGTTTGTGTTTGAAGTGCCCCAACTCATGGGCCAAAACGGCTTCGACTTCGCCGACGCTGAGCTTTTGCAGCAAGGTGTCGAAGAAGACCACCCGCTTGGACGACCCCAAACCTGTGAAGTAGGCATTGGCATGCGCCGAGCGCTTGCTGCCGTCCATCTTGAACAAGCCCTTGCTGGCGAATCCGCAGCGCTGCATCAGCGTCTGTACGCGCGTCTTCAGCTCAGGGTCGTCCAGCGGCACGAATTTGTTGAACAGCGGTGCGATCCAGGTCGGGTAGATCACCAACAGCAACAGGTTGAAGCTGACCCAGGCCAGCCAGGCCCACAACCACCACATCGCGCCGGCAGCGCCCATCAGCCACAACACCAGTGCTGCCATCGGCAGACCGATCAAGGCGCCGATCAGCGTGCCTTTGAGCAGGTCTGAGCACCATAGCCGCCAGCTCATGCGGTTGAAGCCAAAGCGTTGTTCGATGCGGAAGGTGCTGTAGGCTTCGAACGGCAGGTCGATCAGGCTGCCGATCAGCACCACGGCGCTGAGCAGGGCCAGCTGATAGCCCATCGGCCCTGTGTGCGGCAAAACGGTGTCGTAGAGCAGATTGTTCAGCGCCTGCAGCCCGCCCAATAGTGTCCAAGCCAGCAACACCGCAGCTCCCACAGTGATGCTGAGCAAACCCAGCCGGCCTTTGGCCAAGGTGTAGTCGGCAGCTCTTTGGTGCGCGGCCAAGGTCACGCTGCCGGCAAATGCAGCCGGTACCGCCCCCCGGTGCATGGCCACATGGCGCATCTGGCGCGTGTGGAGCCAAAGTTTGACGAGCAGCGAGCCGACGATGGCCGCCACAAAGGCAAAGCTGAAACTGTCTGCAGGCATGGAAAGCGAGTTTAGGCTTGCTGGAGAATCCTGCACACTTGCACTGCCATTCATGCACTGCCATTCATGCACTGTCTTTGATGCATTGCCATTGACGCATTGCCATTTTTGCACTGTCATCAGAAGAGAACGAGGCCATGAGCGAACCCACCCCCGCGTTGCCAACCACGACCGAACTGCTGCCCGATCCGCACAACCTGATCTGGATCGACCTGGAGATGACCGGCCTGCTGCCCGAGCAGGACTGCATCATCGAAATTGCCGTGGTGGTGACTGACCCGCAGCTTCAAAAGCGCGTCGAAGGGCCGGTGCTGGCCATTCACCAAAGTGACGCGGTGCTGGACGGCATGGACAGTTGGAACAAGGGCACGCATGGCAAAAGCGGGCTGACCGAGCGGGTGCGGGCCTCAGCCATCGACGAAGCTGCGGCGCAAGCTGCGGTGATCGAGTTCTTGCGGCGTTATGTGCCCAAAGGCAAGAGCCCGATGTGCGGCAACAGCATCTGCCAGGACCGCCGATTCATGGCCCGTGGCATGCCGGAGCTGGAAGCATTCTTCCACTACCGCAACCTCGATGTCAGCACCCTGAAAGAGCTGGCCAGGCGCTGGAAGCCCGAGGTGCTGGCGTCTTTCAAGAAGGCACAGGCGCACACGGCACTGGCGGATATCCACGAGTCCATTGACGAGTTGCTGCACTATCGGGCCAACTTCCTGAAGCCTTGAGTGGGCGGCCGCAGGGCTGGCAATGCAGACTGTCCCTTGTCGACCGTGAGGTCTGTCATCCAGAATTCCCGCGGGACGTCTAAACTGAAGCGATGAGCCGCATCGAACAAGAACTACGAGAGTTGGCCAACGAACCTGCCTACAGCGCGCCGGTACCAGGGGCAGAGGTACAGGCGCCGATGCTCAACCGCGAGCGAGCGATGTTGACGTTCAACCGCCGCGTCCTGACCCAGGCGCAGCGCCAGGACGTCCCGCTGCTGGAGCGCCTGCGCTACATCACGATCGTCTCGTCCAACATCGACGAGTTCTTTGAAGTGCGGGTGGCCGAGCTGGTCGAGGCCAGTCACCAGCCGCGTGCGGCTGCTGCAAGGCGCAATCTGGCAGCCGTGGCCAAAGCGGCCCACGAGTTGATCGACGCGCAGTACGCGTTGTTCAACGATCAGGTCATGCCCGCGCTGGGATCGGTGGGCGTGATGATCATCAACCACGCTCAACGTACCGTTCGCCAGAGTCAATGGGTGCGACGCTTTTTCAATGCACAGGTGCGGCCGCTCCTGGTGCCGGTCAGCCTGGCACCCAGCCACCCGTTTCCGCTGGTGGCCAACAAGTCGCTGAACTTCATCGTGCGCCTGGGCGGGCGAAGAGGCCTTGGCGGCAGCAGCCCGATTGCCATCGTCAAGGTGCCCAGGGCGCTGCCACGGGTGATCCGTCTGCCGGACAGCCTGTGTCCAGGCCGCCAGGGCTTTGTGCTGCTGACCAGTGTCATCCGGGCCCATCTGGCTGAGCTGTTTCCGGGCCGGGTGGTGGAGTCCTTTTCGCAGTTCAGGGTCACGCGCGACTCGGATCTGGACGTTGAAGGTGACGACTTCACCAATCTGCGTCAGGCGCTGCGCTCTGGCCTCAGGGCCCGGCACTTTGGCCGCGCGTTGCGGCTGGAGGTGGTCAACAGTTGCCCTGTCGAGCTGTCGGACTTCTTGCTGCAGCAGTTCGACTTGCCGGAGCAGGCGCTGTACCGCGTCAACGGCCCCGTGAATCTGGTGCGTCTGAACCAGTTGATCGACCAGGCTGAAGAGCCTGCGACTGCGCGCAAGAGCGCAACCGCCTTCAGATTCGAGCCCCACACGCCGTCTTGGCCCGCACAACGGTTGCCGCCGGGTCAACCGATCTTGAGCCGATTGCGGCGCGCTGATGTGCTGCTGCATCACCCTTTCGAGAGTTTTGAGCCGGTGGTGCAGTTTCTGCGCGAGGCCGTGCACGACCCCAGGGTCTTGGCCATCAAGCAGACCATCTACCGCACGGGTGAAAAGAGCGTGCTGATGGACCTGCTGATCGAAGCCGCGCGGCGTGGCAAGGAAGTGCTGGCGGTGGTGGAGCTGACGGCGCGCTTTGATGAAGAAGCCAACATCAACTGGGCCGAGCGGCTGGAGGCCGTGGGCGCGCAAGTGGTTTACGGCATCGTGGGCATGAAAACACACGCCAAGCTGCTGCTCGTGACGCGCCGAGAAGGCCCGCCCCGCAAGCCCAAGCTGGTGCGCTACCTGCACTTGTCCACCGGCAACTACAACCCGAAGACTGCACTGCTTTACACCGACATCGGCTACCTGACAGCGCACCCCGGGATGGCTGCAGAAGCCGATGGCTTGTTCATGCAATTGGCCAGTCAGACGCGCGCGCGGGCGATGCAGCACTTGCTCAGCTCACCCTTTGCGATGCACCGCCGCATGCTGCATCACATCGATGAAGTGGCCGAAGCGGCGCGCCAGGGCAAGCCCACCCGCATCGTCGCCAAGACCAATGCCTTGACCGACCCGGCTCTGGCGCAGGCGCTTTTGCAGGCCGGGCGCGCTGGCGTGCAGATCGATCTGATCGTGCGCGGCGCCTGTATCCTGCCACCGGGGTTGCCTGGCATCAGCGACAACATCCGCGTGCGCAGCATCATCGGGCGCTTTCTGGAGCACTCGCGCATCTTGTACTTCAGCTGGGGGCCTTCACGCAGCGAAGAAATACTCTACCTGAGCAGCGCCGACTGGATGAGCCGCAACATGTTCAGGCGCATTGAAGTGGCTTGGCCAGTGCGTGACTTGGCTCTACGACAACGGGTCATCGATGAGGCCCTGGTGCCGTACTTGCTCGACCAGACCGACGCTTGGGAATTGGATGGCAAAGGCCGCTACAAGCGGGTGGCTGAACAGGGCTTGAGTGCGCAGAAGGCACTGATGCAGCGCTACGCTTGAAGCTCTGGACGGGCCTCGGATCCGCGCTTCAGTCGAGATTCGTAGTCCCGGCTCAGCGGGCAGTTTGCACCAATGTCAGCAAGCGCAGTCGTACGGCCCTCAACCGGCGCAGTGCTTCCACTGCAGGGAACGGGCTTTGGGCGTCTTGCAACGCCGCAAGAGTGATACTGTGCTGAAGCGCAGTCAGCCTCAAGGTGATGCGCGCTTGGCCGCCAGCCATCTGCTCAAACAGCCTGCCGGTGCGGGCAGCGTCGCTTGCGGCTGATGACGTGCTGGCGCGCTCAGGCTCTGCCGCTCACATCCAGAATCTGCTTGCCCCTCAAGCCACCCGCCCGAACCACCAAACAGACAACCCCGCCGACAACACCGCCAGCAGCGCGCCCAGGGCGGCAAACAGCGCGCTGACCTCGGTCACCTTGCGCTCCACCACCATGCGTGAGGACAGACTTTGGTAGACCTTGACCAGGTCTTCAGCGGTGCCGGCGTAGAAGTACTCGCCCTGCGTGATGCTGGAGATGTTCTTCAGAGTCTCGTCGTCCAGACGCACGCGCATGCTCCAGCCTTCGAAGCCGATGGTCTCGCCTGCAGTAGTGCCGATGCCCACGGTGTAGACGCGGATGCCACGCTCTGCGGCCATCTTGGCGGCGTCCAGTGGATCAGGACCGGTGGTGCGCTGGCCGTCGGTCAGCATGATCACTGCTGCCGAGTTGTACGAGCCTGGCGGCACGGGCGTGAAGGGGGTCGTTCCAGCGCCGCCCTTGCCGTCGTTGCGCTCATTCTTGCCGGCAATGCTGCCGCTGTTGCCGCTGTTGCCGCCCGGGAAATTGCGTTGCCCGGTGACATGCTGGATCTCGATGCCGTGATCCGGGAACAAGGTCGCCAGGCTCAGAATGATGCCGCTGCCGGTGGCGGTGCCGCGTTGCAACTGGAAACGGTCGATGGCTGCCAGCACGTCATCGCGGCTGGTGGTGGGGGCTTGCACCACGGCCGCCGTGCCTGCGAAAGACACCACGCCGACCTTCACTTCAGAAGGCAGGTTGTTGACAAAGGCCTTGGCCGCTTCCTGGCTCGCCACCAAGCGGTTGGGCTTGACGTCTTCGGCACGCATGCTGCCCGAGACGTCCATCGCCAATATGATGGTGCGTTCAGACATCGGCAGCGTGATGGTGGCGGTCGGCCTGGCCACGGCCACGAGCAGCGCGCCCAAAGCCAGCAGCATCAACAGCGGTGGCACGTGGCGTCGCCACCCCGGGCCGCGCCCCATGGCCAGCTTGACCACTGACACACTGGCCAGCCGCAAGGTGCTCTTGCGCTTGCGCGACAGGAGCCAGAAATAAAGCGCCACCAGCAAAGGCAGCAGCAACAACAGCCACAACAGGCTGGGCCAGATGAATTTCATGCGGCCTCCAAAGGCATAGGGCCAGCGCGTTTGTGGCTGGCCGGGAATCGAAGGGGGGTCTTCAGTCGGGCACGCTGACGACGCAAGTCTGCAAAGCGCATCAAGGCTTCCAGCAGGTCGTCGTCCGTCGCCAATTCAAGCACGTCGGCGCCGCTGCTGCCAAGGTCTTGCATCAAGGCTTGCTCTTCGCGCTGCGCAATGTTGGCGTAGCGCTCTCTGAAAGAAGGGTCGCTGGCGTCGATGAAGAGTTGCTCGCCAGTCTCAGCGTCTTGCACCGTGACCATGCCGACATCAGGCAACGCCATTTCCAGCGGGTCCCACAGCCGCACAGCCACCACCTCGTGGTGCTGCGCCAGGCGTTTGAGCGCGTCTTGCCAGCCCGGTTGGCTGATGAAGTCCGAGACCACAAAGACCAACGCCCTGCGCTTCATGACGCCTGCGGCGGCTTGCAGCATGTGGGCCAGAGATGTCCCTTGAGCTGCAGCCGCAGTGGTTTTGCCGGGTTTCTTCTTGACAGCCTTCGTGACTGCTGGCGCAGGGCGTGGCGCGCGCATGCGCTGCAGCAACTCCAGCACATGCACCCGAGAACTGCGCGGCGGCAATACGGCTTCCACCTGGGTGCCGTAAAGCAAGGCGCCGACGCGGTTGCCGTGGCGTGTCAAGACCCGCGCAAGCGTCGCCACAAAGCCCGTGGAGACTGCCAGCTTGGTGACATCGCCAGAACCAAAGTCGACGCTGCCCGACAAATCCAGCACAAACCACGCAGTCAGCTCGCGGTCTTCCAGAAACTGACGCACATAGGGTGTCTGCAAGCGCGCAGTGACGTTCCAGTCGATGTGGCGCACGTCGTCATGGTGTTGATACTCGCGCAGGTCGGCCAGATCGATGCCGCCGCCGCGCCACAAGGTGCGGTAGTCACCCTGCAGCAAACCGTCCAGGCGTTTGATGACCTGCCACTCCAGCCGCCGCAGCATCTGGTCGGTGGCAGGCACCGGCGTGTGGGTGTTGCCGGCAGCGCTTGCCGGAGACTGGGCTTCAGCGGCCATCTGCGGGTGCGCCCTCAGTTGCAGCGCTGGCGTTGCGGGCTGCAGCCGCAGTGCCGGCGCTGCCGGCCGCAGCTTCGGAAGCACTGTGCGCCAACGGCTTGTCGGGTGCCGGCACGGCTTTGAGGATCTTCCGGATGATGCCTTCGACGTTGACGTCTGCGGCCAGCGCTTCGTAGCTCAGTACCAGGCGGTGGCGCAGCACATCGGGCACCAGGTCGGTCAGGTCTTCGGGCAAGGCATATCTGCGGCCACGCAACAGTGCCATTGCCTTGGAGCCCTCGACCAGGCCGATGGTGGCGCGTGGGCTGGCGCCATAGGTCAGGTAGGCCGCCAGTTCAGGCATGCCGTAGGCGGCTGGCCGGCGCGTCGCGCCCACCAGTCGCACGGCGTACTGGATCAGTGAGGGGTCGCAGTAAACAGCCCGGCATTCGCGCTGCAGTGCAGCGAGGGTGTGGGTGTCGGCCACGGCGCGCACGTCCACCGGCTCACCCGTCACACGCTCGGCGATGATGAACTCTTCGTCTTCGGAGGGGTAGTCCACCAAGACCTTCATCATGAAGCGGTCCACTTGCGCTTCGGGCAGCGGGTAGGTGCCTTCGGTCTCGATCGGGTTTTGCGTCGCCATCACCACAAAAGGGTCGGGTACCTTGTGTGACTCGCCGGCAATCGTGACCTGGCGCTCCTGCATCACCTCCAGCAACGCGCTTTGCACTTTGGCCGGTGCGCGGTTGATCTCGTCGGCCAGCAACAGGTTGGCAAACACCGGCCCCAAGGAAGTACCGAATTCACCTGTCCTGGGGTTGTAGATGCGTGTGCCCACCAGATCGGCAGGCACCAGATCGGGTGTGAACTGAATGCGCTTGAAGCTGCCGCGGGTGGTGCGGGCCAGGGTCTTGATGGTCAGGGTCTTGGCCAGGCCCGGCACCCCTTCGACCAGCAAGTGGCCCTGCGCCAGCATGGCCACCATCACTCTTTCGAGAAACTTGTCCTGGCCCACCACGACACGTTTGACCTCGTACAGGACACTTTCCATCAGCGAGGCGGTGTTTTGCGGGCTTTCTAGCATGGTGTGACGACCTTTGGAGGAAACAGAGTGGGGGAAGAAAGCGCAGGAACGAGCGTCAGAACGGTGGCATGCCTGCAGCCGAAGCGGCGTTTTCTATGGGCACAGCAAATCCTATGCCGATGAAGGTGCGCTGCTCAGAAGGGTTGAGGATCGCCGTCACGATGCCCACCACCTGGCCATCCATCGTCACGAGCGGGCCGCCGCTGTTGCCAGGGTTGGCTGCGGCGTCAAACTGGATCAGGTTGGTCAGCGTCCTTTCGCCCTCGGGGTTGCGAAACTCGCGCTTCAAGCCCGAGACCACGCCCTGGCTGACCGAGGGGCCGATACCAAAAGGGTGGCCGACGGCAATGACTTCCTCGCCCGGCCGCAGGTCGGCGGTGCTGCGCATCGTGGCGGCCTGCAGATCGTCGGGCAGGCTGCTGGCGCGCAACACCGCCAAGTCGTTTTCTGGCTGGGCACCGACCAGGGTCGCCTCGCTTTCATGCCCATCGGCAAAACGCACCTTGATCCGCTTGGCGCCAGACACCACGTGCAGGTTGGTCAGGATGGTGCCGTTGTCGATGATCACCACACCGGTGCCCAGGCTGCGGCCCATGGCTTTTTCTTCGGGGCTGTCTTCGCCTTCGTCCTTGTCGTTCATCAAGCCGGTCACGCGCACGACAGAAGGCAGGATCGCCTCGTAGGCTTTGGCTGCGGCAGAAGGCAGGGGTTCTTTCTCAAGCGACTCGCGCACTGCTGCGTCGATGTCTTCCTGGGTGATGGTGAGGTGGCCGGGTGACAACTTCCAGGTACCGAGCATCAGCACCGAGGCCAGCACAAAACCCATCAAGCCCCAAACCGGTGCAGGATGGCGGTGCAGCCAGCCACGCCAACCGGTGGGTGGTGCAGCGCGTGTCGCCGGCTGGTTCTGGAGCAGTGGGCCGACGGCGGCGCCCGGGGTGCTCGTTGGCTGCGGTCGCGGGCTGGCCGGCCCGCCAGTCGGAGACAATTGTTCAGCGCTGCTTGCGGCGGCGCGCCTGGGCGAAGGGCTGTACAGCGGCGGCTTGCTCATGGCTGGGGTGGTGGCTGCCTGCGGGCGCCCCCAAAGAGTCAAAAACGTTGCCGGAACAGTATCACGATGTAGGCAGACGCGCACGGCGCATTGGCGGCCAACCCCCGGAACTGCGGGTCAGCGCATGCCGGAGCGGGCGGCGCTCTGGCTGCGTGCTGGCGGCCGGCTGCACGGGGCTGAGTCATCATCGGGTCATGTGGATCGATACCCATGCCCACCTGGACGCCGCCGAGTTCGACCGCGACCGCGACGCGGTGGTTGCACGTTCTGTCGCCGCAGGCGTGCTCGCTTGGGTGATTCCGGCAGTGGAGGTGGCCAACTTCGATGTGGTGCGCAAGTTGGCGCACCGCTACGGCTGCGCCTACGCGCTGGGCATTCATCCTCTGGCGGTGCAAAAGGCTGCTCAGGTCGATCTGGAGGCGCTGAAAAACGCCCTGCAAGCACATCGCAACGATCCCCGGCTGGTGGCGGTCGGCGAGATCGGCCTGGACCACTTTGTGCCTGGGCTGGACAGGCCACTTCAACGTCAGTTCTACTTGCAGCAATTGCGGCTGGCTCGCGCCATGGATTTGCCGGTGATCCTGCATGTGCGCCGATCTGCAGATGCTTTGCTGCAAGGGCTGCGACAGTTGCCGGTGGCCGGCGGCATCGCTCATGCCTTCAACGGCAGCGCGGTGCAGGCTGACCAGTTTGTGCAGCGGGGTTTCAAACTCGGCTTGGGTGGCACCCTGAGCTTTGAGCGCGCCCTGCGCATCCGTGCTTTGGCGCGCGAGTTGCCGGAATCGGCGCTGGTGCTGGAGACCGACTCGCCCGACATCCCGCCGCAGTGGCTGTACCGCAGCGCAGCGCAGCGTCAAGGGTCAGCCGATGCCCCGCCGCTGCCGCAAGGCCGCAACGAGCCTGCTGAATTGCCGCGCATCGGCCAGGTGCTGGCAGATCTGCGTGGCTGGAGCCTGGCGCAGACGGCACAGATTTGTAGCCACAATTCGCATGTGGCTTTGCCGCGCTTGCGCGCTGCTTTTGCTCCGGCTGCGCCGACAGCCGCCTGAGTTACATTCAATGCATTCAATGCATTCAATGCATTCAATGCATTCAATGCATTCGATGCATTCACAACAGCCAGTAGTCCGGGCTCAGGCCCAAGACGCGCAGCCCGAAGCAGGTTTGCCCTTGCTGCCTGGCCTGCCTCCAGTCTGTGACAGCCGTTGCCGTCTGTTGATTCTGGGCAGCTTCCCTGGCGTGTCCTCGTGCCGCAATTGCGCGCCGTGGCGCACAACGGCGGCGAGTCGGCGCGCGCGATGCGTCGGGTGCAGGCCACGCTGCAGGTGCCTGTGTTCAGGCTGCCCTCCAGCAGCCCGGCCCATGCCGCTTGGTCTTTCGAGCGCAAGCTGCAGGCCTGGCAGTTGGTTTTCAAGCAGGTGGGGATCGGCTGAAGGACTGTGCTGGGGCCTCCGGCTCCCAGGGCCGGCCCGCCGAGCGGGTCCAGTCGACGGCACAGTCGGGGACTGCGGTGAGACCGGCCGATCGCGCTGCCCGAGCCAGGTGCTGAGATATCGTGCGCCAGATGCCCCACCAGCGATTCACCTCCTCCCCTGCGGCTGCTGAGCCGCCGCCGGTACCGTCCGGCTTCGAGTTGCCCCCCGTCACGCTGTCCGAACACGAAGGCGTGCGTTACTTGCATCTGGACAGCCCCTGGGTGCAGGGCGGCATGCGCATCAGTCAACCGCAAGTGGTGCAAATCGACTACGTGCAGCGCATGCTGGCGTGCCTGTTGTGGCTGCCCAGCGCCGAGCTGGGCCAAGGGCTGGCCGTGCAACTGGGGCTGGGCGCAGGTGCTTTGACCCGGTTCACTGTTCAGGCCCTGCAGATGGGCACGCTGGCTGTGGAGATCAACCCGCAGGTGGTAACCGTCAACCAGACGCATTTTCATTTGCCGGCCGCTGCCGAGGTCGTGCAAGGCGACGCGCTGGACTGGCTGTCGCAGGCCGCGCCAGCCAGCGTGCGCTTGTTGTTTGTGGACCTCTACGATCACGAAGCGGCAGCGCCGGTGCTGGACAGCGAAGCGTTCTACAGGCTGTGCCGGACAGTGCTCGAAGAAGGCGGGCTGATGAGCGTCAATTTGTTCGGCCGCGACGCCAGCTTCCATGACAGCATTGGCCGCATCGCCCGCGCTTTTGGGCAGCATCAGGTCTGGAGCCTGCGCCCCACACGCGAGGGCAACACGGTGGTGGTGGCCGGCAAGTCTGTGGCTCTGCCGGAGCGCAAGCTGATGAGCGAACGCGCGGCGTTTTTGGAAGTGCGCTTTGGCAGCCTGGGCTTGCCAGCGCGCAAGTGGCCGTCGATGGTGCGCGCCATGCCGGCAGAAGCCATGCCCCAGCGCGGCAGCAGCCGGTGATGAAGCGTTTCTGGTGGCCATTGAGCTCGAGCCCACCCGCCCTGCAGACCTTACCGTTGAATCCACAGCATGATCGACAGCCCACCCGTTCTACCCAAAGGCAAGCTGCATTGGCCGCTGTTGCTGGCCTGGTTGCATGAAGACGGCTTGATCAGCGCGCAAGACAGGGTGCTCGTCACGGCACGCTTCAAGGCCGGTGCTTCCAGCATGCATGCGCTGGTGCGGCTGGGCGCTGCGGGTTTGACCCGGCTGGGCAGCCAAAGGGCACTGGATACCGAGTGGCTGACCGAATGGCTGGCCGGGCGCTGCCAGTTGCCTTACCTGCGCATCGACCCCTTGAAGGTGGATGTCGGCCGCGTGGCCGAGGTGATGAGCGTGCAGTATGCGCAAAGCCGTCTGGCCTTGCCGGTGGCGGTCAAGGCCACCGAGGTGGTGATCGCCACGGCCGAGCCCTTCGATACCGACTGGATCCCCGAGATCGAGTCGCACACCCGCAAGACGGTGCGCCTGGTGGTCGCCAACCCCGAAGAGCTGCGCCGCTACACCACCGAGTTCTACGCCCTGGCGCGCAACGTGCGCGCAGCGCAGAAAAACGGTGAAAACGCGGCCACCGCCAGCTTCGAGCAACTGGTGGAACTGGGCAAGACCAACAAGACGCTGGATGCCAACGACCAGGGCGTGGTGCAAGTGGTCGATTGGTTGTGGCAATACGCCTTTGACCAGCGCGCCAGCGACATTCACCTGGAGCCGCGGCGTGAGATGGGTGCCATCCGCTTTCGCATCGATGGTGTGCTGCACACCGTCTACCAAGTGCCGCTGTCGGTGATGAGCGCGATGACTTCGCGCATCAAGCTGCTGGGCCGCATGGACGTGGTCGAGAAACGCCGCCCCTTGGATGGCCGCATCAAGACCCGCCGCCCCGATACGCCTGAGAAGGCCGGCACCGAAGTCGAGATGCGCTTGTCCACCTTGCCCACCGCCTTTGGCGAGAAGATGGTGATGCGCATCTTCGACCCTGAGGCTGCCGTCAAGACGCTCTCTGGGCTCGGCTTTGGCGCTCATGAAGCGAGAGGCTGGAATGCATTGATGGCCAGGCCGCACGGCATCATCCTGGTCACCGGCCCCACCGGCAGCGGCAAGACCACCACGCTGTACAGCACGCTGAAGACCCTGGCCACCGAAGAGATCAACGTCTGCACCATCGAAGATCCGATCGAGATGATCGAGCCGGCCTTCAACCAGACCCAGGTGCAGCCGGCGCTGGACATGGGGTTTGCAGAAGGCTTGCGCGCCTTGATGCGCCAAGACCCGGACGTCATCATGGTCGGCGAAATCCGCGACCTGGCCACCGCTGAGATGGCCATCCAGGCTGCGCTGACCGGCCACCTGGTGTTCAGCACCCTGCACACCAACGACGCGGTCAGTGCCATCATCCGCCTGGCCGACCTGGGCGTGCCGAGCTATCTGATCTCTGCCACCGTGATCGGCGTGTTGGCGCAGCGCCTGGCGCGCACCTTGTGCGTGGCTTGCAAGACCCGCGACGAAGCAGTCGACCGCAGCACGCTGGACGACATCGCCAAGCCCTGGCGCCTCACCGGCGGGGTGCAGCCTTATCGCCCGGTGGGCTGTCTGGAATGCAGGCAGACCGGCTTTCGTGGCCGCGCTGGCTTGTACGAGTTGCTGTTGATGAATGAGGCTACACGCCAGGCCGTGCACCCTGCGCTGGACGCCGAGGGGCTGCGCAAGCAAGCCGTCAAGGACGGCATGCGGCCGTTGCGGCTGGCCGGCGCCATGAAAGTGGCAGAAGGGGTGACGACCTTGGAAGAAGTGTTGCGCACCACGCCGGATTGGCGCCACTGAGTGCTGCCCGGCCCCGGGCCCACGCCACTTAAAACCCGGGTGGCCGGCGCTCCATCCAAGGCTGCGCGCGCTCCAACTGCCCTGCCAGGCTGAACAGCAGGTGGTCGCATCCGAAGGCTGCTGCCAGTTGCACGCCGATGGGCAAGCCCTGCGCGTTCCAGTACAGCGGGACCGACATCGCGGGCTGGCCGGTGGCGTTGAACAGCGCCGTGTAGGGCATGTAGGCAAAGGTCTTGGCGGCCAGCAACTCGGCAGCGCCAGAAGCTTTCAACAGCCAACCTGCACCCAGGCTGTTGACCACTTGCATCAACCTGAGCTCGGCAGCGGTGGGTTGCAACGAGCCCGTCAATGCGGGCGGCGTGGCCAGCGTCGGGGTCAGCAGCACCGGGTACTTGGCAAAAAAGGGCGCCATCACGCGCGCTGCCTGCTGCAGGCGTTGCGAAGCAGCGGCATGGTCTGCCGCACTCAACGAGCGGCCCAACAGCCCCAGGCTGAAGGTGGCGGGTTCGAAATCTGCTCGGTGGGGTTTGCTGCCCGGGCGGATCAGGTCACCGGCTTGCACGAGGGTGGCCCAGGTTTCCCCGGCCAGCACCGTCACGAAGTCAACCGCGCAGCGGTCTGCATTGATCGGCGGGCTGATCTCTTCGATCTGGTGTCCCAACTGCTCCAGCAAACGTGCTGCGTGCTGCATCGCTTGCCGGCAATCCTCGTGCACCGGGGCATGGCCGAACAGCGGTTTGGCGCTGAAGGCGATGCGCAAGGGGCCGGGTTCACGGTCCAGCGCTTGCATCATCGTTTGCGGCCACAGCGGGGCGGCGTAGGGCGACCCCGGGTCGGTCCCTGCCGTGGCATCCAGCATGGCTGCACTGTCGCGCACGGAGCGCGTGATCACATGTTCGATCGCAAAACCGCGCCACAGCTCGCCGTTGTCCGGGCCACTGGGCGTGGCACCGCGGCTGGGCTTGAAGCCGAACAAACCGCAGCAAGAAGCAGGGATGCGGATCGAACCACCGCCGTCGCCTCCACTGGCCAGCGGCACCATGCCAGCAGCCACCGCCGCTGCCGAGCCACCGCTGGAGCCCCCCGGTGAATGCGCCAGCGACCAGGGGTTGTGGCTGGGACCAAAGGCCAGCGGCTCGGTGGTGGGCGTGAGGCCGAACTCGGGTGTGTTGGTGCGTCCGACGATCAGCAGCCCTGCAGCTTTGAAACGCCGCACCAATTCGCTGTCATGAGGCATCGGCAGAGATGCCAGCCTGGCGTTGCCAAAGCCGGTGGGCTCGTCAGCCAGCGTACACAGCAGGTCCTTGACCAGAAAAGGCACGCCAGCAAAAGGCGCCTGCAGATTGATTTGCGCAAGCTCTTTGGCTGCCCGATCCCAGCGCTTGCGGATCACGGCATTGAGGGCCGGGTCAGCGGCCTCGATGCGGGCCGCTGCCGCCTGCAGCAGTTCTGTGGCGCTGATCTGGCCGCTCTTGATCAGTGCCGCCAGGCCCAGACCGTCGTGTTGCTCGTATTCGGGCAACGGCAGGTGTTGGCGCGGCTTTGGCGGGTCTTCAGTGTCGGTCACGCGCCATTGTGCAGCTTGTAGGGTCCTGGGTCGCCTCCCGGGCGTCTCTTGAGCGCATCTTTGGCGGCAATTGCTCGCCTTACGTGGAAACCACAGCCATGCAGCGGCAGACGCTGCCTAGAATGCGGCGAGCCTTTGCAAGAGGAGATTGACGCGTGCGCATCAAGAACGAGAAAGATTTCTGGGCTGGATGGATGTTTCTGGTGGCGGGCATTGCTTTCGCCTGGGGCGCGGCCGAGAACTACAACTTTGGCAGTTCGGCGCGCCCAGGGCCAGCTTACTTTCCCTTCGGGCTGGGAAGCCTGATGGCCATCCTGGGGGCCTTCATCATCCTTACGTCAGTGACGCTCCAGCCTGACGGCGACGAAAGCATTGGCCCCTGGCCCTTCCGGCCTGCCGTGACCATCCTTGGCGCCGTCACGGCTTTCGGTTTTGCCATCCCCCATATCGGCATGGCCATCGCCTTGCCTTTGCTGATCGGTATCGGCAGCCTGGCCAGCGGCGAGTTCAGGGTCAAGGAGGTGATCGCCAACAGTGTTGTGTTGACGGTGAGCTCCTGGGCCATCTTCATCAAGGGTCTCGGGCTGATCATTCCACTGTGGCCCGATTTCCTGGGTTGAGGACAAGAACAACATGGATCTCTTCAACAATCTGGCGATGGGCTTTGGCGTCGCGCTGAGCTTTCAGAACCTGCTTTACTGCCTGGCTGGCGTTTTCTTGGGCACCTTGATCGGTGTGCTGCCCGGCCTGGGCCCGGTGGCAACGATCGCGATGCTCTTGCCCAGCATTTATGCACTGGAGCCCACGCCTGCGTTGATCATGCTGGCCGGCATCTACTACGGTTCTCAATACGGCGGCAGCACCACTGCGATTTTGATCAACGTGCCAGGTGAGAGCGCATCGGTCGTGACTGCGATCGATGGTTACGCAATGGCACGCAAGGGGCGAGCCGGCCCGGCGCTGGCGGCTGCCGGACTGGGCAGTTTTTTTGCCGGCAGCGTGGCCACTCTGGTGGTGGCAGCCTTTGCGCCACCGCTGACCGAACTGGCTTTCAAGTTCGGGCCGGCGGAGTACTTCAGCCTGATGGTGCTGGGCTTGATCGGCGCCGTGGTGCTCGCTTCGGGCTCTCTGGTCAAAGCCGTCGCGATGATCTTGCTGGGGCTGCTGCTGGGCCAGATCAACACCGACGTCATCTCCGGCGTGCCGCGCTACAGCTTTGATATCCCTGAGTTGACCGACGGCATCAATTTCGTCGCCATTGCCATGGGTGTGTTCGGCTTTGGCGAGATCATCATGAACCTGGGCCGACCGGCTGAAGACCGGGTGGTCTTCACCAAAGACGTCAAAGGACTGTGGCCCACCAAGCAGGATTTCAAGGACGCCTTTCCGGCGGTGCTGCGCGGCACGGCATTGGGCTCGATCCTGGGTGTGTTGCCAGGTGGCGGTGCGCTGCTGTCTTCCTTTGCCGCTTACACGCTGGAGAAGAAGTCCAAGGGCCGCCCAGGCGAGGTGCCATTCGGCCAAGGCAACATTCGCGGCGTGGCCGGCCCTGAGAGCGCCAACAACGCTGGCGCGCAAACCAGTTTCATCCCCATGCTGACGCTGGGCATCCCACCCAACGCGGTGATGGCGCTGATGGTGGGCGCCATGACCATCAAGGGCATCCAGCCCGGTCCGCAGGTGATGACCAGCAACCCCGAGTTGTTCTGGGGCCTGATCGCCAGCATGTGGGTCGGCAACCTGATGCTGATCGTGCTGAACCTGCCGCTGATCGGCATCTGGATCAAGCTGTTGACGGTGCCTTACCGGTTCTTGTTCCCAGCGATCTTGAGTTTTTGCTGTATTGGCTTGTACACGCTGAACAACAAGAACTTCGATGTCTTCATGGCGGTGCTGTTTGGCGTCATCGGCATCATCTTCTACAAGCTGGGGTGTGAACCTGCGCCCTTGCTGTTGGGCTTCATCCTGGGGCCGTTGATGGAAGAGAACCTGCGACGAGCTTTGCTGCTCAGCCGCGGCGATTGGACGACCTTTGTCACCCGGCCGCTGTCGTCGGCGCTGCTGATTGCTGCACTGTTGATGATCGTGGTGGTGATGTTGCCGGCGATCAGGAAGCAGCGAAACGTGGCCTTCAAGGACGCGGACTGAGGCCGCTGCAGCCGTCATATAAAGCCCCGCCTGCGGGGCTTTGCTGTTTTGGGCATGGGTCTTGCGCCAGCCGTCACATCCCTTCCTGAGCGATGCACATCACCACCCCCGCCGCACTGACGCCGCTGCACAACCCGGTGTTCCGTGGGCTGTGGATGGCCTGGCTGGCGGCCAATCTGACGATGTGGATGAACGATGTCGCAGCCGCCTGGCTGATGACTTCGTTGACCAGCAATCCGGTCATGGTGGCCCTGGTGCAAACAGCATCGACCCTGCCTGTGTTTTTGCTGGGCCTGCCTTGCGGTGCGCTGGCCGATATCCTGGACCGGCGGCGTTACTTCGCCATCACGCAACTGTGGGTGTCGATCAACGCGCTGGTGCTGGCGGCCTTGTCGCTGAGTGGGCATCTGACTGCTGAGTGGCTGTTGATTCTGACCTTCAGCAACGGCATTGGCCTGGCGATGCGCTGGCCGGTGTTTGCCGCCATCGTGCCTGAAGTGGTGAGCCGTGCAGACTTGCCTGCCGCCTTGGCGCTCAACGGCATTGCGATGAACCTGTCTCGGGTGGTGGGCCCGGTGCTTGCGGGCGCACTGCTGGCGGCCATCAACCCGGCGGCGGTGTTTGTGCTCAATGCAGTGCTGGCGTTGGTCGCTTTTGCCTTGATCCTGCGCTGGCAGCGGCCACCCACGGTCAGCGCTTTGCCTGGCGAACGCTTTGTGGGCGCCATGCGGGCCGGTGTCAACTTTGCGCGCCAGTCGCCCCGCTTGCGGGTGGTGCTGCTGCGGGTGTTCTTGTTCTTCCTGCAAAGCATGGGCCTGATGTCGCTGCTGCCGCTGGTGGCGCGGGGGCTGCACGGCGGCGGTGCGGGCACCTTCACGGTGATGCTGTCCTGCGTCGGCGGCGGGGCGATCCTGGCGGCGCTGTATTTCCCACGCTGGCGTGCGCTGTACAGCCGCGACCAGTTCGTGCGCTTGGGCACCTTCAGCCATGCGGTGCTCAGCAGCATCGTCGTGGCGGTGCCCGAGTTGTGGGTGGCGTTGCCGGCCATGTTCTTGATGGGCATGGCCTGGATATCGGTGGCCAATTCTCTGGCCGTGGCGGCACAACTGGCGATGCCGGATTGGGTGCGGGCGCGCGGCATGGCGATCTTTCAGGTTGCATTGATGGGTGGGGCTGCTGCGGGTTCGGTGTTGTGGGGCCAGACCGCCAGTTGGCTGGATGTGCGCAGCGCCGTGCTGCTGGCAGCGCTGTTTGGCCTGTGCGCTTTGCTGCTGACCCGCCACTTGACGGTGGAGGGCGAAGCCGACCCCGACTTCACCCCGGCCTCGACCCTGCTGGTGCCGACACCAGCGGTGGGCGTCTCGGCCCAGGACGGGCCGGTGATGGTGACCTTGCAATACCAGATCGACCCCGCCCGCAGCGCTGAATTTGCCAAGGTGATGCAACGCACGCGCCAGGCCCGCCTGCGTCAGGGTGCGTTGTCCTGGGGCTTGTTTCGAGATGTCTCCATGCCGGGCCGCTATATCGAATACTTTGTCGATGAGAACTGGTTGGAGCATCAGCGCAGGATGGCGCGTTTCACCGCATTTGACGCCGAGTTACGTGACGAGAGGCTGGCGTTTCACATCGGCGACGGGCCGCCTGAGTTGCGACGTTATGTAGCCGACGAGCAGGCCCCTCGTGGCGGCGGGCAACTCTGAGCGCAAGGCCAGCCGCAAGCGACATCCTGCGCTGTTTCGCCCGCGCCTGGGTGCAGGATGGATTCTGTGCTGTGGCTGCTTATCTGCGCGGCGGGTACGCGGTGGGCACGCGGTGGGTATGAAGTTGGAGCGCAGCTGATGCCGGGCCGGCACAATGGCGCTTGTTTTCATCATCACGTCTTCAGCCTGTCCACCCCCATGCCCACCACCATGCATGCATTCGATTGGTCCACCGCCTACCTCAGCCAACGCTCGCCGGTCTTCGCGCGCAACGTGGTTTCCACCTCTCACCCATTGGCAGCGCAGGCGGGTTTGCGCATGCTGCAGGCGGGCGGCAACGCGGTCGATGCAGCCATCGCCACCGCCGCGATGATGATGATCGTCGAGCCCTGCAGCAACGGTCTGGGCTCTGACGCTTTTTGCATCCTGTGGGACGGCCAGTCGCTGCAGGGCCTGAACGCGAGCGGCCCGGCGCCGCAGGCCTGGACGCCGGAGTACTTCAGCAAAAAATACGGCGCCGATGCGAAGAAGCCGCCCAAACGGGGCTGGGATTCGGTCACCGTGCCTGGCGCCGTGGGCGGCTGGATGGCGCTGCACCAGCGTTTTGGCAAGTTGCCTTTTGGCGACCTGATGGCACCCGCCATCGAGACTGCAGAACGTGGTTACGCTGTGCCGGTGATCGTGCAACAAAAGTGGCGCGCCGCCGCTGCGCTGACAGAGATCACCGAGCAACCCGGCTTTGCACAGGCTTTTCTGCCGCACGACCGCGCGCCGCATGTGGCTGAGCGTTTCAGCCTGACACAAGCCGCCCGCACGCTGAAGCTGATCGCCCAAAGCAAAGGCGAAGCTTTCTATCGCGGCGAAGTCGCTGAAGCACTGGCGGCGCATGCCAAAGCCAACGGCGGCGCGATGACGGCGGCTGACTTGGCGGCCTACCAGCCCGAGTGGGTGACGCCGATTTCGCAGGATTACCTGGGCCACACGCTGCACGAGATTCCGCCCAACGGGCAGGGCATCGCAGCGCTGATGGCGCTGGGCATCGTGGCGCACTTTGACCTGGCCCGGATGGCGGTCGATGGTTTGGACAGCCAGCACGTGCAGATCGAGGCCATGAAGCTGGCTTTTGCCGACGTCTACCAGCATGTCGCAGAACCGCGCAGCATGCGCTTGACTGCAGCCCAGATGCTGGACCCGGCCTACCTCAAGTCACGCGCCCAGCAGATCGATCTGAAGCGCGCGCAAGATTTCGGCCCCGGCTTGCAACCTCAGGGCGGCACGATCTACCTCAGCGCTGCCGACGCAAGCGGCATGATGGTCAGTTTCATTCAGAGCAACTACATGGGTTTTGGCTCGGGCGTGGTGGTGCCGGAGTACGGTGTCAGCCTGCAAAACCGCGGCCATGGTTTCACGCTGGACCGCAGCAGCGACAACCTGGTCGGCCCCGGCAAGCGGCCCTTCCACACCATCATCCCGGCCTTCCTGACCCGCGAGGGCCAGCCGGTGATGAGCTTTGGCGTGATGGGCGGCGACATGCAGCCTCAAGGCCATCTGCAGACGCTGGTGCGCATGCTGGCCTACCAGCAGCAGCCGCAGGCCGCGTGCGACGCACCGCGCTGGCGCTGCTTTGGCGGCATCGTCAACGCCGAGCAGGGTTTCAACGCACGAACGGCGCAAGGCCTGCGTGACCGCGGCCACCGCGTCGAGCCTTTTGCAGACAGCTACCAGGACTACGGCGCCGGTCAGTTCATCTGGCGTCTGGGCGACCCTGCGGTTGAAGGTTATGCAGCGGCCAGCGACCCGCGCCGCGACGGCCAGGCGGTGGGTTTCTGAGGCCCAGTCATTTGCGACTGCAGGGGGGTAGGCCCCGTGGGCCTTGCAGGCCCTGCTTGCAGCGCTGCTGGAGTCGGCATTGTTGAACCCTGTGGCGGTCAGCAACAGCGCCTTGTCCACCGGGCTGGCGCTGGCGGCGGCGGGCTCGATCGCTCTCTCGGGCAAGGCGATCATCG
>JBBQIB010000046.1:0-19536 GCA_038324515.1 Burkholderiales bacterium
ATGCTGGCCGAAGTCGGCCTGTCGCCGCGCGAAGGCATCCACGGCGTACTGCAGCGCTACCCGCACGAGTTCAGCGGCGGCCAGCGCCAACGCATCGCGATTGCCCGTGCGGTGGTGCTGCAGCCCGAAGTGCTGGTGCTGGACGAGCCGACCTCGGCGCTGGATGTCTCGGTGCAGCAGCAAGTGCTGGCACTGCTGGCGGATCTGCAAAAGCGCTACGGCATGAGCTACCTCTTCATCAGCCACGACCTGGCCGTGGTGCGCGCGATGTCACACCGCGTGATCGTGATGAAAGATGGCGATGTGGTTGAGCAGGGCGAAGCGCAGGCGCTGTTCGATGCGCCGCAGCAGCCCTACACGCAGGAGTTGCTGGCGGCGGCGCATCTGTAGCTTGCAACATCCGGCATGCCGGCAGGCCGACATGCTCGCGGCGCCCGGCAGCAAGCGCCGGCCCTCAGCCGCTTTCGTGACGCTTGCCGGCCGCCAGCAAGTCGGGCGTGTCGATGACGCCGTTCAGCCCATCGAAATCGACCATGCGATCGCACCAGCGCGTGTCGTTGCCGTGCGCCTGCATGGCCCGCTCGGGCGCGTCCAACTGCGGTTTCTAGGTTCAACGCACCTGGTTGCGACCGGCCCTGATTCTTGAGATCTGCAGTCAAAAACACCCATCAACCTTTCGGGCGAGCGGCAAAACGCTCCACCTTCGGCGTCGGGCCAGAGACGATCAGCAGATCGCCGGGCCGGATGCGAGTGTCAGGGGTGGCATGCTGGAAGTCTTCGTTGGCACGCTTCACGCCAACGACCGTGACACCGTACTTCTCTCGCACCAGCGACTCGCCCAGCGTCCGGCCATGCGTCGGGGCTGGGGCCTGGATCTTCGCGATGGCAAAGCCGTCGTCGAACTCGATGTAGTCGATCATCCGACCCGAGATCAGGTGGGCCACACGCTCACCCATGTCGGCCTCGGGGAACACCACGTGGTGCGCGCCGATGCGCTGAGCAATCTTGCCGTGATCCTGGGTCAGCGCCTTGACCCAGATGTCGGAGATGCCCAGTTCGGTCAGGGCCATCAACGTCATCAGGCTCGCGCCCAGGTTGTCCCCGATGCCGACGATGGCGTGGCGAAAGTCAGCCACACCCAACTGGCGCAGCACCATGACGTTGGTGGCATCGGCCTGCACGGCATGCGTGAGGCGGTCAGCCCAGGCCTGCACAGGATCGCTGTCGCGATCGATGCCCATGACGTCGTGTCCCAGGCTCATCAACGACTCCGCCACCGCGCCGCCGAATCGGCCCAGCCCGATGACGACCACGCTGTCGCCCTCGCTGAAAGCGAACTGCTCAGTGAACAATTTACCCAACAATTGGATGCTCCTCTGGATAGCGCCACGGCATTCGCCGCTCCCCAAGGGCGAGCGACGTGGCCAACGTGATCATGCCGACCCGGCCCGCATACATCAGCACGATCAGCGTGATCTGCCCAACAGGCGGCAAGTCCGCAGTGATGCCGGTGGAAAGCCCGACCGTGCCGAATGCAGAGATCACTTCAAAAATCACGCGATCGGTGGGCAGGTCGGTCACCCGCAGCAGCACCAGTGTGCCCACCACCACCAGCACACTGCCCAGTACCAGCACAGTGATGGCCTGGCGCTGGGCGGCAACGCAGACCCGGCGGTCAAAGGCCTCGCTGTCGGGCCGGCCCCGGATCTCGGCTACCACCAGCAGCAGCAAAATCGCAGCGGTCGTGACCTTGACGCCGCCCGCAGTGCCTGCGCTGCCGCCGCCAATGAACATCAGCAGGTAGTGCAGTGCCAGGCTCTCTTGCGTGAGTGCACCCGTGTCGATTGAATTGAAGCCTGCCGTTCGTGCCGAGACCGATGCAAACACAGCAGACATCAGCTTGTCACCCAGGGCCATCGGGCCCAGCGTTTGCGCATTCGTCCACTCGAACACCAGGATCGAGCCCGCGCCCAAGACCAGCAGCACGGCGCTGCCGCACAGGGTCAGCTTGGTGTGCAAAGACCAGTGCCGCGAATCACGGAGCCTGACACGCAGGTCCTGCATCACCGGGAAGCCGATGCCCCCGATCACGATGCCCAGCATGACCGGCACCAGCACCCAGCCATCGCCCGCATAGCGCATCAGGCTGTCACCGTGGAGTGAGAAACCGGCGTTGTTGAACGCAGAGATCGCGTGGAAGACGCCACTCCAGATCGCGTCGGGCCAGCTCAAGCCATGGCCGACATGCAAGCGCACGGCCAGCATGGCCGCCAGAGAGGTTTCGCACACCAGCGTCACCCCCAGCACGACGCGCGCGATGCTGCGCACGTCCCCCAGCGCCACACTGTGCGTCTCGGCCTGCGTCATCAGACGTGATCGCAGCCTCATCGACTGGTTCACCATCAGCCCCAGGAGTGCTGCCGCCGTCATCAGGCCAAAGCCACCCAGCTGGAACAGCGCCATGATCACGAACTGCCCGAAACCGGACCAGTAACTGCCGGTATCGACGACCACCAGGCCCGTCACGCACACAGCAGACGCGGCAGTGAAGAGCGCCGTCAGCCAAGGTGCGGCTTCGCCTTGCGCCTGCGCCAGGGGCAGCCTCAAAAGCAAGGTGCCCAACGCAATCAACAGCAAGAACAGCAGTGCCACAACACGGCTGGGATGGATGACGCGGCGGGTTGAAGACGACATGGAACCAGCATTGTCGGCTGCTGGCGCCGTCCCATCTAGGGGTCCGTTCCGCCAAACCGATGACATGAAGTCGCGCATTCGCCCGCCATGCGTCGTTGCAAATCCGCGCCATGGCTACGGCGATGGCTGTGGTTTGCGCCTGGCCGGGCGATCGAATGCATCAATTTCATTTGTAACCTCATTGACGGAACGGACCACTGGGGCCATCGTCTTGGCATCAGAGTCCAGTGAAAACGGCGCGTTTCGCGACCGGACAGGGCTGTGTGTCGGGTGCTCAAAGGCCGGCCCTCAGCCGCCTTCATAGCGCCGCCCGGCCGCCAGCAAGTCGGGCGTGCCGATGGCGCCGTTCAGCCCATCGAAGTCGAGCATGCGATCACGCCAGGGCGTGGTGCTGCCGCACACCTGCAGGCTGGCGTAGTAGCCCTGCAGCGTGTGCGCCACCGCGCGCGCCGTGCCGCCGGGGAAGATGGCGATGCGAAAACCCCGCTGTGCCAGTTCGTCCGCGCCCTGCACGGGCGTCTTGCCGCCTTCGACCATGTTGGCCAGCAAAGGCGTGCGGTGGGCGAAGCGGGCGCAGGCGGTGTCCATCTGCTGCGGCGTGCGCAGCGCTTCGATGAAGAGCGCATCGACACCGCATTCGAGGTAGCGCTCGGCGCGCTCCATCGCAGCATCGATGCCTTCGGTGGCCAGCGCGTCGGTGCGCGCCAGCAAAAGTGTTGCGTCGCTGCGGCGGGCGTCCAGCGCTGCGCGCAGCTTGCCCTGCATCTCGGCCACCGGCACCAGCGTCTTGCCGTCGAGATGGCCGCAGCGCTTGGGGAAGGTCTGGTCCTCGATCTGGATCATCGAAGCCCCCGCGCGCTCGAAACCGCGCACCGTGCGCTGCACGTTCAGCGCGTTGCCGAAACCGGTATCGGCGTCCACGATCACCGGCACGCGCACGCGTTCGATGATGCGGGCCAGCGTGTCTTCCACCTCGGTGAAGGTGGTCAGGCCGATGTCGCTGCGGCCCAGCCGCGTGTAGGCGATGGAAGCGCCCGACAGGTACAGCGCCTCGAAGCCGGCCTGCTCGGCGATCAGCGCCGACAGCGCGTCGTAGATGCCGGGGGCCAGCAGCAGGTGGGCTTGCTGCAATCTTGTCTTCAGGGTCGAGTTCGGGTTTGGGTTTGGGTTCGAATTCAAGATGACTCCAGCATGCTGGCCGCCGAGCGCGCCGCGATGAATCCGCCCGCAGCCGCGCTGAGCAAGCCGTTGCCGGACAGATAACCCCACACCGCATTGCCCGACACGCCGCGTGCGGCGCCACCGGCAGCCAACAGGTTGGGGTGTGGCGAGCCGTCGGCCAGCAGCGCGCGGCAGCCGGCGTCGACGTCGATGCCGCCTTGCGTGTGAAACAGCGCGCCGGTGACCTTGATGGCGTGCAACGGGCTGCCCAACGGCCGACGCGCGGTGGCCAGTGTGGCGACCAGGGCCTGCACATCGCAGCCGATCAGCGCGGCCAGCGCCGGCGCATCGGCGGCGTGCCGTACAGCGCCTGCGGCCTGCGCATCGACGAAATCCGGGAAGCTGCGACCGAGTGCCAGGCCCTGGTCGTCGAACACGTTCCAGGCCACGCCGCCGGGTTGCGCCAGCACGTGCACGGCGGCTTCGGAGTAGCCTTGCGTCTCGTCATGAAAGCGCTCGCCGCGCGCGTTGACCTGCACGCCGCCGTCCATCATCAGCGCCCAGGTGATCAGCGCGCCCTGCGGCACGGCCCAGGAGCCGTGGCCCTGATAGCCGCCCAGGTCGGCCAGCGCCAGGCCCAGGGCACGCGCCCAGTCGATCGCGCTGCCGTCGTTGCCGGCATGGCCGGCGAAGGTGGCGTCGCGCATCTCGGGCAGCAGCTCGCGCACCATCGCGGCGTTGCCGCCGAAGCCGTTGCAGGCCAACAGCAGGGCGCGGCAGGCGAGGAGTTCTTGCGTGCCATCGGGCCGCCGGTAGCCCAGGCCGATGACGCGGCCAGCGACCTCGTCGCACCAGATCTCTTGCACTTGCGCATTCGTCAGCAGCAGTGCGCCAGCGCGCTCGGCGGCTGCCGCCAGCGCCGACACCAGGGCCTGCCCGGTGCGCTGCGGCAGCGTGTGCATGCGGCGCACGCCGTGGCCGGGGTAGAGAAAACCGTCGAGCAGCTCGAATCCCAGGCCGTGGCGCTGCTGCAAGGCGTCCAGCGCCGGGGCGATGGCCTGCGTGTAGGCGGCCACCAGATGCGGCGCGGCGGTGCCGTGGGCCTTGGCCTGGATGTCGGCGGCAAACCGCTCGGGCGAGTCGTCGATCTGCGCCGCGCGCTGCACCTGTGTGCCGGCTGCAGGGATGAAGCCTGACGACAGCGCGGTGGAGCCCTGCGGCAAGGCATCGCGCTCCAGCAGCACGCAGTCGATGCCGGCGTCACGCAGCATCAGCGCCGCGGTCAGGCCGCAGGCGCCGGCGCCGACGATGGCCACCGGCACCTCCGGCGTGCCCTCGGGCATCGCCGATGCGCGCACTACGCGCGGCGCGGCGTCCTCGTCAGCGTCCTGGCCAGAGCTCATCAGGCCGTCGGCCGATGCAGGTACTGGCCGCGTGGCTTGCCGATGACCTCACCGTCTTCAAAGATCTTCATGCCGCGCAAGAAGGTGGCGTCGACGCGGGCCGACATCTCCAGCCCCTCGAACGGCGTGTAGCCCTGGGTGGACGGTGAATCCTTGGCGGCGATCTGCCAGGTCTTGGCGGGGTCGACGATGGCGATGTCGGCGTCGAAGCCTTCGGCGATGTCGCCCTTGTGGTTGAGGCCGTAGCGCTGCGCCGGGTTCCAGCTCGTCACGCGCGCCATGTGGTTGTAGCCCATGCCGCGCCGGGTGCCTTCGCTGACCAGCGCCGGCAGCAAGTACTCGGTGCCGCCGAAGCCGCTCTTGGCCATCCAGATGTTGCCGAAGTAGTGCTTGGGGATCTTCATCTCCTGGCGGCAGCAGGCGTGGTCGCTGACCACCCAGTCCAGCTCGCCGGCCAGCAGCGCTTCCCACATGTATTCGACGTCTTCGCGCGGGCGGATCGGCGGGTTCACCTTGGCCAGCTCCGCCGCCTTGGAGCTGATGTCGAGCATCAGGTGGCCGATGGTCACCTCGCGCTTGAAGTCGATGTGCGGAAACACCTCGGCCATCATCAGCGCGGCCTGCACCGCCTTCTTCGACGACAGGTGCAGCAGGTTGATGTTGGGCAGTGCCGTCTCGTTGGCCAGGTAGGCGGCGGTGAAGACGGCCAGGCCCTCGCTGTGCTGCGGGCGCGACGCGCTGTAGGCAGCCAGGCCCTTCAGCCGATTGGGAGACTTGTCGTTCTCCACCAGCTTGGTGTACGCGGTCATGATTTCGGCCGTCTCGCAATGCAGGCTCAGCGAGATCTGGCGTGCCTTGTCGGGCATGGCCTCGCGCGCAGCCTGCACGCCGCGCATGACGAACTCGAAGTGCGCCACGTCGTAACGCTCGTTCTCGCCGATCATCAAGAAGTCGCGCTGCGTGTTGCTGGTGCCGTGCAGGCCGTGCGAGCCGTAGAACATGAAGATCTTGAAGCTGGCGACACCGAACTTCTCGATCAGCATCGGCAGCTCTTCAATGTGCGTCTTGTCCATCGGCGCGAGGTGAAAGCCGTAGTCCACGTGGAAGCGGCCCTTGCTGATCTTCAGCACCTCGGGGAAGAACTTGCGGTATGGCCCGCCCTTGTTCAGGTAGTACTGGCCGGTGCGAAAGTAGTTCAGGCTGGAGGTGACGCCGCCCATGGCAGCGGCCTTGCTCTCGGTGACGGCGTCTTCTTCCAGCGGCGAGTAGATGCCGCTGTGCATGTGGGCATCCACCACGCCCGGGAAGGCCAGCCTGCCGCGACCGTCGTACACGGTCTTGGCGCGCGTGGCGTCGATGCCCGGCGCCACCTTGGCTACGCGCTGGCCGGTGATGGCGATGTCGGCATCGAAGACCACGTTGCCTTGTGGCCGCACCACACGCACGTTCTTGATCAGCAGGTCGAATTCCGGGCCGTGGGCGGCGTTGTGGGCGGGCTTGCTCATGGGCGCATTTCCTTGGGATGAAGACGTTGTTTCAGCTGGGCCAGCAGGCCGCCGGCGTCGACCATGTCGAGCAGGAAGCCGGGAATGGGGTCGAGCGGCAGTACCTCGCCGCGACCTTGACCGTGCCCGTCACTGTGACCGCGCGTGACAGTGCCGGCGCGGGCGTCAAAGGCGATGGCCTCACCGTCGTCGATGCGCCCGGCTTGCGGGCAGGTCAGCAACAGCAGGCCGACGTTGAAGGCATTGCGAAAGTACAGGCCCGAGTAGCCGGGCGCGATGACGGCGGCCACGCCCAGGTGCACCAGCACGCTGGCAGCCTGCTCGCGCGACGAGCCGATGCCGAAGCCGGCACCGGCCACGATGACGTCGCCGCGTTGCACGCCGGAGGCGAAATCGGGCCGCACACCTTGCAGGCACTGACGCGCGATGACGTCCAGGCCGAACTTCATCGCCGAACCCGGCGCAAGCTGGTCGGTGTCGACATCGGGCGGCAACTTCCACACCCTCATGGGCACACCCTGCGCGCCGCGCGCTGCGGCATGCGTGCTTGGAGGCTGCCCGGCACGCTCATGCCAACACCTCGCGGGCATCGGCGATGTGGCCGCGCAAGGCAGAAGCCGCTACCGTGAATGGCGAGCCCAGGTAGACCTGCGCAGTGGCCGAGCCCATGCGGCCCTTGAAGTTGCGCGCGGTGGACGAGATGACGGTGCTGCCTTCGGGAATGGCGCTGCCGTAGCCGGCACACGCGCCGCAGGCGCTGGGCAAGAAGGTGGCGCCGGCCTCGGTGAGCCGGTGCACCAGGCCTTCTTGCCTGGCTGCATCGAAGTCCTGCACGCTGGCCGGCGCCACCATCAGCTGCACGCCCGCTGCGATGCGGTGGCCGGCGAGCACGCGCGCGGCAGCGCGCAAGTCGTCGAGCTTGGCGCCGGTGCAAGCGCCGATGTAGGCCACCTGGATCGGCGTGTGGGCCAGCTCAGCCACCGCGCGCACGTTGGCGGGGCTGTGCGGCAGGGCCACCTGTGGCGCCAGTGCAGAGGCATCAAACGCGTGGCAGATGCCCGGCGCGTCGGCATCGCTGTGCCAGGGTGCCAGGTCTTGCCGGTGCAGAGAAACGCCGGTGCCCTGCAGCCACTGCCGGGTGGTCTCGTCGGGCGCCACCAGGCCGACCTGGGCGCCGAGCTCGGCACTCATGTTGGCCAGCGTCATGCGCTCGGCCATCGGCAGCGCGGTGACGGCCTCGCCGCAGAATTCCACCGCCTGGTAGTCGCCGCCACTCAGGCCAAAGCGGCCGATCATCGCCAGCATCATGTCCTTGGCGCTGACACCATCGGCCAGCCGGCCGCTCCAGCGCATGAAGATCGTCCGCGGCACCTTGAGCCAGATCTCGCCGGTGGTCACCACGCCCAACATCTCTGTCGCCCCGATGCCGAACATGTAGGCCCCGAAGGCGCCGCCGGTGGGCGAATGCGAATCGCCACCGACGCAAAACATGCCGGGACGGATGTGGCCCTTCTGCGGCACCACCACATGGCAGATGCCCAGGCTGTCGTACACATGCGGCAGCGCCTGCTCGGCCGCCCATTCGCGCGCGATGCGCACGATGCGGCGTGACTCGTCGTCGGTCTCGGGCACGTAGTGGTCCATCACCAGCACCACCTTGCGCTTGTCCCAGATCTCGGCACCCAGCTCAGCCAGCATCGGTTGCAGACGTCGCGGGCCGCTCGAGTCGTGGAACATGGCCAGGTCGACGCCGCAGGTGACGACCTCGCCAGGCTGCACCGCGCTGCGGCCGCAGGCCTTGGCAATCAGCTTCTGGGCAAGGGTCATCGCGGGCATCGCAAGCGTCCCTTACAGGCCGAGATAGGCTCTTTTGAGCTCGGCACTGGCCAGCAGTTCGGCCGGCAGGCCGCTGAAGCGCACGGCGCCGTTTTCCAGCACGTAGGCGCGGTCGGCGATCTCCAGGCTCTGGCCCACGTTCTGCTCGACCAGCAGCACCGACAGGCCTTCGCTGTGCAGCCGGCGGATCAGCGCAAACATCTCTTCCACCAGCAGCGGGCTCAGGCCCAGCGACGGCTCGTCCAGGATCAACAGCCGCGGCTCGGCCATCAGGCCGCGGCCGATGGCCAGCATCTGCTGCTCGCCGCCGCTCATCGTGCCGGCTCTCTGCGTCAACCTTTCCTTCAGCCGCGGGAAGATGGTGAACACGCGCTCCAGGTTGCTGGCGCGGCGCTCGCGGGCCCGGGTGAAGGAGCCCAGCTCCAGATTCTCGAGCACGCTCAGATTGGGGAAGACCTTGCGGCCCTCGGGCACCTGGATCAGGCCGGCCTTGACCACCTCGCGGTAGTGCGCACGGGTCAAGTCTCGGCCGTCGAAGAAAACCTTGCCCGACCAGGCGCGCTCGATGCCGCAGACCGTGTTGTTGAGCGTGGACTTGCCGGCGCCGTTGCTGCCCAGCAGCGCCACGATCTCACCCGCGCCGACCTGAAGATCAACGCCACGCAGCACCTCGACGCGGCCGTAGCCGCCACGCAGGCCCTGGATGTCGAGCAGCGGCGTCATGCACCATCCCCTTGCAAATGGGTCCCTTGCAAATGGCCCCCTTGCGGACGGGCCCCTTGCAAACGGGCCCCTTGCAAATGGGCCCCTTGCAGTCGCGCCGCGGCGCCAGGGCCGAGGTAAGCCTCGATGACCTGGGGGTCTGAAGTGACCTCGCCCGGCGTGCCCGAGGCAATGAGCTGGCCCTGCGCCAGTACCCACACGTGGCTGGCCAGGTTCATGACCGCCTGCATCACATGCTCGATCATCAACACGGTGACGCCGCTGTCGGCAATGCTGCGCACCACCGGGATCATCTCGGCGATCTCTTGCGGGTTCAAGCCCGCCAGCACTTCGTCCAGCAGCAGCAGCTTGGGCTTCGTGGCGAGCGCCCGCGCCAGCTCGAGCCGCTTGCGGCCGGCCACGGTGAGGTCGGCCGCTGGCTTGTCGAGCTGCGGCGCCAGGCCCACGCGCTGCGCCACCGCCTCGGCCGCGGCCAGGGCCGCTGCGCGCCGGGGCTCGTGCAGGTGTGCGCCCACGGCGATGTTCTCGCGCACCGTCTGCGCGGCAAAGGGCTGCACGATCTGGAAGGTGCGCGTCATGCCGGCGCGCGCGTTCAGGTGCGGTGCGCGGCCGGTGATGTCGGCGCCATTGAAGCGCACGCTGCCGCTGTCGGGCTGCAGAAAGCCCGACATCAGCGCGAAGAGCGTGGTCTTGCCGGCCCCGTTGGGGCCGATCAGCGCGGTCAGCGTGCCGGGCATCACGTCCAGGCTCACGTCCTGTACCGCGCGCAGGCCGCCGAAGGCGATGGACAGACCGTTCAGGCCGAGCAGCGGCTCGGGCACTTGGCGTGTCATTTGCGGCCCCGCCACGCATCGCGCACCGAGCGCCCCACACCCGACAGGCCGCGCGGCAGGAACATCACGATGACCACCAGCACGGTGCCGTAGATCACCATGTTCAACCCCGGCAACTGCCCGAAGAGGTTACGCGTCAGGTCGGCCAGCAAATGCAGCACCAGCGCGCCCAACACGGGGCCCCACAACGTGCCCATGCCGCCCACGATGGCGGCCACCAGCGCCTCGACCGAGGTGTGCGGGCCGAAGGCGATGGATGGGTCGATGTACTGGAACACCTGAACATAGAAGGCGCCCGCCGCGCCCATGAAACCGCCCGACAGCGTGATGGCGCCGAGCTTGACACGCCAGGGGTCGACGCCGATGGCGCGCGCAGCGTCCTCGTTGTCGCGTACCGCCTGCAGCTGCGCGCCGAAGCGCGAGTGCCGCAGCCAGGCGGTCACCCCGAGCGCCGCGACCACGAAGCCCAGCACCAGCATGATGTAGCCCCTGCGCGAGCTGAACTGCAGGTTGGCGAAAGACTCCTGCAGCGGCAGCATCAAGCCCACGCCGCCGCCGGTGAAGCCCACCGACACCGCAATGATGCGGAAGACCTCGGCAAAAGCCAGCGTCACCAGCGCGAAGTACGAGCCCTTCAGCCCGTAGCGGAAGGTCAGCGCGCCCACAAACAGGCCCACGCCCGCGGCAACCACCACCGCCATCGCCAGCGCCAGCCAGGCGTTGAGCCCCAGGTTCAGCTGCGCCATGGCCTGCACATAGGCCCCGGTGCCGAAGAACAGCGCGTGGCCGAAAGAGAACTGCCCGCCGTAGCCACCCAGCATGTTCCAGGCCTGCGCCATCAGCGTAGCGTACAGCGTCATCATCACGAAGGTGAGCACGACCCCGGAGTCGGCCGTGGCCGTGACGCCGAGCACCACCGCTGTGAACAAGACGATGGCAGCGAGGTCGCGCTTCATGCCTTGGCGCCGAACAGCCCTTGCGGCCTGAACAGCAGCACCGCGATGAAGATCACGAAGATGCCGATCTGCCCCAGCGATTCACCCAGAAACAGACCGCCCACCGACTCCACCACGCCGATCAGCAGCCCGCCCACCAGCGCACCCACAAAGCTGCCCATGCCGCCCAGCACCACGATGGTGAAGGCCACCAGCACAAAACCGCTGCCCACCTGCGGGTTGACGTAATACGCCGGCAGCAGAAAGCAGGCCGCCGCGCCCAGGCAGGCCAGGCCGATGCCGAAACACATGGCGTAGACGTGGTCGACGTCGATGCCCATCAGCTTGGCACCGTGCTTTTCTTTGGCCACCGCGCGGATCGCGCGGCCCAGGTCGGTGCGCGTCACCACCCACAGCAGCAGCGCCGAGGTCACCAGCGCCCCGGCAAAGGCCACCAGCTTGGGCAACGAGATCATGGCCGGGCCGATGGCCACGGTGGTCAGCGTGTAGGGCGTCTCGATGCTGCGTGTGTCGCTCTTGAAGAACATCAGCGCCAGGTTCTCCAGCACGATCGAGATGCCCAGCGTCACCAGCAGGATGTTCTCGTCGCGGCCGTGGCTGGCGCGGTTGATGATGTACCGCTGCAGGCCGTAGCCCAGCGCGAACATGCCCGGCACCACGATCGGCAGCGCCAGGTAGGGGTCGATGCCCAGGTGTTGCTTCAGCAGGTACACGGCGTACAGCGCCACCATCAGCGACGCGCCATGCGCGAAGTTGATGATGTGCAGCACGCCGTAGATCAGCGTCAGCCCGAGCGCGATCAACGCATAAACCGCACCGGTCGTCAGCCCGTTCAGGACCGACGGGAACAGGATGCCGAATTCGAGCATCGAGCCCGGAGCTTCAGGCGCGCAGCGGGAAGATGGGGTCGGCCTCGCGGTAGTCGCGCGGGATGATGACGCGAATGTCGCCCTTGATGACCTGCGTCATCAGCGGCTGCGCGCCGGTGTTCTGGCCGTTGACGAACTTGGTGGGCCCATACGGCATGAAGTGGTCGCTGAAGGTGCTGTTGCTCAGTGCGTCGATGATGGCCGCGCGGTCGGCGCTCTTGGCGCGCTCGATGGCGTCGGCCAGCAGGCGCACGGCGGTGTAGGTGTTGAACACCTCGTAGCTGAAGAACAGACCCTTGGCTTCGACGCGTTTTTTCAGCGCCAGACTGCGCTTGTCCTTCGGGTTGAACCAGTGGTTGCAGTCGATGATGCCGTCGGCGGCGTCCGGAAACTCTTTCAGGAACTTGTAGCTTGAAGCCGCGCCGCCCAACACCGAGAAGATGGCCTTGGGCATGACCTTTTGCTGCTGCATGGTGCGCACCAGCAGCGCGTATTCGTTGTAGTAGTTGGCGGGGATCACGATGTCGGGGTTGATCGACTTCATGCGCAGCACGATATTGTTGAAGTCGCGCGTGGGGTTGGCGTGCTTGACGACCTCCTTCACCTCGTAGCCGTAGCCCGGCAACTCGCGCGCCAGCAGGTTGGCGGTACCGGTGCCGAAGAGGCTTTCCTCGTGAATGATCATCACGGTGCGCGCGGGCTTGCCGGCTGCCGTGTTCAGGACATGCAGGTTGGCCACAGCCGTCTGCGCGCAGGTGCGGTAGCCGGGGCCGAAACGGAAGGTGTTCTTCAGGCCGCGCTCGACGATCTGGTCGGCCACGCCGATGTCCACCACGTGCGGCAGGTTGTACTTGGCGGCGGCCTGCGTGGTGGCCAGGCAGATGGCCGACGCGAACGCCCCCACCACGGCCGCGCAACCGGCCTCGTTCATCTTCTCGATCTCGGCCGTGCCGGCCTGTGGCGTGCTCTGCGCGTCGCCCAGCAACACCTCCAGCTTGGCGCCGCCCATCGACTTGATGCCGGCCTTGTTGATGTCCTCGATGGCCATCAACGCGCCCTCACGGCACTGCGAGCCAGAGTACGCGAGCGCACCGGTCACCGGGTGCAGGATGCCGACCTTCACTGAGGTGGGCTGGGCGCCGCCGATGAGCGGGAAAGCCAGCGCGGCGCTGCCGGCGGCGGATTGCTGGATGAACTTGCGACGGTTGCTCATGCGAGGCTCCTGGTGGGTTTCACAGTGTCAATGAACGGGATCAATGAAAGGGATCAATAAAAGGGATCAAGGGACGAGATCAGGGGAAGGAATCAGCGGAAGGAATCAATGGAAATGAGCCGACACCTCGGTGCTGACCCACAACTTGGCGTCGATGCTGCCCACGCGGGACAGCTGCATCTGGTACTGGTAACGATCGGGCCGGTACAGGCCGTGCAACCATTGCACCGGCCGCTCTTGCTCGTCGTAGATGAGCCGGGTGACGGCCAGCAGCGCCGACCCCGCCTGCACGTCGAGCCGGCGCGCCACCACGGCATCTGCAAGCCGGGCCGACAGCGTCTGCACGGCGCGGCCGATGCGCACGCCAGAGGCTTCCAGCAGCAGCAGGATGGGCTGGCGGGACAACTCCTTGCGCCCAAAGCCGCGCGCCAGCGGCTCGGGCACGTGGGTCGTGATCACCGACAGCGGCCCCTCGCCAGTGCTGCGCACGCGCACTGCCTTTTGCACCCGGGCGCCGGGCTGGATGCCCAACGCCTGCGCCACCTCATCGGAGCTGGCGATCAGCTCGCAACTCACCACCTGCACTTTCGTGCGCAGGCCCATGTTGACGATGTTCTCGAGCAGCCCGGTGAGCTGCATGCGCGAACCCGGGGCGGACGCAGGGCCTGCGGCGGCGCCGGCACCGGGCGGCTTCTGGCGCGGGCGGGTGCCACGACCGGGCGTACGATCGATCAGGCCTTCGGCGGACAGCTGCTCCAGCGCCTTGCGCACGGTGACCCGCGCCACACCGAACTGGCCGGCCAACGCCAGCTCGCCCGGCAGGCCGTCGGCAAAACGACCCTCTTGCAACTGCTCGCGCAGCACCAGGTAGATCTGGTGGTACTTGGGCAAGGGCAGCAGGGGGCTCACGGGGCGGACCTTAAGTGCAGTCCCAATGTTCTGTCAATAGGACAAACTCGGTCGATGGGGCACCCGGTTGCTTGAGCATCCGCCGGCTCACTGCCGCGCCGCGCTGTTTGTGCAGCGCTGCCAGCCCCCTTCGGCTCTTCAGGCTTTCAGCCTTTCAGACTTTCAGGCGCTCGTTCTGCGGGAACATGGCACGTCGGGCCTCATCATCCAGTTCGGTCTTGAAGGCGTGGCGATCTTTCAGCGCTGCGGCACGTTGCGCCGCAGGTCGCTCGTTGATCGTGTCGAGCAGGCGCTTGATGTTCGGCAGCTGTTCCCAGGCTTCGGCGCCCAGCGCGAACGGCACGGCTCGGGCCCAGCCCCAGACGGCCATGTCCAGGATGGTGTAGCTGTCGCCCAGCATGAAAGGCCCCTTGCCCAGGCGGGCATCCAGCAAACGCCAATGACGCCAGGCCTCGAAGTCGTATCGATTCAGCGCGTAGGGGTTGGGCTCGGGCGCGTGGTGCTTGAAGTGCACGCACTGGCCGGTAAAGGGCCCAATGCCCGAAGCCGTGAACATCATCCAGGACAGCAGCTCGGCCTTGGCCCTGGGCGTGTCGGGCGCGCCGAACTGGCCGGTCTTCTCGGCCAGATACATCAGGATCGCGCTGCTGTCGAAGACGGTGGCCTCGCCGTCGACGATCACCGGCACCTTGGCATTGGGGTTCAGCGCCATGAAGGCGGCGCTGTGCTGCTCGCCCTTGCGCGTGTCCACCGCAATCGCCTCGTAGGGCAAACCGGCTTCCTCCAGGAAGAGCGCCACCTTCATCGGGTTGGGTGCGAGCGAGTAGTAGAACTTCAGCATGTCGAGGACCTTTCGAGGTTGGGAAGCGACGAATTATCAGCCGCGGCGCGAGCGTGCGCGCAGGCCTGGCTCCGCTGCTGGGGACCCTCCTCAAGGCTTCAGCAGCCAGGCGCTCCTGCGGCCGGTCGCAGGGACGTTTCCGTGACGGCGTGCGGCGCGGGTGCATGCACGTTGACGCTCCATTTGACGCCCCAACACCCAGAAGAAAACATTGCTATCGTCCAGTCAGAGGGAGAGCGCGGTGGCTGATTTGCTTGTTCGCGGTGTCGATGAAAAAGTTGTCAGGGCGCTCAAGGAGCGTGCCCGAGCGCATGGCCCAAGTGCTGAAGCCGAACATCGTGAGATCTTGGCCACTGCGCTGGCGCGCCCACGCAGACGAAGCTTTACCGACGTCTTGGCGTCGAAGGCCAGCGTCGGCGCAGACCAGTGTGGGGGCGGCTGCGAATACCACATCCGGAACACGAACTCGACAAGCAGATCGCCGCCATCGCATGGGTCAACGACTTGACCGTGGTGACGCGAACCGGGGCAGACTTCAGCGGCACCGGCGTCAGATGGAAGAACCCGTTCTCGCCGGTCTGATCTTATTTTAAAAATATCAACAGTTTGAGAAGCCAATGAAACTCGCCACCTGGAACGTCAACTCGCTGGCCGTCCGGTTGCCCCAAGTCTTGGACTGGCTGCAAGCCAATCCGGTGGATGGGCTGGTGCTGCAGGAAACCAAGCTCACCGACGACAAGTTTCCGCAGGCCGAGATCGAGGCCGCGGGGTATGCGGTGCAATGGTTCGGACAGAAGACCTACAACGGCGTGGCACTGCTCAGCCGCCAGGCGGCCAGTGAGGTGGTCAAGAACATACCCGGCCTGGTAGACGATCAGGCACGTGTCATCGCGGGGACGCTGCCTTCGGCGCTGACGGCTGAAGGTGCCGCAGCAGACGCCGGCAACGGCGCGGGTGTGAGGGTCATCGGTGCGTACTTTCCCAACGGGCAAGCACCTGACAGCGACAAGTTCGTCTACAAGATGCGCTGGCTGGATGCCCTGCAGGCCTGGGTGCAGGATGAGCTCAGCCGCCACCCCAACCTGGTGCTGCTGGGCGACTACAACATTGCGCCGGAAGACCGCGACGTCTACGACCCCGTGGCCTGGGCCGGGCAGATCCACTGCACACCGCAAGAACGCGGGCACTTCCAGGGGCTGCTGCAGCAGGGGCTGGTAGACGCCTTCAGGCTCTTCGATCAGCCGCCCAGGTCCTGGTCCTGGTGGGACTACCGCAACCTGGCGTTTCGCAAGAACCAGGGCTTGCGCATCGACCACATCCTGGTCAGCGAGCCTTTGCGCGCCCACGTGCTTGGATGTCACATCGACAAGCTGCCGCGCAAGAACGAAAGGCCCAGCGACCACGCGCCGGTGGTGATCGAGATCGCGCTCGCCTGATTGACCAGCCTGATTGACCATCAGCCGCCCCTGCCGGGACCGGCATGCGGTGCCACTCGGGCTTTGGGCGCGCTGGCCTGCAGGATGTGCCGGTCCAGACCCCGCCTGGGTGAGGGCTGGACCTCAGGCGCGTAGCCCAGCCGCGAATGGATCACGGCCTGCGTATCCGCTGCGGGTTTGCGCGCTCCGTAGTTCGATCGATGGATTGAACAACTCGATCTCGGCACGATGGCCGCGCTGGCGCGCAGCCATGTCCAGCAACTGCAGGAGGGTATCCCTGCCCCCAAGCCGGTGACGACGTAAATGCATCAATGCCGCGCGGCAAGGCGTGTGATCGTTATCCCGGGCGCAGGGTGGAGGCGTCTTGTCAAAGCAGACACAATCCGACAGACAAGGAGACTCAACCCCATGCCCGTGATCACCACCATCGAAGACCTGCGCGTGCTGGCCAAGAAACGCGTGCCGCGCATGTTTTACGACTACGCCGACAGCGGCAGTTGGACCGAAGGTACTTACCGCGCCAACACCGAAGATTTTCAGCGCATCAAGCTGCGCCAGCGCGTGGCGGTCAACATGGAAGGGCGCAGCACGGCCACAAAGATGGTGGGCGTGGACGTCAAGATGCCGGTGTGCATTGCCCCCGTGGGCTTGACCGGCATGCAGCATGCCGATGGCGAGATCCACGCCGCACGTGCGGCTGAGAAGTTCGGTATCCCTTTCACGCTGTCCACGATGAGCATTTGCTCGATCGAAGACGTGGCTGAGAACACCACCGCGCCGTTCTGGTTTCAGTTGTACATGATGCGTGACCGCGAAGCGATGACGCGCATGATCGAGCGCTGCAAAGTTGCCAAGTGCAGTGCGATGGTGCTGACGCTGGACCTGCAGGTGATTGGCCAACGCCACAAGGATCTGAAGAACAAGATGCGCGCTTCGGTCTTGCCATCGATGGGCAACCTGCTGAACATGGCGACCAAGCCGCGCTGGTGCCTGGGCATGATGGGCACGCGGCGACACACCTTTCGCAACCTGGTGGGCCATGTCAAAGGCGTCAGCGACATGAAGTCATTGGCCTCGTGGACCAACGAGCAATTTGACCCGCGCTTGAACTGGGACGACGTCGAATGGGTCAAGAAGCAGTGGGGCGGCAAGCTGATCCTCAAAGGCATCATGGATGCCGAAGACGCCAAGCTGGCCGTGCAGCACGGCGCTGACGCCATCGTCGTCAGCAACCACGGCGGCCGCCAACTGGATGGCGCGCCCAGCAGCATCGATGCGTTGCCGGCGATCGTCGCTGCGGTGGGCTCGCAAACCGAGGTGTGGATGGACGGTGGCATCCGCAGTGGCCAAGACGTGCTGAAGGCCTGGGCCTTGGGCGCTCGCGGCACGATGATCGGCCGCGCGATGGCTTATGGCCTGGGTGCGATGGGTGAGGCGGGTGTGACCAAGGCGCTGCAGATCATCCACAAAGAGCTGGATGTGACGATGGCCTTTTGTGGTCACCGCAACATCGAGCAGGTCGACCGCAAGATCCTGATCCCCGGAACTTTCCCGACATGAGCCTTGCCCAGGAGAGCGCATCTGCTGCTGCATCAGCCTGGCAGCGCTGGGGGTGTTTGTCCTGATCGAAGTGCCGCGAGGCAAAGGTCAGAATAGGCAGGCACTGAAAAGGTGCAATTCTTCGCCAGTCCGGCACAAGTCTTGCTAATTACAGCCCGTTCTATCTTGACGATCCAGAATTCTTTTAGGAGTGAATTGATGAAACTGCACCGCCGATCGTTGTTCGCCATGGCCCTGGCGGCCAGCGCTGTGTTGTCTACCTCCATGGCCTTCGCGCAGAACAACGTGCTGCGCGTCGTCCCACACAGCAACCTGGCCGTGCTCGACCCGATCTGGACCACTGCCTACATGAGCCGCAACCACGGCTACATGATCTACGACACCCTCTTCGGCACCGACGAGAAGGCGCAGATCAAGCCGCAGATGGTCGACACCTGGGAGGTCAGCCCCGACAAGCGGTTGTGGACCTTCAAGCTGCGCAAAGGTCTGGCTTTCCACGATGGCGCGCCTGTGACTGGCGAGGACGTGATCGCCAGCCTGCAGCGCTGGGGCAAGCGCGACGCCATGGGCAGCGCGCTGTTCACTTTTGTGTCGCGCATGGATTCGCCTGCGCCTGACACTTTCCGCATCTTCCTCAGCGAGGCCTGCGGATTTGTACTCGAGGCTTTGGGCAAACCCAGCTCCAATGTGCCATTCATCATGCCCAAGCGCGTCGCCGAAACCGATGCCTTCAAGCAGATCGAAGAGCACATCGGCTCAGGCCCCTTCGTCTTCAAGCGCGATGAGTTCAAGCCAGGCGATCGCGCCGTGTACCTGAAGAATGACAAGTACGTGCCGCGCAGCGAGCCGCCCTCCGGCAGCACTGGCGGCAAACGCGTGTTCGTGGACCGCGTCGAGTGGAATCTGGCTTTGCGCGACGCACAAGCGCAGGTCAACGCGCTCAAAAAGGGCGAAGTCGACATCATCGAAGCGCTGGGCTTTGACTTCTACGAAGGGATGAAGAAAGACACCTCGGTTCAGCTCCCGACCTGGGCCAACCTGGGGTTGCAGTACATGGCGCGCTTCAACCACCTGCAACCGCCGTTTGACAACCCCAAAGTGCGTCAGGCCGCGATCGCTGCTTTCTCGCAAGAGTCTTTCTTGCGCGCACAGGTGGGCGTCAAAGAGCTGTACAGGACTTGCCCCAGCATGTTCATCTGCAACACGCCTTACGGCGTCAGCACCGGCAGCGAGTTGCAGTCCAAGAGCAACATGCGCAAGGCGCAAGAACTGCTCAAGGCCAGCGGCTACGACGGCACGCCGATCGTCATCATGAAACCCACCGATCTGGCCAGCATCCAGAAGCTGCCGGATGTCGCAGCGCAACTGTTGCGCCAGGCTGGCTTCAAGGTCGATCTGCAGGCCATGGACTGGCAGACGCTGGTCGGCCGCCGGGCCAAGAAGGATACGATTGCCAACGGTGGCTGGCACATGTTTCTGACCGCCTGGCAGGCCTTTGACGTCTGGAGCCCGATCGCCAACCCAACGATGGACACGCGCGGCGAGAAGTCGGGCTGGTTCGGCTGGGCCAGCGACGACAAGATGATCGAGTTGCGTG